>JAKLGL010000009.1 GCA_022710645.1 Patescibacteria group bacterium | reverse complement strand
ATCTCAAGGTGGGCCTGATCGACGAAGACCTGCTGCTTTCCGGCGACTTCATGCAACTGCGCCGTACCGCCGAAACCTTGGCCGATCTTTTCGGCAGCGGCGCTTTCATGGCACGTGGCGAGAAAAAACAGGTCGTCAGCAATTTCGGCGATGCGATGAAATGGCTGCTTGCCGACGTTGAACGCGGAATCAGCAAGCAGCGCTACAAAGGCCTCGGTGAAATGAACCCGGAACAACTTTGGGAAACGACAATGGATCCCAAGGCGCGCCGGCTGTTGCGCGTCCAGATCGACGACGCCATTGCGGCTGACGAGATTTTTACTACGCTGATGGGTGAACTCGTCGAACCGCGGCGGGCCTTCATCGAATCCAATGCCTTGAACGCACGGATCGACATCTGATCTGATGTAGGTTCTCAGAATTGGTTAAAAAATTCTCAGTACTTTAAAAAACAGGAAGGCTCCGCAAGGGGCCTTTCTTTCGCCTTAGTTTTTCCCCAAAGGCAATAGTCAATTTGACTGATACGAAGATAAAGCCCCGGGTAGGGGCTTTATCGTTTTGATTTCATCACGACACAATTTTGCAACTTGCACCACATTCTGCTTGGGCAAGCAGATTGTCATTCCACTTTCCATCAGCG
>JAKLGL010000008.1 GCA_022710645.1 Patescibacteria group bacterium | reverse complement strand
AACGATCTTTGACACAGCCTTCAATCCTGCGTATGTTTAACTGGGTTTGTTGTGAATTGCTTTCATTTTGATATTTAACGATCTTTGACACAGCTTAATATTTAATATGTAATAACTACCCGCCGTTGTGATTTGCTTTCATTTTGATATTTAACGATCTTTGACACAGCACACTCGCCCAGGAACAAACACCGGCCACCGTTGTGATTTGCTTTCATTTTGATATTTAACGATCTTTGACACAGCTTTTTGCTGTTTGTGATACGCCTGCTACCGGTTGTGATTTGCTTTCATTTTGATATTTAACGATCTTTGACACAGCTTGTTTCGATATGTGTTTATGTCGCGGTCCGTTGTGATTTGCTTTCATTTTGATATTTAACGATCTTTGACACAGCGTTGGTGTATGCCTCTATTATGGGTATGCCGTTGTGATTTGCTTTCATTTTGATATTTAACGATCTTTGACACAGCTTACCACCTGTTTCGCCTTGACCTTCGGGTGTTGTGATTTGCTTTCATTTTGATATTTAACGATCTTTGACACAGCAAGCGAGATACTAACAAAAGCAATGCTTGGGTTGTGATTTGCTTTCATTTTGATATTTAACGATCTTTGACACAGCATCTTTCGCTCTATCAACTGTATGCGCTTAGTTGTGATTTGCTTTCATTTTGATATTTAACGATCTTTGACACAGCGAAACCGAAAGGCGCGAAAACGCAAGGTTAGTTGTGATTTGCTTTCATTTTGATATTTAACGATCTTTGACACAGCCTAATCATAGCACCATCGTTAGCCGTCATTGTTGTGATTTGCTTTCATTTTGATATTTAACGATCTTTGACACAGCAAAAACGGGTGTTCAATAAACAGTGTTTTCGTTGTGATTTGCTTTCATTTTGATATTTAACGATCTTTGACACAGCGGACCCCT
>JAKLGL010000007.1 GCA_022710645.1 Patescibacteria group bacterium | reverse complement strand
GAAAAATAAGTAGTATTGATGCCATTCGTACTGCCGTTGGCCAATACTTTCAATTTTGAAGCCTTACAATATCCGTTTTGAAGAATAATTTCTTTCAATCCATTCGAATTGGGATATACCCGAGAAGCAAATAAATACGTTAGTTTTTCCACAAAATCGAGCATCTTTCTTTTATTACCTGTTTCTTCTAACAAAGGCAAACCGGCGACTGTGTGAAAACGATGCGGAACACGGGCTAAAAAAGCAGCGGCCATACCCACAATACCGGCTTTCGGCGTGTGCGAATGCACTATATCCGGTCTGACTTTAAAAAAATAGAAAGTAAGTTTAACTAAGGAAATCAAATCACTGAAAGGGGTGATTTGTCGGGTCATTTCCAAATGATGGGTGCTAACACCTTCCCGATTCCCGATTTTTTCCAAGTACGCCTTTTCAGATGAAATCGCAGTCACTTCAAAATGCTGTTGCATAAAACGCAACTGTCCTTCCAATAATTTATCTAAAGAAAGTGGAACCGTAGTGATACGTATTAATTTTTTTTTGTGTGTAGTCAATTTTTGCTTTTATTTAAAACAGTTATATTTTTTAATTCCAAACTTAACCAAAGTAACGCGACAACCATAAAGGGAGCATACATAATTTTGGTACGCATAAAAATACCAAAATTGGCATAGCGATAAATAAAGACCATCCCACAAAACAAACTAAAAAAAACAGCAGTATACCACCAAAATGGCAAGCGTATTAGTTTAAGCTTTGCATAATAGCGATATAAAAAAACCAAAGCAATCCCGTGCAAAATAAGGTAAATTAAATTATCTAGCCCAACAATAACGGTTCTAAAGGAAGTAGCTTCCCATAAAAAAGGGCGGAAATAAAAAGAAATCATGCGATAAAACCACGAATAAGTTTCCATAGGTACATAAGACCCCGAATCACTGAAAGACAAGACAGAACCTCTGTTGAACCGAACGATGCGTTCCCAATCAAGATACCTTATTTCAGACAGCCTCAAAACCATATAAAGCAATATAACGGCAAATGGCAAAAGAAAAAAGACTTTTTTTAATTTTGTACGGAAAGGTGTTTCTGAAGTAATTAAATAGGCTAGCCCTCCGGCGACAAGCAATAATAATCCAACATGAGGTCGAATCACCGGCAACAATAAAACGGCAATCACAAAAGAAAGATTTTTGAATTGTTGTGTGGTAAACCCCAAAAACAAAACGGAAAGACTCCAAAAAATTAAAGCTTCTTTGCCTAAAACAGCCGTCCAATAATGCAAATTTGGCCAAAAAAACAACAACAGCAAAAGGTTAAATTTTCCAAATTTCACCGAAGTACCAAGCACAAGAGTAATCCAATGAATAAAGTTTAAAAAGGCAAAATACCCAATAAGACCATATAAAATAAATCCGCCTAAAAAAGGGATACCCAATTTAATAAAAGGATAATTAAGCCAAACCACAAAGTCGGTTCCATAACTAAAAAAAGAAAACCAACTTTTTTCAGCCAGAGAATAATTTTCAGCCCAATAATAATGAGCATCTGAAAATCCTCGGGTAACACGATCATTCCAGGCGATAAAAACAAAAATAAAATGCCATAGAAACAAAGTAGTTTTAAAAATGCTACTGTCAGGTTGTTGTAATGAAACCCAAAAGGTAGAAAAATCAAAAATGTTAGCTGGTTTATTCAAGTTACTGGTTTGCTGAGGTTAAGTCCTTCATGGGTACTGACTCCATACCATATTTTTCGTGTAATAAAGTAAACCACGAAGCAATTTCATGCAAAACAACCATCGATTCCGTTGGATGATTTCCAAAATTATGCGGGTGCCACCACAAATGATAAACTTCACCCTGTTTAGCGGCCTGCAACATTTCGTTTTTGATACGTTGCAACCGCAATGAATTCAAAAAGGATA
>JAKLGL010000006.1 GCA_022710645.1 Patescibacteria group bacterium | reverse complement strand
TTTTGGCAATATTGGTAGGTATTTCATTAGGTTTGATTGGAAGTGGCGGTTCAATTCTATCGGTGCCAATTTTAGTTTATATTTTAAAGGTGGAACCTGTTTTAGCAACAGCATATTCTTTATTTATAGTGGGTGTTACTGCTTTAGTAGGTGGCATTCAAAAGGCCAGACAAAAGTTAGTGGATTTTAAAAAAGTCCTTCTTTTTGGAATTCCAACAATCTTAGCTGTTTTTATTACTCGTAAATATATTGTTCCAAACATTCCGGATGTTCTTTTTTCAACGCCTTCTTTTTCTGTAACAAAATCAGTTTTTATAATGATATTGTTTGCAATAGTTATGATTTTTGCCTCCATTAGAATGATAAAACCAATAAAAATAATTGATGTTGAAACCAAAAGAGAAATTAATTTTTTTCAAATCATTTTTCAAGGGTTATGGATTGGACTTGTGGCTGGTTTTGTGGGAGCGGGTGGTGGTTTTTTAATTATTCCCGCACTTTTTTTCTTGGCTAAAACACCCATGAAAATTGCGGTTGGAACATCTTTATTGATAATTGCATCACAATCATTAATTGGTTTTTTGGGAGATTTAAGTTCTAATCGGGATTTTGATTGGAATTTATTATTTTTCTTTTCTTTGTTCTCTGTGGTTGGAATTTTTATTGGTAATTATATCTCAAAATTTATCTCCGGTGAAAAATTGAAAACCGGTTTTGGTTGGTTTGTTTTAATAATGGGTTTTTATATCATTTTGAAAGAATTAGTTTTGTAATATGGAAAAAACAAGAAAACAACATTGGGAAACTATTTATGAAACCAAAAAATTTGAAGAAGTTAGTTGGTATCAGCCTGTTCCGGAAGTAAGTTTAACTATCCTATCAGAATTTGGTATTACAAACGATAAAGCGATTATTGATATTGGGGGTGGAGATAGTTATTTTGTTGATTTTCTTTTGAAGCAAAATTATACAGATATTAGTGTGTTAGATATTTCAGAAAAGGCCTTGCAAAGAGTACAGAATCGTTTAGAATCTAAAGCGAAAAATGTAAATTGGATTGCATCAGATATTATTGAATTTAAATCCTCCAAAAAATATTATTTTTGGCATGACCGTGCTGTTTTTCACTTTCTGACTGAACCTAGTGATATAAAAAAATATGCTGAAATTGCAGCTGACAGTATTTCTGAAAAGGGAATAATGGTTATTGGAACCTTTTCAAAAAATGGTCCGTTAAAATGTTCAGGGATTGAAATAAAACAATATAATGAAAAAGAAATGAGTGCCGTTTTTGAACGTAATTTTGAATTGGTTAACTTCCGTGAAATAATTCATATTACGCCTATGCAATCAGAACAGCATTTTATCTTTTGTGTTTTTCATAAAAAATGATACAAAAAACTAATTTTTCCGGTATTTTATTTACACTCGCAATAGCAATCGTTGTGTTCATATCAACACACTTTTTTTCTTTTTTAAACAGCATTCTTCTGGGTTTATTATTTGGAATTGTACTAGGAAATACAGTAAAAATTCCGCTTTATTTTCAACCCGGAATTGCTTTTATGGGATCTAAAATGCTTGAATTATCGATTGTTTTTTTAGCCTTTGGCATCAATTATACCCATATGGGAAAATTGGGTTGGGAAAGTTTTATCATTATAGGATTTGTCGTTTTTTCAATGTTACTCATCACGGTTTATTTAGCAAAAAAAATGAATTGTCCGAGTTCTGTAGGATGGTTAGTGGGTTTTGGGACTGCAATCTGTGGATCTAGTGCCATCGCAGCTTTAGCTCCTAGCATTAATAAAAATAAAGAAGATGTTGGGGTGGCAATGGCAGTTGTGAATTTATACGGAACGATTGGAATGTTAGTTTTACCCCTTTTGTTAACTGCTTTTTCTTTTTCAACGTTGCACAGTAGCTTGATTCTTGGAGGAACGTTGCATTCTGTGGGCAATGTAGTGGGAGCCGGATATGCTATGACTTCTGAAATTGGGGAACAATCATTAGCCATAAAATTGGCACGAGTAGCACTGCTTTCACCAGGATTGATTTTCTTTAATTATCTCACGCAACGAAATTCCGGTAAAAATTGGAAACAATACCTTCAATTACCATGGTATTTATGGGCTTTTATCGCAATAACAATTGCTGTATCTATTTTTGATTTCCCAAAATTGGTTATTGACGGTGCTTCAGAAATTGGAAAAATAATTTTAACATTTGCCATGATTGCAATTGGACTTAGAGTAAGTTTTGCAGCTTTGTTGCAATCGGGCAAACGAGGATTGGTGTTTGGGTTATTACTTTTTATTATTCAACTATTTTTGGTATTTACAAGTTTTTTATTGTTTAAGAATTAATAAT
>JAKLGL010000005.1 GCA_022710645.1 Patescibacteria group bacterium | reverse complement strand
TCAATAATGAGGTTGGTATTGTAAATTTCGCCATAACTATCGCCACGTTCGTTGATACCAATAACAACGTGCAAATTGAAATCTTTTGCTGCTTGAAATAAGGGTTTCATGGATTCATCCGTTACGGCGACTGAATTTTTATATAATTGTTCGTACCATTTGCTACCTTGAACCGGAGTCATAATCCAATTCCAATAGGGATATCCGGCGACAAACACTTCCGGGAAAGCGATTAATTGAGCTCCGTTTGAACTGGCTTCTTTGATAAAAGATATCGCTTTTTCAATGGTTTTCTCCACGTTTAAAAATACGGGGGAGGTTTGGACGGCGGCGGCTTTGAATTTTGGAAAGTTCATAGTTTTTTAATTACGAATTTAAAATTACGAATTATGAATTGAAAACGAGATTAAATCGTAATTCATAATTTGTAATTCATAATTTTATTTTTCATTTCTTCTGTAAAACCTTCTGCTTTGATTTTTTCACGGTCATCAGCTATTTTTACGTTGACGAGGGTTACTTCGCCTTCTAAAACGGTCAACTCTTTTTCATTGACGAATTTAAAGCCGCATAAAACAGAAGCAAAACCAATATCTTTTACCCATAATTTTTTGGTTAAAACTTCTCCCAGTCGTGCGGGATTTTTGAATTGTATTTTCAAATCTACGGTTGGAATACCATTCGTTTCGTGCATTTTTGAAAAAGGTCTATCTAAAGCTTCTTCAAACCAATCTTCGACTAAATCATTGAGCATTTCTAAAAAGCGTGGATAGAACACAATACCAGCGTAGTCGATGTGTTTGAATTTTATTTTTTCTTGTTTGGTGAAGTAGTTCATAATTAGTTGTCGGTTGTCGGTTGTATGTTTTCAATAGTATTGGACTCTACATTTTTTAAAAAAATAATGGTTTGGCTTAGTTCATCCCATGGTGCAGAATTGATAAAAAAATCTCTTTTAACTGCTGTAAATTCTCCTTTGTAAGTAATTTCTAAAGCATCATTCCCATAAAGATTTTCATTGTTATATTTTATTGAAATAAAGTCTTTTTTGTTTATAATTAATTCTTTTTTATGGTAAAACAAAGAATAGGTTTTAAAAATGAAATTATCAGATGTAATTTCTATTCCATATAATAAACTGTTTGAAAAAACTAATGACAATACATAGAGAACAATTACTGCTATTGAAAATAATTCCTTTTCAAAAAAGTATAATACAACAGAACAAACTAATAAGTACATTAGTTGATAAAGTTTATTTTTTTTAAATTTATTTATATATTCCATGTAACTATTTATTACTTCAACTTAAACCGTTGTATTTTCCCTGTCTCCGTTTTTGGTAAAACCTCTGTAAAATAAATCACTCTAGGGTATTTATACGGAGCAGCTACTTCTTTGAACCAGTGCTGAATATGGTTTTTCATATTATCTGTTGCTTTAGATGTATCTTTTAGAACAATATGAGCACAAACCAACATGCCACGTTCATCATCTGGCAAGCCAACTACGGCACATTCCAAAATTTCTTCGTGGGTTAAAAGTACGGATTCTACTTCAATTGCCGCAATATTATATCCGGAAGAAATGATCATATCATCGCCACGAGCCACAAACCAGAAGTAACCGTCTTCGTCTTGTTTGAAAATATCTCCGGTAATGTTCCAACCATTTTGAACGTATTCTTGCTGTTTTTCAGTCCGATTCAAGTATTTACAGCCCGTGATTCCGCGAACGGCTAAACGGCCGGGTTCATTTCTGGCAACTTCATTTCCGTTCGCATCAATAATTTTCGCTTCATATCCGGTAATGGCGACTCCGGTTGCTCCGGGTTTCATATTTCCTTCATTGGATGAGATGAAAATATGCAACATTTCGGTTGCTCCAATGCCGTCAATAATTTTTAAACCGGTGGCATTGTACCAATCTTCCCAGACTTTTAAAGGTAACGTTTCTCCGGCAGAGACACATTTGCGAAGGCTGGAAACATCGTACTCTTTTACTTTGGTAGTAATAACTCTCCAAGCCGTTGGAGCCGTAAAACAAATAGTAATTTTATGTTCCTGAATAGCTTCCAATAAAGTATCCGGTGTAGGTTTTTCGATTAAAAAAGTAGAAGCTCCAAAATACAAAGGAAACAAAACCAATCCACCCAAACCAAAAGTAAAACCTAGTGGCGGACTACCGGTAAAAATATCATTTGGTGTCGGTTGAAGCGAATAGTTTGGAAACGCTTCACAACTATTCAAAATATCTTTGTGGTAATGAGCCGTCATTTTAGGCAAACCCGTCGTTCCGGAAGTAAATCCGATTAAGGCAACACTATCTGATTTTGAGTGAAAATTATCAAACGTTTTGGGTTTGTTCATTGCTAAGTTTTCCAATTCGGAAGTGCCACTTTCAGAACCACAAAATTTGCAGACTCTTTTTAAGAAATCGGAATGCACGTGATTCATTTCTTCTTCCAATGCAATGTCACAAAACACGTGGGATATTTCGGCACAGTCGATGATAGTTGTTAATTCTTTCGAACGCAACAAAGGCATGGTTGCAACGACAATTCCACCCGCTTTTAAAATTCCAAACCATAACGCCACCATCATTGGGTTATTCGCAGACCGAATGAGAACGCGGTTTCCGGATTGCA
>JAKLGL010000004.1 GCA_022710645.1 Patescibacteria group bacterium | reverse complement strand
GGAAACACCCATTTTTTTGGCAATATACTCGGCGATATCTTTTACCGAGGTTTCGGCTCCGGTGCCAAAATTAAATACTTCACCGGCGGTATTTTTGGAATTCAGAACTAGATCATAAGCCCTGACCAAGTCATCAATATACAAATAATCTCTGGTTTGCGAACCACTACCGAAAACCTGCAAATTTTCGCCTTTAAGAGCTCTTTTAACTAAAATCGGAATCAAAGCTCCAAATTGACCTTCTTTTTGTCCTTCACCAAAAATATTGAACGGTCTCACGATAGAGACATCCAAACCGTAACTTTTATAATAAGAATAACAAATTCTGTCAGCCGCAGCTTTGGATGCCGCATAAGGACTGTGCGGACGCAACTCATCTTCCTCGTTTATAACTTCTCGTTCGGGAGAAACACCATAAACTTCGCAAGTACTGGCATAAATAAGACGATTTCCGACACTACGAACAGCTTCTAAAATATTTACCGTACCGTTAATGTTCACATCAAAGAAAACTTGAGGATTTTTTATAGATTCATCAACATTGATATGGGCGGCTAAATGAAAAACCACATCATGCTCACGAACGGTTTTATACACCAATTCTTTATCAGTGACACTACCCCAAACGATTCGTGGTTCTTTATCCAAAATATTCAGATGACTCAAAGAGTGATCACTTAAAGTGTTTAATACCGTAACTTCATGACCCAAACTTAAAAAATGTTTGGTTAAATGTACTCCTTGAAAACCAAGTCCTCCGGTAATAAGTATTTTCATAAATTAATTAAATCTATTTTTAATTATAGTTTTTAACATTAAAAAAGCGTGTTTTAAACGAATTTTTTTACCCTCAGCAGTCGTTCTTGGAAAATAATCAACAGGAACTTCGCAAATATGATATCCTTTTTTAATCAATTTAGCAAGTATTTCAACCTCAATATCAAAACTATTGGCGGTAATATCCAACTGTTTTAAAATAGGAGTTTTGAACATTTTGTAGCCACAATTGACATCTGTCAACCAAACAAAGAAAAACAAATTAAAAAACAATGTAATCAATTTGTTGGCCAAAAAATATTTAAAATATTTTTTATTGAAGTAAACGAGAGATTTTCCCAAAAATCTTGAACCCAAAACCATATCTGCTTTATTCGCCAACAACGGTTCTAAAAGTTTAGACAAATTATCAGGATTAAGCTCTAAATCAGCATCTTGCACAACAGCATAATCTCCGGTAACCTCAGATATTCCTCTTCGCAAAGCTCCTCCTTTTCCAGTATTTTTTTCGAGAAAAACAATTTTATACTTGGTTTTATCCAAACTGCTTAAAATATCCTGCGAACCATCAGTGGAACAATCATCCACAATAATAATTTCTTTGGAAATATTTTGCGGCAAAATTGTTTGTTCTACTCTGTTTAAATTTTCTTTTATCGTTTTCGCTTCATTAAAACAAGTAATAATAATCGATAAAACCATAGAAATTATTTTAATAATTTTTTAAAAAATTCTTTTAACCCCTGTGGAATAAAACCGCGTAAATATGGCCAAATTAAAAAAATAAAATAAAATTTAGGGTAAAGACCGTTTTGGATCGCTTGAACTTTAGCTTTTTGCGCGTAAGCCATTTGTTCTTTTAATTTCTCCGTTCCAATACCGCTTTGTGTCTTACGCCATAACAACAAATATTCGGGGATGTTGGCGACTTTGTATTTATTCATCACCCTAAACCACAAATCGGCATCTTGAGCATATTTCACGCTTTCATCATAACCTCCAAGTTCCAAAATCTCTTTTTTTCTAAACATTACACTAGGGTGGGCTAATTGTCCGGAAAAAAAACTAAATTTTAAAATGTCTTTGTTTGTCACAGCTGGTTGATGAGACCCTACAACTTTTCCGTTTTCATCGATAACTCGCGTAAAACTGCCGACCACCACAACATCTTTATGATTATCCAAAAAATTAATTTCTTTTTCTAAACGATCGTGAGTAGCGATATCATCAGAGTCCATCCTGGCAATATATTCTCCTCGCGCCATAGACAATCCCCTGTTTAGCGTTTTGGTAAGACCGATATTTTCTTGATGGACTAATTTTATTCTATTGTCTTTCTTGGCAAATTCTTCCAAAATTTCTTTTGAATCATCCGTCGAGCCATCATTAAAAATCAAAAATTCAAAATCACAAAAAGATTGATTTAAAATACTATCTATCGCTTGAGATAAATATGTTGCATCGTTGTAAACGCTCATCAAGACGGTTATTTTTGGCATACTTTTTTAAAAACAAACAAATACATGTGTCCGGCAAATCTATCAAATAAAAAATTAATTAAAAATCTAATACCCTTGTAAAAAATATTATTACCACTATAAACTTTCTTCATAATCGGTTCTAACCATTTAGTCTCATCTTTTATACCTTTGACTGCCCCATAGTAATTTCCTTGTAAAAATTTAAATCCTTGCTTTTCTATTTTTTCAATACAGCTTTTCGGATCAAGCATAAATTGATAAAAATCAGCAGGTTCACTATTTTTTCCACTATCCATAATTGGATAAAAACCCAAAATAGCTTTTAACCGTCGTAATGGAGACATGGCCGGAACGGTTAAGAACATAAAACCGTCTGGTCTTAAAACTCTGTAGGCTTCTTTGATAATTTCATCATACCCTTGCCAAAAATGTTCTATTACTCCCAAAGACCAATAACCATCGAAAAAATTATCCGGAAAATCCATTTTTCTCACATCTTGAACGTAAATTTTTAATTCGGGAAAAATTTCTTTTGTTTTCAAAATTGTTTCTTTGGCAAAATCTATACCGTATGAATCAAAACCATATTTTTCCAAAGCATAAACTGTCTGCCCTATCCCACATCCAGCATCAATAACTCTTTGTTTTTTAAATAAATATTTTTCGGTTATTTTTTTTATTATTTTATCTTGTAAACCAAGTTTTACTTGTTTTTCTACACTTTCACTTATCCAGTGATTTTCCCAATAATTTTCATCTGCTTTTTGTTTAATCATTATTAATCGAAAATTGTTTTTATCAAAAAAAACTTGCATAATATTTTACTTAATTATTTCAGAATATAGAATATTTTCTTTTTGAACAGCTAATTTTAAAACACATTTATCTAAAATATATTTCTTGGCTCCTTTTGCGATTTTATCCATCAAACTTTGATCTTTTATTAATCTATTTAAAGCGTTTTTGATAGCATTTGGGTCTAACTCACAAAGTATTCCGTTAACTCCATCTTCTATAACATTGTTTATTCCTGGAGAATTAGCACCGACAACCGGCATTTCACAACTCATGGCTTCCAATAATGTTTTCGGGTTACCTTCATAAAAAGAAGGTAAAATAAATATCTTGTGTTTATTTAATAATTCCGGGATCTTATCGTTTGGTATTTTATCTACAAATTTAACATCAAGACCGTTGATAGAAGCTTTTTCTTTTAATTCCTTTTCCAGAGAACCCTTTCCTACTATAGTCAATGAATTTTTTGTATTTATCAAAGCTTCCAGTAAAGCATCTAGATTTTTTTGTTTTTCCAAACGCCCGACAAACACCAAATCCCTTTCTTTTGGTAATTCTATTTTTTTAAAAATATTATCATCAATATAATTCGGAATAATAACAATTTTATTTTGATTTATATTATATCTTTTTATTATATAATTAACATCCGGTTCCGCGGTTACAATAATTTTATCGGCAAAATAATAAGAAACTTTTTCTATCATAAAAACTATCATTTTTTTCCAAAAACCCCACCCCCAACCTTTTGAAAATTGCGACCATTGATATCCGCAACGCACTATCAGTTTTTTACCATACAACATTTTAGCTATCAACGCCGTCCAAGAACCTTGCATTTGGTTTGTTTTGAAAACACCACAAGACGACAATTCCTTTCTGTAGATAAGGGGCAAAAACAAACTATAAATTTTTGATGGTAATTTCGATTTTTTTGGCAATATTTCAATATTTTTGTGCAAATATTTCTTATATTCTAAATCTTTTTCATCACCATATGTGATAAAATATATTTTTTCAAAATTTTCCGCCAAAATATTGTAAGGCTTTATTTCCCTATCCAACATTCCTACTTTGTCCCAAATTTGTATTGAAACTCCTTCGGTAAAAAATAAAGTCATTTTCATAGATTCATTCATAATAATATTTAGCATCATATCCGCCAAAAACACCTTTGTCAGATACTATTTGTCCGGGATTACCGATAACAATAGAATTATCTGGTACATTGAAATTTACATAAGTCCCTGGCCCGATTAAAGAATTTTTTCCAATAATTATATTGCCTATTACTATAGAATGAGCAGCAAGAAAAACTCCATCTTCTATAGTAGGGACACCTGCTTTATCGCCCCGGTGATTTTTTCCTATCAAAACTCCTTGTCCAACACTCACGTTGTCTCCTATTGTGGCTGCCGGATTGATAACTACCCCACCAAAATGCCCCAAACAAAATCCGTTTCCTATTTTTGTATTTTCGGAAATATCAAATCCGTATTTATATCTATAATGTATTAGAATAATTTTAGAGAAAAAAAAGATAGTTCTAATAAAAATATTTTTATTTTTAAAATAAGCGCAAAATCTTAATACAAAAGAAAATCTAAATCCGGGTATTAAAAACAATGCTTTAAAAAAAGTTTTTATTCTATTTTCACCGTAATATCTAAAAAGGTCGGATTTAATTTGTTGTTTTAATTTTAACAAGCTCATAATTTAAATAAAATTCACAAACAAAATAAATATAAGCAGAACTCACAATCATAGAAAAAACTGCACCTATAACTCCCAAACTAACAATACTTACATAATTAATAAATAAATATAAAACCAAAGATATCAAAGAATGTTTTGTGCAATATCTCATAGAACTATTATCAATAGATGCAATCAGGTTCCATTTTATATTGGCATATGAATAAATAATGGATGCTACAGAAAATAAAAGAATCCAAACAAACTTCAAAGGATATTCATCGCCATAAACAAACAACATTATCATAATAACTATCATGTTTAAAATTATTCCTGGTAAAAAACCCAATTTCATCAACTTATTCAATTTATTATTAACATAATGCTTATCAGAAATTCCGGATGCTGTTGGAAAAAAAACATTGATAAATATACCTAGTGCCCTACTGACTATTAACATTGACGCCCCGTAGTAAACAGCAAAAATACCGACTGTTTTAATATCCAAAAAATAATTAATAAAAATAATATTTAAACTTCCTATGGCCAGCCAAATCAAAGAAGATAAACTACTAAAAAAACCGTAACCGATCATTTTAAAAAATATTTTTCTTTCAAAACTAAACGGAAATAGTAATTTTCTAAATTCAAACAAAGAAAATAAACAATAAAATATTATACCTACAATAATGGCAAAAACATAAATTAAATAAGACTTATAATGGAAAAAATAATTAAGAACAAAAAAAGAAAACAATATAATCAAGGCATATATTAAAGACAATAAAGCTTGTTTTTTAAACTCATGATTACCCTTAAAAATAGCATCAAAGAAACCTTTAATGACGGCAAATATACTATAAAGCAAAGAAAATAAGAAAAGGACAACTGGTACGCCTAATAAATTTGCAAAAGTATCTTGAAAAAAATAAAATAATAAACAAGACAAAATTGAAAACAATAAAATACCTGCCAATCCGGAACTTGCAATCTTTTTTTGAATTTCTTTATTCTCTTTTACTTCCGGCAAGAATTTGACTAGAGAAGTATTTAATCCAAACAACATTGATACGGATAAAATATTAAAGGTTGAAAACAAAAGAATATATTTTCCATACTCCTCCGGACCAAAAAATCTAACAACGTAAAAATTAACAAAAAACAATATAAAAGTATAACCCACTGTTCCAAAACCAGAATATCCTATATTTTTTACAAATTTAAATACAGCCGGACTAGCTTCTGTTTTAAAAACAAGTTTATGAAACCAATTCAAAAAAACTATAATTTTATTTTTAATTTTTTCCAAATTTAACATAAAAATTAAAAAATCAAATCAATTAAATCTTGTAACATCGACAAATCCACAAATCTGGGAAAAAAGTAATTAAAGAAAATAACAAAAATCAAAAAACTATAAGCAAAATATTGTTTTTTCTTGGTATCAAATTCCAATCCTCTGGCCGCCAATAGACACAATGCCGGACCGGCGATAAACATTAACCTAACCACCCTAAACGGCCAAATCAAAAAAGAAAGTGAAGGCAACATAAACGCCCACAAAAAATTCTTGTTAATATTTTTATCTTGCATTACTTTGATCAAGCCGCGAAAAACGAAAAACCATCCCAAGAACATCAAAGCAAAGAGATTTTCTACCGAATAGATTAAAGATTGTTTAAAGGTGTAATGAATTTGAATTTTCTCAGCGTAAGAAAACCACTGAATAAATGTATAATCATATTTATAAAGTATTATCAAACTTATTGGAACAATTATTGATAAAAACGCTATCGTATATTTTAAAACACCTTTGATTTTTTCCGACCAAGAAAAAGATTTATCAAATAATAAAACGGAACCGAAATATAAAGCTCCGACGGCCGCCGTTTCTTTGAAAAACATACCGACTCCGGCCAAAAAACCATTTAGCCATACTAACTTATTTTTTCTGTTTTCGTAAAAATAAAGAGATAAGTAAATACCCAGCAAATAAAAACACCAACCACTCATATCCGTCAAAGCCGCCAAACCCCATCTCATCAGAGGATAAGCGGTCATAAAAAACAAACTGGCAAAAAAAGCTGTTTTTTTATCTTGATATATTTTAAAAGTTATAAAATATATCAGATAAACCGCACCAAAATAGAAAAAAATATTTGAGACTAACAAAGAAACCTCCGGAGTTAAAAAAGAAGTGAAAATCAAAGCCGCAAAAAGACCAAACGGTTTCAAAAGACGAAACAACGAAGTTCCTAATTCTCCATGATTATTCAGATAATTTATCGCCGCTACATAGGTCGGGGTATCCATGTCTGTCTGTAAACCGAATATCAATAAAACCGCTATTAAATTAAGCGCAGCTAAAATAAAAATTTTCTTCAAAATATTCGTTTCAAAAAACATAATATTTTAATCAATGAATCTATATTTAATCAATGTCCAAATAGCTGAAATTCCGTCGCTTAAACGAATTTTTTTACCTTCATCAGCTGAACGCGGATTATAACTTATCGGCACCTCGATAATTTTACAACCTCTTTTTGCCACTTTTGCTGTAACTTCGGGACAAAACTCAAATTTTTCGCATTTTAAAGGTATTTTTTTGATAATTTCAGTCTTAAAAAGTTTGTAACAGGTAGCTTCGTCGGTAATATTTGTACCATATAAAAAATTCGCTAAATAACTCAAAAACCTACCTCCCCAATAGTAACTCCATTTGTATCTCTTGTTGATTTTTAAATTTCTGGAACCATAAACAACTTCAGTTTCTTGCTTAACAATCGGCTCGACTAATTTAATATATTCATTGGGATCATATTCCAAATCAGCATCTTGAATTAAAACCATATCACCAGTGACCTCTTTGATACCTGTTCTGATAGCGTGTCCTTTACCGTAATTTTTATCATGAAGAATAACTTTATATTCTTTAGGTAAAGTAGCTAGATAATCACGAGTTCCATCAAAAGATCCATCGTCCACCAAAACAATTTCTTTTTCCAACTGTAGAGAACTCAGATCGACCGCTTTGATTTTATCCAAAAGTAAAGGTAATGTTAATTTTTCATTATATACCGGAATAATAATGGAAATTTTCATAAATTATTTATTTTATGGCGACAGCTTTATTATTTAAACCGAATTCAAAAGATGAAACCTTAATATTTTTCTGTTCAAAACCAGAATTAATCAGGATTTTTTTTAAGTCTTTTTTACTGAAATAATTTTTATGATCTCTTATTTCTTCTGCATCAATTATTTTCAACCTGAAAGCCAATATTTCCAAAATCGGTTTAGCAACAGGAGAAGGAGTTGTCAAAATAATTTTTCCGCCTTTTTTTAACGCCCGATAACATTCTTTCAAAACATCTTCCGGGTGTTCAAGATGTTCTAAAATAGCAGACATGGTTACAATATCAACTGATTCTTTTTCCAAAGGCAAGTCTCCATCAACTTTCAATCCTATTCTTTGTAATTTTCCTTCCTGAAAATCTTCGCAATTTTTATCAATACCTATCCCCTTTTCTATTTTGGAAGAGATATATCTCAAAAATTTTAAATCTTTTCCACAGCCTAAATCACAAACAACGCTGTTCGGAGTTATTTCTCGAATCAAGTTATCAAATCTTAGCCAGCGTATAAATTTATCCAAAGGTTTATCCAAAAAAATATCTTCCGGCATAATTTTATGAATAAGGCACGTTTAGTTTATTATAAATATCTATAACATTAAGAAAAGAAGGTAAAACCACAAGTCCGTAAACAATCCAATAATACAGTTTCAAATTGAAATATTTATATTTTAATAATAATTCACCAACATAATCTATTCCCAAAACAGCCAAAGGATAAATAAGCGGAAACATCAAAAAAGCGTGTCTTGGTAAATAAATATTTAAAGCGAAAAAAAGCATCAGATATGACAATAACATTCCAAAAGAAATTATTTTTTTATTTTTTATTTCAACTCTTTGATAGCCAATCAAAGCAAACAATACCGGGATTAAGAAAAAACCGTAAATTAGAGAATTAATAAACTTTGGTATAACATCTAAGAAAACGGCAACAGTTTGGGTTAACGGCCATTTTACGATGTCAAAAATCCAAATCCCGACGTTAAAATTGGAAACTTCTTGCATTCCAAAAGACAACCCCCAAATTTGAGTTACCAATAAATACCAGAATATGGTAGGTAAAGAATAAATTACACCAAATATAAAAACTTCCTTTATTTTTTTGAAAAATAACCCTAATATGATTATAAAAAATCCCAAAGCCACATTCATTTTACCGAGCAATAATAACCCGCTTAAAAAAGAAAAAATAATCAATTTCTTAACAGACGGTTTGGAAACATAATTATACAACATATATAAAACCACCACTGCGGCAAAGGCGCCGAAGATATTTGTTTCCGGTTGCACAAGCCAACTGTGTGTAAACGGAGAAAAAATAAACAAAACACAAGAAATTAAGCTGACCCTTTCGCTAAAATAATTAATCAATAATTTGAACATTAGAAAACAAGTGATCAAAAGCAGTAAACAATTGGTCAATAATCCCGAAGCAAACGTTATAGAATATGAATTAGAGATTAAATGGAATGGCAACGCTAAAATATTAACAATAAACGAATACAAAGGACGATTGATAAATAACGTTCGACCGCGAAAATAATCTTCGGGAAAATCGTGAGCCAACAACATATATCCCCCGGCGTCGCAATTCAATCTATAATCTTTCAATAAACCGGATATTTTATTTAACACTTTTTGATCAAAACCGACTACGGAACGACCCTTATGAGTACCGGCTATTTCCAAACTTTTCCAACATTCATTATCACTATGCGAAGAAAAAACCAAGCTAAAGAAAAATTGGATCATTATCAAAACCGAAAAAATTGTTATTATTTTTTTGATGGACATAATTATTTTCGCGCGCCGATAAATATCGAACCGGCAATTTCTTTGATTATTGGAGTTTTATCTAAAATTTTACCTACTTTATCGATAAAAATAGCTAAGCCGTCAGGAATAGACGGGTGTAAAAAATCAAAAGATTCAATCTTCAGATCTGTAAATCCTTTGTTTTTCAAAATATTTTTTAATTTCCAAACAAAAAAAGCTGTCTCATCCGGAGAATCACCGGCCATTTTTTTGATAAAAGGAATATTTTTTTGCAAAGCTATCTGAGGATTCAACATGTTAGGTTCAGAAAAAATCAAACAACCACCATTTTTCAATACTCTTTTTATACTATCAAAAGTTTTTTCTATATCCAAGTGATGTAAAATAGAAAGACCGCAAACCACATCAAAACTTTCATCGGGAAAATTTTCCAGCTTTTCAGCATCAGCTAATTGAAAAATAACATTTGGGGAATTTGTTCTTTTTTTGGCCGCGTCCAAAAATTCAGGAAATATATCCGTGGCTACTATATTTGCTCCTGTTTTTACTAATAATTCCGTGAGGGTTCCGGTACCGCAACCAATTTCAAGAATTTTGGTTTCTTTATTTATTTTTCCGTAATCTACAATCATTTTTGCTCGTCTTTCCACTCTTAATTTTCCCGCCTTTCCTTCACGCCCCCAAACTTTTTCACTTTGAACGAGAATGTGTTTATCGTGATTCAGTTCATTTTGTTGTCTTTCGCTTATCATAATAATAAAATAAATTAAATAAACTTTATTTTTTTCATAGCAAAAACGCACATCTTCAAAAGCAACCAACCGTGTTTGAACCTGGAAATATTGGTTGTTCCATAAGTTCTGGCTTGGTACCTTATGGGAAGATCAACAATTTTTAAATTTAATTTTGCAGCTCCAAAAAGTAAATCAAAATCACCAAAAGGATCAAAATCACCAAAAAATTTTCTACCCTCTTTTATTCTTTGATAATTATGTTTACGCAAAACTTTGGTGCCACACAACGTATCTTTTAATCTTTGATCCAAAAGCCAACTAAACATCAGGCTAAAAAATTTATTACCAAAAATATTCAACAATCTCATAGATTGATTTTCGAGCTGATAAACCAAACGTGAACCGTTAACAAAATCCGCTTTGCCATTAACTATGGCTTCGTAAAATTTCGGTAATTCCTCGGGTCTAACGGTCAAATCCGCATCCAAAATCATCAAAATATCGCCAGTTGCCGCGTCAAAACCTTTACGAACGGCATCTCCTTTACCTTTGCCATCTTGCACCAAAATTTTAATGTCTTTTTCCGGATATTTTTCTTTAATACGCTTTATTTCTTCCAAAGTATCGTCTGTAGAATTACCTTCAACAAACATGATTTCTGTATGTGTACCTAATTGCGGCACACGTCTTACAGCATCTTCAATATTCCCTTTTTCATTTCTAGCCGGTATCAAAACAGTAACACCACACTCTGGACTTCTGTCGGGTACAACTCTGGCTACAACATATTTTACCAAACAAAGTTTTCTGACAAATGGCATTTTTGCCAAATATTTATTGCAAAATGCGGAAAAAAGCGGAATATACTTCGGAAACAAAAGACGCTCCCCTCTTTTAACAATTTCAAATCCGGATAAATATAGCAAATTTTCCACATCGTTATCACTTAACCAATTATGAATAGGAGCTTTCATTTTAAAACCAAAAAATTCCGCAAACCTCACTACTGGTTCCCATAAATAATTATAATAAGTAATCAAAAATCGTGATTCATTATGAGAAATCTTTTTTACATTTAAAAAAGATTTTTGAATATCTTCCAAAAATCCAACAACATCAGACATTATGATATAGTCGTATTTTCCGTTCAAAGAAAGATTTTCCGTATCCATTACTTCAAAATTCAAATGCGGATATTTTCTTTTGGCCACATTGACCATTTTTTCACTTAAATCAATACCTAAATTATTTTTAGGATTCAAGTAAGCCAAAATATCTCCCGTAGCACATCCTATTTCCAAAACAGAAGCATTTTCAGGTATCAAAAATTTAGCCAATTTTTCTATATCTTTATGATAATATTTTCCTTTGTTTTTCCACTTATCGCGATTCTCGGCGATACTGTCAAAATACTCCTTAATTTTTATTTTTTCCATAAAATCTAATCTTTATTTTCTAAATACCAATTATATACTAAGGACAAACCCTCTTTTAATTTATTTTTTGGTTTCCAACCCAAATTGAAAACTTTCGAACTATTCATCAATCTCCCCGGTGTTCCATCAGGTTTATCGGTATTCCAAATAATATTTCCTTCATAACCAACTGTTTTTTTCACCAATTCCGCCAAATCTTTGATAGTAATGTCTTCCCCAGCGCCTAAATTGACAAATATCTCCCCTTTTTCGCTTTGTTCTTTGGTGGGATTAAAATTTTGTAATAAAAATATACAACCCTGTGCCATATCATCCACATACAGAAATTCTCTTCTTGGTGTGCCCGTACCCCAAAGAACAACTTCTTTATCACCTTTTATTTTAGCTTCGTGAAATTTACGGATCATCGCCGGAATAACATGGGATTTTTCCAAATCAAAATTATCGTTTGGACCATACAAATTTGCCGGCATCACGGAAATGAAATTCGTACCATATTGACGATTATAACTCTGGCACATCTTAATCCCGGCAATTTTTGCTAATGCATAAGGCTCATTGGT
>JAKLGL010000003.1 GCA_022710645.1 Patescibacteria group bacterium | reverse complement strand
GTGGAATATGCCCAGTCTAGACCTGGGGAAGTGTCTCGTTTTTGTGCTGATGTTACAAAAGCCAAAAATATGGGTTTTGTTCCCAAGTATAATATTTGGGAAGGTATAGACAAGTATGTTGAATGGAGAAAAAAACAAAATATTTAAGTTATGTCTTTTTTGAAAGATAAAAAAACTTGGTTTATAGCCGGATTAATCATAATTCAGTTTTTTTTGAGTTTTATTTTCCCCGCTTTTGAAGCTGATAACAGCTGTCAACATTCAGCTGATTATTTTTTGAATACCAATGCGGAGAGAATGTCTAATATTTTTTCGGTGAGTTCCGGTGAAGTCGGTTTGACCAAAATGTTTTTTACTTTTTTCCCGAATTATCGAGTTATTTGCGATTCAATGAGTTTTTTGTTTTTGGCCAAAGATTGGCCTTGGTCGTATTTGCAGAGAAATATTTATATAGATCACCCTCTCTATAATTTTTTTGCTTTTCTGTTGATTAAACCGGCGCAACTTTTGTTGGGGCAGGTGAATTACCCGGTGATTTTTGGCGCTTTTATGGCGGTTAATTATGTTTTGTTTTTTCTTACCGCCTTATTTTTATATCGATTATTCAAAGAATTATTATCGGAAAAAGTCGGTTTTTTAAGTACTGTCTTATTTATATTTTCTCCATTCAGCCATTCTATGATAAACCAACCGACAAGTTCGGGGGCCATGGAAGTTTTTGTGGTTATGTCGGCGTTGTTTCTTCTGTGGTTATATTACAAAAAACCGAATTCTACAAAATTGTTATTATTTTCTCTATTATTTGGTTTTTTGATGCTTGGTAAACAAATTGCAGCATTAATTCTTTTTATTTTAATTTTGTCCATATATTTTAAAAGAATTAAAGAAGGTTTGGTTTTTGTCTTTATACAATTTATTCCGACCGTCCTTTGGTATTTATTTGTTCGTTTAGGGTTAGGGTTGCCGTTTTTGATGATCAATGTTTCGTCTTATGATCAAGGGACCTGGTTTTTAAAGTCTGAATATTGGACTGTAGCCAAGATGGGGCATATTATTTTAACAGCTTTACCGAATTTTTTTGGCACTGTCGTTTATGGTTTTTTCCTTATTCCTCTCGTTTTGGCTGTTTACGGTTTGTATAAAATAGAACTTAAACACAAATACCTTATTTCCGCTTTGTTTTGTTTTTCTTTCCTAGCGCTTTTTATCGGAATGAAATATTTTCGTCCGTCATTGACTTTTTTGATTTTTCCGCTTGTTTATCCTGCGGCGGCTTACGCTATTTTTGACATAACTGAACGTTTAAAAATAATAAATAAAAAATATTCCGTTTTATTTTTCTACGGAATATTATTACTAATTTTTTTGATATCCAACGGAAATATCTACGATTTTGGTGTTTGGCAAATGATGGGAGTGTAAAATTTTTCTAAATTTATCACGGTATTTTCCAGAGAATATTCTGAGGATTTAATTTTAGCGCCACTTGCCAGTTTCAGAGCTTCTTTCGGTGAATTGTAAACATAAAGCATCTTTTCAAACAAAATGTTTTTATCAAAAGGCGGCACTAATAAGCCGCTTTTATTGTTCTCAATTATTTCTCGATTTGGTTCTATGTCGGAAGCGATTATTGGTAATCCGCAAGCCATAGCTTCCAAAATAGCCACTGACATTCCTTCATACGAAGACGGAGAAACAAATAAATCAAAAGCCCTGAGTAGTTGTGGAACATCACTACGATTTCCTAAAAATTTTACCGAGTCGTATATATTTAAATTTTTCGCTTGTGTTATTAAGTTTTCTTTTTCAGGTCCGTCTCCGGCTAATATCAAAAGGGAACCGGGGATTTTCTTATTAAAATCCGCAAAGGCCGATAATAGAGTTTTGTGATTTCTTTCCGGTCTCATTTTAGCGGCATAACCGATAATAAATTTATCGGACCAACCGTAAATGTTTTTTGTTTCTGTTTTGGAGATATTGGTTTGAAATTTGGTCAAATCAATACCGTTGGGAATCACCGTAATTTTTTTGGGGTCTATGGAAGCTTTTAAAACGTAAGTATTTTTTACCGCTTGGGATACCGCTGAATATTTTTTTACTAAAAATCCGGTTATTCTTTCTAGGAAAAATATTTTTCCGTATTTTGGTTGGTCAAGTACTGATTCTAAACTACAAACTATATTTTTTATCCCGAACAATCGTCCGAAGATTCGACCGTAAAAATCTGCGTGTATAAGACGAGTAGCTAAAAGATCCGGTTTTTCCGATTTAATAATTTTTCGAAATAAAACTACGGAAGATAAAGAAAAATATTTTCCGGAGTTTAGACAAAAAACTTTGATGCCTTCTTTTTCCAATTTTTCACCCAACGACCCTTTGGAAGTCAATGAACAAACAATATGGGTAAAATTTTTTATTTTTGGCAAAGTTTCAACCATCATTTGTTCGGCTCCGCCCAAATCTAAACCCGTTATAAGATGTAATATTTTTGGCTTATTTGACATAGTTTTCAACATCTTTCAATTTATTATTTTTTTTGATATAATTTCTCAGACAATCTTCGTTAAATATAGCATCTTTTTTATCATTTTACAACTATGAAAATTTTGTATATTGGAGCCGGTTTTGTTGGTGCTTGTAGTGCAGCTGTATCGGCAGACAGTGGGCATGAAGTTTTGGTTTATGATATAGATAATGTCAAAATCAAAGCGTTAGGTTCGCAAAATTTGGAAGAAATAGAAAACTGTCTTTTTGAAAAAGGGCTTGGAGATATTATAATTAGAAATAGACAAAGAATTAAATTTACTTCCGATTATAAAGAGGTGGAAAGTTTTTTTGATGAGATGGACGCGGTGTTTATGTGTTTACCGACACCCGAAATAGGAGAGACTGGGGAAAGTGATTTGTCTTATTATTTTGACGCCTTAAATAAAATGGCGTCAAAATTGGTTACTCGTAATCAAGAACAGCAAACAAATTATTTTATCATTATCAACAAAAGTACTGTTCCGGTTGAGATGGTTTTAAAAACGAAGGAAATACTGACTTCTTATGGTGTTATAAATTTTGGTGTTGTTTCCAATCCTGAATTTTTAGTCGAAGGAAAAGCTATAGAGGGTTCGCTTAAACCAGATAGAATAGTTATTGGAGCTGAATCAGAAAAAGATTTTGAAATAGCCAGGAAAATCTATCAACGTTTTTATGATTCTCCGTCGGTGTATTATATTGAAGTTAATCCCAAAGAAGCGGCTGCCGGAAAATTATTGGCTAATTTTTGCTTGTTTAATAAACTAATGGTTTGTTTTGATGTTGTCGGTAGAACATGCGAATCTTTTAAAGGTATTAAATTTGAAAATATAAGAAAAATTTTAAGCACAGATGCTCGAATAGGAGAATGGGGATTTTATGATAGTTTATATGCTGGTGGAAGTTGTTTTATAAAAGATTCTCGATCGTTATCATTTCAACTAAAAAGTGTTGGGAAAAATACCATATTTATCGACGAAGTTTATTCTGCCAACAAAAGACAATTAAATCTACTTTTAGATAGGGCGGAAATTGAAGCAGAAGTCGATTGGAAAGATAAAAAAGTCGCTATTTTTGGATTAGCGTTTAAAAGAGATACCAATGATATACGAAATAGTCCGGCTTTATTGATTGTGCAAAAATTATTGGACAAAGAAGTCGGTAAAATTGTTTTATTTGATCCGGCAGCTGTGGATAATTTCAAAAAAGTTTTTCCAGCAACGGAAAAAATAATTTATGCGGAAAGCGATGAAAAAGCTTTTGAAAACGGAGTGGATATAGTAATAATATCTACCGACTGGCCTCAGTTTAGAGGTCTATCAAAATTTCTTTTACAACAAACTGTAAAACCGATAATTATAGACGGGCGCAGAATGTTACAACATGAATATGAAAATTTAGTAAAAAACGGTTATAAAATAATAGCAGTTGGTTCACCGTTCATAATGTAGTAAAAATGAAAATCCTTTATCTCATCACCAAATCAGAAGCTGGAGGAGCCCAAACACATGTGGTTGATCTTTGTAATTATTTCAAAAACAAAGAAAATGAAATTGTAGTGATGAGTAGTGGAAACGGTTGGTTAAAAACAGAATGTGATAAAATGGGGGTAAGATTTGTGGAAAATAGATACTTTTCCAATAAACCGTGCCCGAGAAGGTTGTTTAATGCGATTAAAGAAATCAGAAAATTTGCCGGTGAATTCAAGCCGGACATTGTACATTGTCACAGTTCATCGGCCGGGATTTTGGGAAGATTGGCAATTAAAGGAAAAATTAGAACTATTTATACCGCTCATGGTTGGGGTTTTAATATCGGAATGAAACCGTGGATAAAGTATCCGGTTTTGTGGTTGGAAAAATTATGCGCGCGTTATACTGATACTTATATTTGCGTGGCGGAGTTTGTAAAACAACTGGGTTTAAAATACAACCTTGCGCCTGAAAAAAAATTTAAAGTCATCTACAACGGCGTATCGTTGGCAGATATCAATCAATCTAAAATCATCCGCCGCGGCGGACTAAAATCTAAAATTGGCATAATATTTGTTGGTCGCTTGGCGGAGCCAAAAAAACCGGAGTTAACAATTGAAGCTATTAGTTTACTGCCGGAAGAGATAAAAAATAATATCAAATTTACGATTATCGGCGACGGTCCAAAAAGATATTTATTGGAAAAAATTGCCAATGATAAAAAGATAAAGGTAGAATTTAAAGGGGCTCTGGAAAAAAGTGAAGCTCTGAAAGAACTAGAAAAAGCGGATATTTTTGTCTTTATTTCTTCATGGGAAGGTTTTCCATATACTATCTTAGAAGCTATGTCTTACGGTTTGCCGGTTATTACTAGCGATGTTGGAGGAACAAGTGAAGCAGTGAATGAACAAAATGGAATTCTGGTAAAAAATGAAGTTGGACAAATTCGTGATGCTATATTAAAATTGGTCAGCGATAGGGAATTACGATTGATAATGGGAGAACAGGGAAGACGGGATATAGCGACAAAGTTCTCACTGGAGCAGATGGTAAACGAGATTGAAAAGGTATACAACCAATTTTAGATTTTTGATTTTAGATTGAAAAATTGAAAATTGGTAATTGAAAATTCAATGAAAATTAAAAATTAAAAATTTAATATAATACTATGTCAAAATATCTTGTTACCGGCGGCGCCGGTTTTATCGGTACCAATATTGTAAAAATGCTTTTGGAAAAAGGTCATGAAGTAGTTGTTGTTGATAATTATGCCGGAGGATATAAAGAAGAAAGAATCCAAGAAAAAGCTAGGTATATTGATTTGGATATTCGCAATTTGGAAGCGTTGAATGTTATCTGTGCCGAAGGTTTTGACGGTATTTTTCATCTTGCCGCTTTACCGCGCGTAACTTTTTCCGTGGAAAATCCTATCTTAACTCACGATGTTAATGTAAATGGTACACTCAATGTTTTGATAGCTGCCAGAGATAATAAAATCAAAAGAATAGTCTTTTCTTCTTCATCTTCAGCTTATGGCAATCTAGAAACTTTTCCAGCCAAAGAAGATATGAAAGCTGTTCCGATTAGTCCATATGCACTCCACAAATTTATTGGTGAGAATTACGGACGTATTTTTTCCGAGCTTTATGGGTTAGAATTCGTATCTTTGCGTTATTTCAACGTTTATGGTCCTTATTTTGACCCGGAAGGGGCATATGCTTTAGTTATCGGAAAATTCATCAAACAGGTCAAAAACAGTGAACCTATGACCATATGTGGCGATGGCGAATATTATCGCGACTATACTCATGTGGATGATGTAGCTAAAGCAAATATTTTGGCGATGGAAAGCGGTAATGTTGGTAAAGGCGAGGTGCTAAATATCGGCAATAATAATCCGCACTCGGTAAATGATTTAGTAAAGATGATTGGTGGTGAATCTGTTTTTGTTCCGGAACGTCCGGGCGATGTTCGTTTCACTCAAGCTGATTACAGTAAAGCCAAAGAGTTGCTCGGTTGGGAGCCGACGGTTACGTTGGAAAAAGGGATTGAAGAATTGAAAAAAGAATGGGGGATATAAAATCAAAATAAAAAATCCGCTCTTTCGAGCGGATTTTTTTTATTTTGTTACAACGTTTGCGTATTTTGCTGATTTTAATTTTCCATCAAAACGCATGCGTTTTTTGTTGGTAAATTTTACTACGCCGTTGGCTGTAGAAAATAAGGTGTCATCGGTTCCTTTTTTAACATTAGTACCAGGATGAATTTTGGTTCCTCTTTGTTTGACAATAATCATTCCGGATTTTATTTGTTGACCATCATGAATTTTTACTCCAAGACGTTTGGCTATACTATCGCGACCTAACCGCGTAGAACCGCCGGCTTTCTTATGGGACATAACTTAAAATTTAAAATTTAAATTTTAAAACCCTAAGTCCTAATTTCTAAATTCTAAACGGATCCTTTATTGTTTAGAGCTTAGAGCTTAGAGCTTAGAGCTTTTTGCCTATTAAAAACTTAAGTTTGTTTTAGGCAATTTTCTTATTTAGAATTTAGGATATTGTACTAAATACAAACGTATTTGTCAATAGAGCCAAAATTTGATAAAATTCAGTCGTTATATGCACTATTTTTTAATTTCTTTTATTTTATCCCTTATTTTTACATTTTTTACGCTAAAAATGGCGAAAAAATTGGATATTGTGGATAAACCGGAAGGTATAAGAAAACTCCATACTCAAGCGATTCCGCTTCTGGGTGGTTTTGCTATTTTTGCCAGTTTTTGGTCAGTAGTCGGTTATTTGGCTTTTTTTACTGATATTTTTCATCGTCACATAGAGCCAAGAGAATTTGTCGGTGTTTTTTTAGGGAGTTCTATTTTGATGTGTCTGGGTTTTTTGGATGATAAAAAAAATTTATCGCCGAAAGTAAGATTGTTGATAACTTGTTTAGCTGTAGCAGTTGCCGTGCTTGGTGGAGTTGATTTGCAAAAAGTGACCAATCCTTTCGGTGGAATTATTAATTTGGAAATTTTTGGTTTAGATTTATTTGGTTATGGTCATATATTTGTTTTAGCCGATCTGGTTGTCTTTTTTTGGTTGATGGGTATGATGTATACTACTAAAATCTTAGATGGTTTGGACGGTCTGACTACGGGGATAGTTTTTATAGGATCTTTGATGATAGCTTCTCTTTCCAGTACTGCAAAATTTTATCAACCGGAAACTGTCGTCTTATCTTTGATTTTGGCTGGAGCTTGTCTTGGATTTTTATTTTTTAATTTTCATCCGGCGAAAATATTTTTGGGTGAAGGAGGATCGTTGTTGCTTGGATTTTTACTTGGTGTTTTGGCCGTTATCGCCGGCGGTAAAATAGCCACCGCGCTTTTGGTTATGGCGATTCCTATTTTAGATTTGATAAGAGTTGTTTTTATGCGACTTATTCATGGTCAACCGATTTATAAAGGCGATAGAAGACATTTGCATTTTCAATTGGTAGATGCCGGACTTGGTCATCGTCAAAGTGTAATTTTGTTTTATGTGATAGCCTTTGCTTTCGGTTTCACCACATTATTTTTACAAAGTTGGCAGAAGTTGTTGGTTTTAGGAATGTTGTCTGTTGCAATGTTAGCACTTGGGTTTTGGCTGGCAAGAAAAAAACTTAAAAGTTCTAAATCCTAATTTCTAATCTCTAAACAATCCAAAATGATAGAAGCTCAAAAACAAAAAAGAACGAACTATGATTTAGAAGAAAGAACTTTTCTTTTTGCAAGAAATATAAGAGACTTTGTAAGAAGTTTACCTCGAACTATTTCCAATATTGAATATGGCAAACAACTTATCAGATCTTCTGGTTCAGTGGCGGCAAATTATATTGAAGCTTGCGAATCACTGAGTCAAAAAGATTTTATGATGAGAATTAAAATATGTCGTAAGGAAGCAAAAGAATCTATTTTGTGGTTAAGATTATCAACGACCTTGGATGAAGAAGTTCAAAGAAGTTTAACAGATGAAGCTACACAACTTATGAAAATATTCGGTTCAATTATATTTAAAGATTAATTTATTATTTAATATTCAATATTGTTTAGGATTTAGAAATTAGAACTTAGAATTTAAAATATGTCTATTTTTTTTAATAAATCTGAAAATAAAGAACAAAAATTAAATAAACTGAACATTGTTATCATTGTCGGTTTTTTGATTTGCGGTTTATTTTTATATTTTTATCAAAAATACTATTGGCCGAAAATTGATTTGACGATTGCGGGACAAGAATTGAAAGTTTTGGTTGCCAAAACCCCGGCGCGTCAATATGAAGGGTGTAGTAATAAAGATAATTTAGGAAAATACAACGGCATGCTTTTTATATTCAACGATTATACCCGTCATCCGATGGTAATGAGAAATATGCGTTTTGCGTTGGATATGATTTGGCTTGATGGAAATGAGATAGTTGATTATGCCAAAAATTTACAACCGGAACCGGGTAAAAATGAAAGAGAGTTAACTCCTTACTTGGGGAGAGTTAAAAACAATATGGTTTTGGAGCTTCCAGCCGGTTTTTTGGATAAATATGAGGTAAAAATAGGAGATAAAGTGGAATTTAAAAGATAGTTCTTGACAAAGAGTCGTTTTTTTGCTAAGATATCGCTACTTAAAAACAAATAAAGCAATTCTGACAATTTCCCTTTTCGGGTTGCTTAAACATTAATTTTTTTAAATATGATCGCAGTTATTGAAACCGGCGGTAAACAATATTTAGTTAAAACCGGTGATAAAATCAAAGTTGAAAAACTCCTCGCCAAAGAAGGTGAAAAAGTGTCTTTTGATAAAGTGCTTTTAACCGCTAATGACGACGGTTCCGAAGTTAAAATCGGAAATCCTTATTTAGGGATTACTGTAGAAGCGGTAGTGGAAAAACAAGGACGCGCCAAAAAAATTCGCGTGGAAAAATTCAAGAGAAAAGTCAGATACCATAAAGTTTACGGTCACAGACAACCTTTTTCTCAAGTAAAAATAGCATAACAAAAAACCGCTCGTTAAGAGCGGTTTTTTAGAATTTAAATTTTCTTGATAATGTAGGCTTTATCATTTCTCCTAAATCCAAGAGGTGATTTGAAAGTAATAATATCTTTTAGTTTAGCGCTGGTCGTTGGTTTATCATTTACCCAAAATTCCGGCAAAATAAAATCAATTACTCCAGTGGTCGGTCCTTCTATCTGGATTTTGTCGCCGGCTTTTACCGGATTGGCCTCAATATATATTTCTCCGATTTTACTTTGACGATAATAATTACGCACATAGCCGAGGCGTTCTTTTTTTATTTTAGCGGCTGTACCGGAAATTTTCGCCCAACCTTCGCTTCCCGGCACGCCGAATAAAAATCCGGTAGAAAATCCGCGATTATACACCTCTGAAACTTGTTTTACCAATTCATCGGCAAGTTTAGAAGAATATTTTTTATTTGCAATTGCATCTATAGCGGTGCGATAAGCACTAACTACAGTTTTGATATATTCAGGAGATCGGCTACGGCCTTCTATTTTCAAAATATCTACACCAGTGGCGATAACTTTGTCCAAAATTTGCAAAGTGCATAAATCTTTCGGGCTCATGACAAAACCTTTTCCTATCACGAGTTCGTCACCGGTTTGAGTGTCGCGGATTTCATACTCGCGACGGCAGGGTTGCATGCACTCCCCACGATTGGCGGATTTACAAGAAGTAAATTCCGACATATAGCAACGTCCGGATACGGAAACACACATCGCGCCATGGATAAAAATTTCTATTTTAATTTTACTTTTCTTTTTTATTTCTTTGATTTGAGGCAGTGTGCATTCGCGTGCGAGGACTACAGCTTTGGCGCCAAGACGTTCAAAAAATTTAACCTCAGAGCTATTACTAATATTGACTTGAGTGGAAAGATGAAAAGGAATTTTGAATTTTTGGCAAAGAGTAATAGCGGCAAAATCGGAAACTATCACCGCGTCTGCTCCTGATTTTTTGATTTGTTTTAAAATTTGTTCCAATTTTTTTAGTTCATTTTCGTAAATGATGACATTGAGGGTGATATAGACCAAAACATTTTTTTGATGAGCTTTTTTAACAAAGCGGGGGAGTTGTTTTAGATTTATTCCTTTTGAACTCAAGCGCATGTTTAATTCGCCGATACCAAAATAAACCGCATCAGCTCCGGCATCAATAGCGGCGGTAAAAGATATTTCATCCCTAACTGGGGCGAGCAAAATAGGTTTTTTGGCTTGTTTTGTTTTCATAGGAGTTAATTATAAGAGTGTGCGACAGTTTTGTAAAGGTTATTTAATATTCATTATTTTTTTGTAAAAAAAGACCTGGTCGCGATTCTAACTACCGCGAGGCGGAAGCTAAAATTTATATGCGACCAGGTAAGGTCAGAATTCGCTTTGAACCGTTACGGTTTGTAACGGTTAGGATTTTCTTAATACCAGACAAAGAACGAATGCACGGTGAAATCCCTTTGCGATATTCTGTTGTCATCACAGTTTGCTGTGGAGTAAGATTGTCCCTTTTACAACTTTTCTCGGAGGCATATCAGAATCTCTTCTCCAAGTTACCACATCGCCGGATGACAATGCACAAGATTTTACTACTTTTATTTTTTTTGTCAATAATACTTTTTGACTTTTTATAAAAAAAACGACCCCGGTCGCGAATCAGCACTGAGTGCTTATCGCAGACCGGGGTAAGGGGCAAACGTCGAATTCACTTTTACGCGGCAGATGAAGCCACGGGTGGCCCGGAATCCGTTAGAGACCACCAATCGTTGCGCGCGGAGATCACCGACTTTGTAAAAAAAAGTGTCGGTTTATCCGCGATTTTTTGCCGGCGGACCGGACTTTGATATCCTCCCGATTTTCGGAAGCTCAACCCATGCTTTGGGTCATAGCTCATTTAGGGAGATAGTCCGGCCGCCGTATGCCGTGAGGTCCACCCGAAGTGGCCGATGGCGCTACTGTTGTCCCGGAATTAACCGGGCGGATGAGCGCCGACCGCGTTTTTGCAGTCGCGAGGCCTGTTGGTCGGGGACCGAATGGCTCTTGAAAAGAAGGTTGATCGCTGTTTTTGAAGTAGATCTCGTTGTAGTTCAACAAAATTTACGGGCCAGCACGGATGATTATCATCCTAACCTCCTGCGCTTCTTGCGCTTCGACGTTGTGGTTGGAAAGAGCGTTGTTTTTAAAACCCGCTGGTTAGAACTCAGGGACTTTTGCCCATTTTGTTCAATTTAGCGACGATTAAATATAACATATTTTGGAACTTTTGTCAAGATAGATAATGTGTATAAAATAAAAAACCGCTAAAGTTAGCGATTTTTTAAGTTGTCGGGCTAGTGAGACTTGAACTCACGGTCTCATCCACCCCATGGATGCGCGATAGCCAACTTCGCTATAGCCCGTTATTTTAAAAAATGGGCAATGTCGGGGTACCGAGACTCGAACTCGGAACCTCACGCACCCGAAGCGTGCGCCATAGCCAATTAGGCCATACCCCGACATTACCCATTTGAAATTATTAAATTTTATAAGAAGTGCGCCACCCGCCCGAACGACTGACATCGTTCAGTCGGGCGGGTAGCCAATTAGGCCATACCCCGACATTACCCATTTGAAATTATTAAATTTTATAAGAAGTGCGCCACCCGCCCGAACGACTGACATCGTTCAGTCGGGCGGGTAGCCAATTAGGCCACCTGCCCGGCATGCCTATGGCGAAGCCGTGGCAGACGGGTACCCCGACATTACCTGTTTTAAAAAGTGTTTGAATTTGTAAGTTCCGGATTATTCTAACACAGTTTTACACTCTTTTCAAGAGGTGACGAAAGTGGTATAATAAGTGCAAGCTTTTAAAGCTTTATTTTTGGTAATTTCAAATATTTTTTATGATAAATTTACAGAAAATTTTTAAGGAAGGGATAGTAAAAAAAGCTTCGGATATTCACTTGGTTGGCGAGGAATTGCCAATGCTTCGAATTGATGGGGAGTTAGTGGAAATTTCCGATACCAAAATTGATAATGATGAATTGGAAGAAGTACTTTCTATAATTTTAACCAATGAGCAAAAAAGAAGATTTTTGGAAGAAAGTGATTTAGATATCGGATATGAAATAGAAGGTGTTCGTTTTCGTATCAATTTACATCGTCAGGACAGAAAAGTCGGTTTATCCGCCAGAATTATTCCGAGCGATGTGCCAACTCCGGCGGAATTGAATTTTGAAGAAAGTATTTTGAAATTTGCCGAGCTTAATGACGGTTTGGTTTTGGTAACCGGTCCGACAGGTTGTGGAAAATCAACCACTATCGCTTCGTTGATAGAAGAAATCAATAAAACCAAAAAAGCACACATTGTTACCATTGAAGATCCTATAGAATTTGTTTTTAAAGATAAAAAAAGTTTGATTGAGCAACGTGAAGTCGGAGTAGATACAAAAAGTTTTGCCAGCGCTCTCAAATATGTTTTGCGTCAAGATCCGGATATTATTTTTGTCGGTGAGATGCGTGATCCGGAAACCATCTCCACCGTGTTGACTGCCGCAGAAACCGGACATTTGGTTTTTTCCACTTTACATACCAGCAGCGCGGCTGAAGCGGTGGAAAGAATAGTGGATGTTTTCGAAGGTAGCAAACAAAAACAAATTTTGATTCAACTTTCTTCCGTTTTGCGCGGTGTAGTGGCTCAGCATTTGTTACCGAAAAAAGACGGTGGTCGTATTGCAGTACGAGAAGTTTTGGTAAATACTCCGGCTGTGGCCAATCTTATCAAAGAAAATAATATCAATCAGATCAAATCCGCAATTCAAACCGGCGTCAAAGACGGGATGATCACCATGGAAAAAGTTTTAGAAAATTTCGTAGAAAAAGATTTTATTTCCAAAGAAGCGGCTGCTACCTATTTGGGGCAAGCCAAGAAAATTTAATTTATGGATTGGAATAACAAAGCGATAAAAGCGATTTTGGCGGTTTCCAAAAAAGAAGAAACCCCGATTTTTTTGGTAGGTGGCGCGGTGCGCGACCTTTTTCTTGAAATGCCTCAAAAAAAAGACTTGGATTTTGTCGTAGTCGGTAGCGGATTGGTTTTTGCCAAAGCTTTGGATAAAAAGATGAAAGAAGCCGGTAGTTTGGTGGAATTTCCGGATTTTGATACAGCCAGATATATTTTGGGCGAAGATGAAAATAAAATAGAATTGGAATTTGCCGGAGCCAGAACTGAAAGTTATTTGGAAAAATCTCGTAAACCGCAAGTATTCCCCGCTACTTTGGAAACGGATTTATCGCGTCGGGATTTTACCGTGAATGCCATGGCGTTACCGGTTGATGTTTTTTCCAAAACAAAATCAAAAGCTATTTTGAAAAAGAAAGTTATAGATCCTTTTCAAGGGCAAAAACATTTGGAAGAAAAAATTCTTATAACCCCTCTTGATCCGGATAAAACATTCAGTGAAGATCCGTTGCGTATGTTGCGCGCCGTCAGATTTGCCTCGCAATTGAATTTTTCCATTGATAAAAAAGTTTTGGAGTCGATTCATAAGAATCGTCGTCGTTTGGAAATAATTTCCGCGGAAAGAATCAGAGAGGAACTTTTTAAACTTTTATCCACCAAACAACCGTCTGTCGGTTTGATGTTGATGTTTCATACCGGATTATTGGATATTGTTTTACCGGAAGTCAGTAAACTCGATGGAGTGGAAGAAATATTCGGTCATCAACACAAAAATAATTTTATTCATACTTTGAAAGTAGTAGATAATGTAGCGTTGTATTCGGAAAAAACGATTTTGCGTTTTGCCGCTTTGCTTCACGATATCGGTAAACCGGGCACCAAAAAATTTGTCGCCAAAACAGGTTGGACTTTCAACCAACACGAACATTTGGGTAGAAAAATGACCCATGATATTTGTCGTCGATTGAAAATGTCCAAAGAAGAAACGAAATATGCTACCAAATTGGTGCGTTGGCATCAACATCCCATAGCTTTGATGGATGAAGAAGTTACGGATTCGGCAGTACGTCGTCTGATAGTAAGTTTGGGAGAAGAATTATCCGATCTTTTAATCTTGGGACGTTGCGATATAACCACCGGCAATCCCAATAAAAAAGAACAACGATTAAAAAATTATGATAATTTGGAAAAACGTATCGCCGAAGTTTTGGAAATTGATAAAATGCGAGCTTTCCAGTCTCCGATAAGAGGAGAAGAAATCATGGAAGTATGCCATCTCAAACCCGGTCCGACCGTTGGAAAAATCAAAAAGGCGATTGAAGAAGCCATCTTGGACGGTAAAATTGGCAATAATTACGAAGAATCGAAAAAATATTTTGAAAAAATAAAAGAAGATTTTCTCAAGGAGGCAAAAGATTTTGAAAAAGGAGAATAAAACAATTGACTGTTTTTTTAAAATCAAGTATGATAAATATGATTTATCATACTTATTAAAAAAATATATGACAAAAACAAATAAAATACCGTTTGGCAATATTTGCGGTTCCGGGATAATAGGCGAACGCGGACAAATAGTGATACCGAAAGAGGCACGTGATATTTTGAGGATTAAACCTGGTGATCGTTTTTTGTTTGTGGAGCACCTGGGAAATTTGGTTTTATTGCCGGAAGTTGTCATGAAAGATTTACTCAAAAAAATAACACTCGGTTTGAAAAAATAAAATAATATTTTAAATTAAAAATTTGTATGTCTTTTTTAAAACAAAAAAAATTCTATGCGCTTTTGATTGTGGGATTGGTTGTGATTTTTGTTGTTTATGGTCGTTTGAAGGCTCCCGCAGTTTCTATTTATGATACGGTAAAAGTGCAACGGGGCGATTTAGTTCAAACTGTGGATGCTACCGGTAAAATAGAATCTTCTTCGGATTTACAAATGAATTTTGAAATGTCTGGAACCGTGGGAAAGATTTTAGTTAAAGAAGGAGAAGAAGTAAAATCCGGACAAATTTTGGCGGAACTCAAAGCTGATGATTTGAATGCGGCGGTAGCTCAAGCTAGTGCCAATTTACAACAACGTTTAGCCGGGGCGACTGATGAAGATAAAAAATATTATACGGCAGCCGTAGTTGTTGCTAAAGCGGCTTTGGATCAAGCTTCTGTGGACGGACGAAACACTATTACTCAAGCGGAAATAGCTTTGGAAACCGCAAAAAACAATTTGAAAATGGCCGAAGGCGGAAATAGCAGCGCCTTGGTGGACAATGCTTATGATACGGCTGTGGCTTATATCAAAACCGCGGGTAGCGCCCTGGACAGCGCTTTGACGCAAGCTGATAATATTTTGGGTGTTGATAATAAATTAGCCAATGATGATTTCGAAAGTTCGTTGTCGGCTTTGGATAACAGTAAAATTATTCAAGCCAAAGATCAATATTCTTTGACTAAAGAAAAAATAGATTTGGCCAAAACTAAGACTTTAATTTTAAATACCGATAGCGGTTATTCGGAAATTGACGAAGGGTTGAATGCTACTGAAAATGCTCTGACTTATATGAATATTTTATTGAATTTGGTTGCTGATGTTTTGAAAGTTACACCTCCCTCGGGGAATTTAACACAAACATCGCTTGACGCAAAAAAAACTACTATTGAAAGCAGTCGCTCTTCAGTTAGTACAAATTATTCCAGTATTATTGCTCAGAAACAAAATATTTTTAACGCGAAAAATAGCTATAGCACTTATAAATTGGCTTATGATAAAGCTGTTGGTGATCTGAATGCCGCCAAAGCTACGGTTGCTAATAATATAAATATAAAACAAGCTGCTTATGATCAAGCTGTAGCAAATTTGGATGCAAAGATTAATCCGCCCAGAGAAGTTGATGTGGCGGCTTTGAGAGCTATGCTTTATCAAGCGCAGGCAAATCGCGAGAAAGCTATCATTCGCGCGCCGATTGACGGTATAGTGGCTAAAATAAATAAAAAAGTAGGTGAACAAATCATGCCTTCCGAAAAAATGGTTAATTTGTTAACTCCGCATTTTGAAATAACGGTTGATATTCCGGAAACCGACGTATCAAAAATAAAATTAAACGATCAGGCTGTTATCACTCTGGATGCCTATGGAGATGATTTCAAAATTTTTGGAAAATTGGTCAATATAGATTACGGAGCAACTGTTATTCAAGATGTTGTTTATTACAAAATAAAAGTGGCGCTTGACGATACTGACAAAGAAATAAAATCAGGTATGACCGCCAATGTTGTTCTCAATACCGACAAAAGAGAAAATGTTTTATCTATTCCTTCCCGAGCCATTCGTACCAACGGAGATAAATTTGTCAAAGTCTTACAAAACAACCAGGCAGTTGATAAAAAAATTAAAACCGGTTTACGTGCCGACGACGGTAAAGTGGAAATTCTGGAAGGGTTAAACGAGGGTGAAGAAATAATAATTTCTACCAAATAGTATGACTCTTATAGAAGCAAAAGATTTATGCAAAGAATATGTAAACGAGGAAGTAAAAACCCCGGTGCTTCATGATTTAAATTTTAAAATTGAAGAAGGAGAATTTGTGGCTATAATGGGTCCTTCTGGTTCGGGAAAATCCACGTTGATGCACATTTTGAGTTTTTTGGATAAAATTTCTTGTGGAAAATATCTTTTTAAAGGAAAAGATGTAAGTGAATTTAATGATGATCAGTTAGCACAAATGCGCAGCAAAGAAGTCGGTTTTATTTTTCAAGCTTTCAATCTTTTACCGCGTACAACAGTGCTTGAAAATGTTATGTTACCGCTTCTTTATGATGGGGTAAGTAATAATAATATTCGTATTTATAAAGCAAAACAAGCTCTGATTAATGTGGGGTTGGATCATCGTTTAAATTATTTTACCAATCAATTATCTGGTGGAGAAAAACAAAGAGTGGCGATTGCGCGCGCTTTGGTAAATGATCCGTCGGTTATTTTTGCCGATGAACCAACGGGGAATTTGGATAGTAAATCCGGGCTTCAAGTTATGAAGATTTTACAATCGCTCAATGAAGAAGGTAAAACCATAATTTTGGTTACTCATGAAAGATACACGGCCGAACACGCCAAAAGAATTTTGCGTATTAAAGACGGAGTGATAGAAAGCGATGAAAAAGTGGTTAATCGTCAGTTTGCTCAAACATCCAACGAGCTCATAAAATAAAATATGAACATTTTGGAAAATATTCATAGTATTTGGCACGTCATCGGCCGGAACAAAATCCGGTCATTTTTGACCATGCTCGGAATCATTATCGGTGTTATGGCGGTAATTATTGTGATGTCAGTTGGAGCCGGAGCTCAAAGTTTGATTTTGAATCAAGTAAAAAGCATGGGTTCAAATTTAGTCGGTATCTTACCCGGTAAAGCTGATGAAAAAGGACCTCCAGCTTCGGTAATGGGTGTGGTAATTACAACCCTCAAAGATGATGATCTCAAAGCTTTGGTAAAAGAAATTCCTTATTTTACCGCTGTTAGCGGATATGTTAAAGGTACAGATACGGTAACTTGGGGAGATCAACAAACAGATACGAATTTTACCGGTGTAAATTATTCTTATATTGATGTTGAAGATACAAAAGTTGAAATAGGCAGATTTTTTACTGAAGATGAAGAAAAAGGTAATGCGCGGGTTGCTATATTGGGTTATGAAGTCGCCAAAGATCTTTTTTTGGATCAAAATCCCATAGGTCAACAGATAAAAATTAAAAAAACTTATTTTAATATTATAGGTGTGATGATTAAACGAGGAACTTCCGGAATGCAAAATCAAGACGATCAAATTTTTGTGCCTTTGACTACGGCACAAAAATTATTACTCGGAATTGATCATGTTAGTTTTGCCAGATTAAAAGTTGATGATGCAAAAAATGTGGATAATGCTGTAGAACAAGCCAAAGTATTGTTACGTGAAAGACACAATATAGATAATCCGGAAAATGACGATTTTAGTATTCGTTCCATGGCTCAAGGATTGGAAGCCATAACTTCCATTACCAATGCTTTGAAAATGTTTTTAGTAGCGGTGGCGGCTATAGCTTTGGTTGTTGGAGGAGTGGGGATTATGAATATAATGTTGGCAGCTGTTCAAGAAAGAACCAGAGAAATAGGTTTGCGTAAAGCGGTTGGCGCAAAAAACAAAAACATTATCGTACAATTTTTGATAGAATCGGTAATGATTACATCTATCGGCGGTTTGATAGGTATAATTTTGGGTATTTTGATCTCTTTTATAGTGGCTAAGGTAGCTCAAGGCATGGGTTATGATTGGGATTTTGCCGTTTCCGTCTCATCCGTATTTTTGGGGTGTTTTGTCTCAGTCGGAGTTGGTCTTGTTTTTGGAATTATTCCAGCTAGAAAAGCCAGTAGATTAAATCCTATAGAAGCGTTGAGATATGAATAAAACTTCTTTACATCTGGCTATTAGAGCTCTTTTGGCGCAAAAAACGCGAACTATTTTGACTATCCTCGGAGTTAGTATCGGGATTGCGGTAGTAATCGCCATAATGGCGGCCGGTAAAGGTTTGAATAAAATGGTTATGAGTCAATTGGAAGTTTATTCGCCAAATACCATGACTGTGGAAGTCAAAATTCCTTCAACTAAAAAAACTTCAAATGAAAATGCCATGGGACAGGCGACTGGCATTACTATCACCACTCTCAAGGAACGAGATTTGGAAGATGTACAAAAACATCCCAATATTGACGCTGCCTATGGAATGGTAATGGGGCAAGCCATAGTTAAATATCAAAATGAAAGTAAAACCAGTTTATTGATGGGGGAAGGATATAATTTGCAAGAAGTGGAAAAATTTGAATTAGCCTCAGGTCGTCTTTTTACTAAAGACGAAGAAGATTCTCTGGCGCAAGTGGCTGTGCTCGGTTACACGATGAAAGATTTGTTGTTCGGAGAAGATGATCCGGTCGGTAAGACAATTTATATCAAAGGTAAACCTTTTAGGGTTGTCGGTGTTGCTGTTAAACGCGGTGCGGTTTTTGGCATGGATATGGATAAAATGGTAGTGTTACCTACCAAAACAATGCAAAAGAGAATTTTGGGCATTGATTATATGCAACAAATCGTAGCTAAAGCGCGTAATAGAGATGAAATAAAACAAACAGTTTCAGAATTAGAAGAAATAATACGAGAAAATCACGATATAACCGATCCAAACAAGGATGATTTTGCGGTGAATACTATGGAAGAAGCGGCTAATATGTTAAGTAATGTAGTTGACGGACTAACTTTTCTTTTGGTGGCATTGGTTTGTGTTTCGCTTTTGGTCGGAGGGGTTGGAATTATGAATATTATGTATGTTTCGGTTACGGAAAGAACTTTTGAAATAGGTTTGCGTAAAGCCATAGGCGCCAAAAATCGCGATGTGCTTTGGCAATTTTTGACAGAAGCAGTTCTCCTTACCCTGTTCGGTGGATTTTTTGGTATAATTCTCGGAGCTATTCTAGCCTTGATTATTTATTTGGTTGCCGTATCTTATAATTTTGTTTGGGTATATGCGGTTCCGTTTTCTTCTATTATTTTAGCAGTGGGTTTTTCAGCGGTGATAGGTTTGATTTTTGGTATTTACCCGGCCAAAAAAGCGGCTAATTTAAATCCTATTGAAGCGCTCAGAAAGGAATAGATGGATAATTGACTTTTTGGCTTAAATCTGCGATAGTTAAAACATAATCCGAATCCACTATTCGCCAGCTTGGGGAATTCGGATGTTAATTTGTATTGTTCGAATTTTATTTATGTCTGACGTCCAAACTATAAAGGACAAAATAGATGTAAAGCAACTGATTGAGGAATATTTGCCGATGAAAAAGGCCGGGGCTTATTGGAAAGCCAACTGTCCTTTTCATCATGAAAAAACTCCTTCTTTTATGATTTCGCCGGAAAAACAAATTTGGCATTGTTTTGGTTGCGGAAAAGGAGGCGATATTTTTTCTTTTTTGCAAGAGATAGAAGGTATCAGTTTTCCCGAAGCGCTGAAAATATTGGCTGATAAAGCTGGTGTAAAATTAACCCAAAGTTTTGCCGCGGAAGTAAATAAAGATAAAAAAAATCGTTTGTTTGAAATAAATTCCAAAGCGGCTAATTTTTTTTACAGATTTTTATTGGAAATGACTCCGGCAAAATCCGCCAGAGAATATCTGGAAAAAAGGGGTGTTTCCAAAGAAATGATAGAAAATTGGCAAATAGGTTTTATTCCCGATCAGTGGGATTTATTGACGCAATATTTGTTAAAAAGAGGTTTTAATATTGATGATTTGATAGCTGCGGGATTGTCTTTGAAAAAAGAAAATAATAGAGGGTATTTTGATCGTTTTCGAGGTAGAATAATGTTTCCGTTATCCGATGTGCATGGAAATATAGTGGGATTTACCGGTAGGGTTTTGGTGGAAACTGAAAATTCCGGCGGAAAATACGTTAATACTCCGCAAACGGAGATTTATGATAAATCCAGGGTTTTATACGGTTTAAATAAAGCAAAACAAGAAATAAAAAGTAAAGATTTAGCCGTGTTGGTAGAAGGGCAAATGGATGTGGTAGCTTGTCATCAAGCAGGTATGAAAAATGTTATAGCGGCTTCGGGCACGGCTTTGACCGAAGAACAAATCGTTTTGATAAAAAGATTTACCAAAAATTTAGCAATGGCTTTTGATGCTGACAGCGCCGGAGAAAATGCCGCCAAACGCGGAATAGACACGGCTATAACTCAAGGTATGAATGTAAAAGTTATTCAAATACCTAAAGGGGCCGGCAAAGATGCTGATGAATGTCTCAAAAAAAATCCGGAAATTTGGTTTGAAGCCGTGGAAAAATCCAAACTCATTATGGAATGGTTTTTTGAAAGAGTTTTGGAGAAATATTCTTTACAAAAGCCGGAAGAAAAGAGAAAGGCTGCCGGAGAATTATTGGAACAAATAAATAAAATCCCGGAAAAGATAGAACAAGATTATTGGTTGCAAAAAATGGCTGACAAATTTAGTATACAAACGGAATTATTGCGTCAAACAATGAGAAGTTTCGATAAAGCAAAAAATTCTAAACAAAAATCCGACAATAAACTCAATACGACGGAAAAAAATATTTCGGAGTTATTTAATAATCGTAGCAAATCTTTAGAAGAACAATTATTGGCTATTTTGATGATAAAACCCGGTTTTTTGGTTGATATCAAAGATAAAATGAAGTCTGATTTTTTTGGTTTTCCGGAATTTCGGAAGCTTTACGAAATTATCGTAAACAGTTATAATAATAAAGCCGATTTTGGCAAAGAAACGATAATGTCGGCGGTCATGCAAAATAACGAAAGAGAAACCATCGAGTTGTTGTTGATGAAAGGGGAAAACGATTTTGGAGAAAAAGATATCAAAGAACTTAAAGAGGAGTTTTTGAAAACTTTCGATGAAATTTTCAAAGAATGGGTTAAGAACGAAAGAGAAAAAATAAAACTTTTGTTAAACGAAGCTCAAGAGAAAAACGACAGTGAAGCGATGGAAAAATATTTTAGAGAGTTTTCCGAATTAAACAAAATTAAAATTTAAAAGAAATTATGAAAAAAGCCGGAACAAAACAAAAAAAAGCGAAAAAAATCAAAAAAATCGCCGTTAAAATATTCAAGAAAAAAGTTTTGAAAAAAAAGGTTGTAAAAGCAAAAAAACTGACGGTAAAAAATAAAAAATCCGCAAACAAAAAAATTGTCGCAAAAAAAACAAAAACTTTTTCCAAAAAACAAAAAGTTTTGAAACCTCTCAAAAAAGGTAAAATAAAAAATAAACCGATATTTGCTTTGGAAGAAGTACAAGAGCCAAGCGAAGAGAGGGTTTGGGGTTTGATAAACAAGGGTCGCAGCCGTGGTTTTATAACCGAAGTCGAATTAAACACGATTTTCTCCAGACCGGAAAGGTATTTGGATTTGTATGAAGGATTTTTGGATTTAATGGAAAAGAACGGGCTTTCTTTTGTAGAAAATGAAACAGGTTTATTGGGTAATCGAGAATCGCATAAAGAAATTTTGAAAGAATTTCAAGGCGAACAACCGGATATGGCGACACCTTTTGATTTGGGGCAAATTTCCGCAGATTCCATTCAAATGTATTTGAGAGAAATAGGCAAAATTCCTTTGTTAACCACTGAAGAAGAAGTTTCTTTGGCTAAACGCAAAGAAAAAGGGGATAAAGCGGCGGAAAGAAAATTGATAGAAGCCAATCTTCGTTTGGTGGTATCTATCGCCAAAAAGTTTGTAGGAAAAACATTGTCGCTTCTGGATTTGATTCAAGAAGGAAATATTGGTTTGTTTAGAGCGGTAAAAAAATTCGATCATCGTAAAGGTTATAAATTTTCCACTTATGCCACTTGGTGGATTCGTCAAGCTATCACGCGTGCTTTAGCCGATCAGTCTCGCACTATTCGTATTCCGGTGCATATGGTAGAAACCATCAATCGTTTCCAACAAGTTCAACGTCGTTTATTGCAAGATTTAGGTCGCGATCCTACAGCCGAAGAATTGGCTGCGGAAATGGGTGAAGAAGTGGAAAAAATCAATCACATTATCAAAATTTCTCAAGATACAGTTTCTTTGGAAGTTTCCGTCGGCGACGATGACGATAATTCCTCTTTGCAAGATTTTATCGAAGATGTCAAAAACATTTCTCCGGACAGAGCCGCTGGTCTGCAAATTTTACGTGATTATGTGAAAAACGCCATCAAAGATTTGGCGCCTCGTGAACAGAAAATTTTGGAGATGCGTTTCGGGCTTAGTGACGGGGTAACTCATACTTTGGAAGAAGTAGGTCAAGAATTTGGTGTGACTCGCGAACGCATTCGTCAGATAGAAGCCAAGGCTTTGGAAAAAATAAAAAGCATGAATATCGTAGGTAAATTGAGAGATTACTAATTACATATAGCTAATATATGAAAATCGTTTTGTCCGGCGGCGGTACATTGGGTCCGGTGGTTCCTCTTTTGGCGGTTTATGAAACTTATAAAGAAAAATATCCGAATACGGAATTTATTTGGGTAGGTACGCGTAAAGGGCCGGAACGCGAAATGATTGAAAAAAGAGGAATAAAATACAAAGCCATATTTACAGCGAAATGGCGACGTTATTTTTCGTTAAAAAATATTCACGATCTGATAAAATTCGTGTTTATTTTTTTTCACTCTTTTTATTTTTTAGTCAAAGAAAAACCGGATATTTTGATTTCCGCCGGAGGTTTTGTCAGTGTTCCTTTGCATTTTGCCGGAAGTGTTTTAGGGATTCCTTCTTGGGTTCATCAACAAGATGTCAGACCCGGTTTGGCTAACAGACTTATGAGTTATACGGCCACCAAAGTCACTGTGGCTATAAATGAAAGCTTGCAATATTTTCCCATTGTTAAATCGGAATGGATAGGGAATCCGGCTAGAGATTTGGAGTTTGAAAATAAAGAATTAGCCAAAATGAAACTCGGGATAAAAGACAACGAACCGGTTATTTTCGCTTTAGGCGGAGGAACAGGCTCTTTCAAAGTAAATAAAATGATTTTAGAAGCTTTGAATCATTGGCCGAAAAGTTGGCACGTGATTCATCTTGTCGGCAAAGAACGTCCGACTGAAATGGCTGAAAAAGCAGTTCAATTTTTCCCTAATTATCAAATGTTTCGTTTTTTTGATGAAGAAATGAAATATGCTTACGCTGCTTCCGATGTAGTGGTCAGTCGCGCCGGATTTGGCACTATTACCGAATTGGCCTTACTCTCCAAAGCCGCGATTCTTTTGCCTATTTCCGATTCGCATCAATTGGAAAACGCTTTATATTTGGCTCAGAAAAACGCCGTTATCTTGATGAACGAAATTTGGGATAATGGTTTAAAACTTGGAAAATCAGTACAAGAGTTAGTGGAAAGCAAAGAAAAACGAGAAAAATTAGGCGAACGTCTTCATACTGTTTTGCCTATAACCAGGAAAGATAAAATAATATCTCTGATAGATGAAATAGCTGCTAGTCGATAAGTGTATTTTTTTCGGTTATTTTCACACTTATTATCTTATTGTGAAGAATTTTGGAAGATTTTAATTTTGTTTTGTAATATTCGGGCGAGTAACCGTACCACCAGCCCGATTTTTTTTGTTCAAAAAGAATTTTTTTTGTTTGACCAAAAAAATTCGAAACGAATTTTTCGGCGACTTTACGAGCATGAAGAGTTAGAATTTTAACTCTGTCGGTTTTTATCTTATCTTGAACCAAGGGCTTCATTTGTTCGGCCGGAGTTCCGGGTCGGGGAGAAAAAGGAAAAACATGTACTTTTGTAAATTGAATTTTCTCTACAAAATCCAAAGTTTCTTGAAAGTTTTTTTCTGTTTCTCCGGGAAAACCGACGATTATATCCGTGGTAAAAGAAAAACCGGGAATCAAAGCGCGAACTTTCTCGACTATTTTGGCATATTGTTTGGCGGTATATCCGCGATGCATGGCTTTCAAGACATTGTCAGATCCTGATTGTAAAGACAAATGCCAATGAGGTAATAAACGTTGATTTTTGTAGATTTTAATCAACTTATCGTCTATTAAACGCGGATCCAAAGAACCCAAACGAAAACGGGGGATAGAAGTTTCTTTTAAAATTTTTGTTAATAGATCCGCTAATTTTGTTTTTCCGTCTTTATATTGGCAAATATTTACACCGGTTAAAACCACCTCTTGATATCCTTCTTTTTCTAAAGTTTTTAATTCGGAAATAATATCTGTTGTTTTACGACTAACTGATTTTCCGCGAAACGAAGGAATAATGCAATAAGAACATTGAAAATTACAACCGGTTTGGATTTTGACAAAAGCGCGAGTTTTGTCAGTAAAAATATTTTTGGAATTGGAAGGTTTTTGTCCCGGATCAAAATTTTCCAGTAGATGTTCTTTTATTAGGTCGTTTGTTTGACCGATAAAATCGATTTCTTTCAATTGTTTGTTTTCCAAACATCCGGCGACAATCACATAAACTCCGTTGCGTTTAGCACGACGAATAAATTCGCGAGTTGTTTGTGAGGCGCCACAAGTTACTCCGCAAGCGCGAATGATACAAATATCTTCATTAGTGGCGAATTTTTCAGTTTGATAACCCAAAATTTCCAATTCTCTTCGTAAGGAATCGGTTTCGGCTTGATTGAGTTTACAACCAAAAGTTAAATAAGAGACTTTCATAATTGAAATGTAGGTTTTTATAAGTATAGCAAGAATTTTAAAAATGGCAAAAAAAAGGACCCGAAATCGGGTCCATAGTCCGCATGGCGGACGGGTTTAAGAAGAAACAGCGGCCATTTGGGGAACTATATTTTTGTTCCGCCTCATTTTCTTTTTACTCATCACTTCCGACATGTTATCGGAAAGATAGTTAAGGTCGTGAAGTAGACCTGAAAATTTAGCGATGAGGCCTATTTCACCGCTTTTTTCCACCGCGCGCATTTTACCGGAGAAAGATTCGATAATACTGCTGGCTTCTTTGATAAAAGAGGCCATTTTGTCGAATTCGTCTCCTCTCGAGAGAAACAGTGATTGTTGTTTCATCGTGGTTATTTTTTCCGCGATTTCTTGTGCGTAACTCTCGAGTTCTGCGATCGGTTTTTTCTTCGTCGTCATTTTTTTCCTCCTGTGTTAAAGAACTGTTGTATGAAAACACCCTGTGTGTTTTTCTCAAAAAAACAACATCATCTCTTGCAAAATAATGTGTTTTTGGTAGGCCGGCCGGGATTCGAACCCGGGACCTCTTCCTTAAAAGGGAATTGCTCTACCAGCTGAGCTACCGGCCCCTCACCTATGCCTTTAGACTGTTCTTAAGGCGTAGTTTCAATTGTTGAAAAGCTTTGGCAAAACGTTTCAAATTAAATTCTCTATGTTTTGCGTCAGCCATTTCTTTGTAAGCTTCGTAATAAACGAGCTCAAAAGGCGCTTTGTTCTTGGTAGACTTGTTCAGTCTTTTGTTGTGTTCAACCAAGCGTCTTTTTAGATCATTTGTATAGCCGATATAGGTACTCTCATCTACTTTACTTTTTATAAGATAGATATAAAACATAAAGGCATAGGTGAGGGGCTACCGGCCCATTTTTATTGCGATTTTGTCTTTGGCTTTGATTAGACAAAATAACGCTCATTATGATATACTAAATTCAGAAAAAAATCAAGTCCCTGCTCAAAAAACAGTGGATAAATTAATTTTTGTCATATTATATGTTAGATAAAAAATTTTTTCAAGAAGTCAGAAAAGAGCTTTTAAATTATGCTCAAAAAAGACGCGATGTTATAAAATTTGCTGGAGATGCTCAGTTTTTATCTAAAAAAACCATTTTTTCTTTACAAGCCGGTTCTTTGAATGAAGCTAAAAAAACGCTTAGCGAAGCCAAAAAAATATTAATGGAGTTGAATAAAAAATTTAAAGCTACCGCTGATTTGTTTGATGAGGGTTCTTTTAAGGCTGCTTTGGAAGAGTTTGTCGAAGCATCGTTATTTATGTCTTTTGTAGAAAATAAAAGCTTGACCAAAATCAAAGATTTGAAAATTGACTCGGATATTTATATTGGAGGATTATGCGATGTACCGGGTGAAATTTTACGTTTTGCCATAAAAGCGGCTACAGAAAGAAATTTTACCGAAGTAAAACGTTGTTATTCCGCTGCCGAAGAAATAATCAATGAATTGGTGGATATGAATTTGACCGGATATAATAGACAAAAATTCGACCAAGCCAAACAATCGCTCAATCGTTTACAACAAGTTGTATATGAAGTCAGTTTAAAATTTGAATAAAGCCGGCTATGAATCAACTAAAAAAAATTTATCATTTTTTTATTTCGATTTTTTATTATTGGTTTTACGGTCGTCCGGGAAGGAAAATGATCGTTATCGGTGTTACCGGGACAAAAGGAAAATCCACCACTTGTCGTTTGATAGCTACGGTTTTGGAACAAACCGGAGAAAAAGTGGGGGTTATGTCGACAGTTGAGTTTCAAGATGGAAATCGTCGTTGGTTAAATGATAGGAAAATGACCATGCTTGGAAAAGGAGAAATTCACAAAATGATGGCCGTAATGCTCAAAAACGGTTGTCGATATGCGGTGATAGAAACTTCTTCGGAAGGAATTTTGCAATATCGTCATTTCGGTTTGCATTATGATATTTGCGTTTTTACCAATTTGGGTACTGAACACCAAGAACGTCATGGTGGGTTTGAAAACCTTCGAGCGGATAAAGGAAAGATTTTTGCTGGATTGAAAAATTCAGCGATTAAATCTATAGGCGGGAAAAAAATACAAAAAACCATCATTGTTAACACTGATGACGAAAATGCAAAATATTTTCTACAATTTGAAGCTGATAAAAAAATCGGTTATGGATATAATGATCAATATCTTTTGGATAAAAATGATTTTTTATGCGCGCGATTGATAATGTCTGATAAGGAAAAGACGGTTTTTGAAATAGCCAACAATCCTTATATTTTAAATTTAGCCGGAGTTTTCAATGTTTATAACGCTTTGGCTGCTATTGCTGTAGGGAAAGTTTTGGGAATTTCCGAAAACAAAATATCGGAAGGAATCTCCAAGGTAATAAAAGTGGAGGGCAGAATGGAATTTATAGAAGAAGGTCAAAATTTCAAAGTAGTTGTCGATTACGCTCATGAAATTATGAGTTTGACGGCATTATTTGAAACTCTACGAAATATGGCTGGAGAAAATAAAATTATCGGAGTTATCGGCAGTGATGGAGGAGGGCGAGACAAAGGAAAAAGATTTGCTATGGGAGAAATAGCCGGTAAATTGTGTGATCAAGTGGTGATTACCGATGTTAATTGCTTTGATGAAGACCCGAAAGAAATCGCCGAAATGATAGCTCTTGGCGTTAGAAAATCGGGAAAAAAAGATGGTGAAAATTTATTTATAATAGTAGATCGTTTTGAAGCTATAAAAAAAGCCCTTAAATTGGCCCGAACCGGTGATATTGTGGCTGTGACAGCAAAAGGCACCGAACCATGTATCATGGTTGCCAATGGTCGTAGAATCCCTTGGGACGATAGAGAGGTTGTTAAAAAAATATTAAAAGAATCATAGATTTTGTTTTTATGTCATTGAACAAAAAAATAAATCTGGAAAAAGGTGAAAATATTTTAGCTATAGTGCGAGAAAATCTTTGGAATTATTTTGGAACTGGTTTTTTGGGGTTGTTGTTTATTTTAACACCGTCCTATTTTGCTTTTTGGTTGTTTGGTAGAGGTAAATTTGGAATTGCGTCTTTTTGTTTGTCTATTTTTATCGGTTTGTTATTCTTTTTAAGAATATTTTTGATAAGAGCCAAAAATTTTAGCGTATTAACCGATCGAAGGGTGGTGAATTTTAAGGGTGCAGGTTTTTTTGATGAAGAAATTTTAAGTATAAATCTTTACGAAATTCAAAATATTTTTTATTTTAAAAAAGGAGTTTTAGCAAAAGTTTTTAATTTTGGAGACGTATCCTTGGAGAACAATCAACGTCAAGAATTGCTGAGGTTGTTAAACGTATCTTCTCCGGAAAAAGTTTTTCATACGATTAATAGATTAAAAAATGATTTTTGGCTCAAAGAAAAAGATTTGGATACTGAAGAGATTATTGATATGTTTGTGAATAATCTTTCTCTTTTTGAAACAAAAGAATTGATGGAAATAAAAGAGTGTGTAGAAGATGTATTGCGAAATAGAATAAATAAAAAATAGTTTATGTCATCAGGCAACAGACAATTGAAAAAATTTTTTAATTCATACTGGTTTTTGTTGGTGATGTTGGTGATATTTTTTGTTTTTTCCGGAGCGTTTATCCGTTCCTATTATCAGGATTATCAGATAAAGAAAGAAATAGAAGATTTACAAAAACAAGCGGCGGAGATGGAAGCAAAAAAATTGAAATCTTTGGAACTTCTCAGCTATTTTCAATCGGAAGAGTTCGTGGAAAAAAAGGCCAGAGAAGAGCTTAACTTGATTAAGTCCGGTGAACAAGCAGCTATAGTGCGAGATTTGGAAGGTGTGAAAAAAAATGGACAACCGTCAAATGATGTGATAAAATCTGATTTGCCAAATTATAAAAAATGGTGGTTTTATTTCTTTAATCATAATTAATAAACTAACTTCGATTTTATGGAAAATATAAACGAAAATCAGGCTATTCAAGGGGAGAATAGCGAAGTTGCCGGTGCGGTCGTTTTACCGACAGATAGCAATCTTTCAAAAAATAAAAAGATGTTTTTATACGGTTTATCTTTCTTTGTTTTGACCGTGTTGATAGCGTTTTGCGTCCTCGGTTTTTTTCGCGTTCGTTCCGGAGCCACCGATGGTTTTGCTTATTTTACCGCAAAATTTTTACACTTGCCTTTGATGTCTTTGAATGAGCAAAAAATTCCTTATACCGATTATCTTGATGATTTGAAAGCTATAAAAACAATGAAAGAATATGAAGAAAACAACAATGAAAATTTAACCGCCGAGACGACTGAAGAACAAATGTCAGATCAAGTGATTTGGCGTTTGGCCAATAATGTTATGGTTTCACAAATCGCCAAAACTATGGATGTAAAAATAGAAAAAAAAGACGTGGAAGAATTGAAAAAACAAGTTTTACAACAGTTTGAATCGGAAGGTGAATTGGAAAAAGAATTACTCAAACGTTACGGTTGGAATATGTCCGCTTATGAAAAAAAAGTCATCAAACCTTTTATATTGCAAAGTAAAGTCGGAGAAAAAATACAAACCGATAAAACAGTTTTGGATAATATCTATAAACAAGCGGAAAAAGTTTTGGAACAAATTAAAAACGGAGCTTCGTTTGAAGAAATGGCTTCTATTTACGGATCTGATTCTACCAAAGAAACAGGTGGAGATTTGGGATGGTTTGGTAAAGGAGAAATGGTTCCTCAATTTGAGGATGCTGTTTTTGCCTTGAAAAAAGGTCAATTATCAGAACAATTGGTTGAAACCGAATTCGGTTATCATATTGTCAAAGTTTATGATACCAAAATTGAACGGGTAAAAGATGAAAGCGGTAAATGGGTAAATGCCTCAAAAGTGAAAGCTAGTCATATACTGTTTAGTTTTCCGACATTCGAACAATATATGAGTGAATATCTCAAGAAAGCGGAGATAAAATTCTATTCCAAAATTCATAATCCTTTTCAAATAGAAACCTCCAATTCTCCGATTGTTGAACAATAAATATTCTAAGAAGCGGGGGGTTAAACCCTCGCTTCTTAAACTAATGAATAAATTCAATTTCACTCACTGCGGGTGTCGTATAATGGCTATTATGTGGCCTTCCCAAGGCTAAGACGAGGGTTCGATTCCCTTCACCCGCTCAAGAAAAACGTCAGCTTAGTTCAGAAATGTAGACCTGCCCGCCTTTGCCTAAGCCCTCTTAGTTCAGTGGTAGAACGATGGTATCGTAAACCACAAACATCAGTTCGATTCTGATAGAGGGCTCAGGCGACGGCAGGCGGGGCAACGGTATTCCGCCAAAGGCGGATAAACTCCAACCGTAGGTTACCGGTTCAATTCCGGTGGGTGGCTCAAAAATTTTAAATAATAATATGCAAAATAAACAAAAAATAATTGCAGGCATCTCTATTTTAGCAGGTTTGACGATCTTATTGTTTATTTTTTTTCATAATAAAGAAGAGTCGAAAGTAAATTTGCGACTTGGTTATTTTCCAAATATTTCTCATGCCCAAGCGTTGATAGGAGTTTCTGAAGGTATTTTCCAAAAAACTTTGGGAAACGATATTGTTTTATCAACAAAAACATTTAATGCTGGGCCTTCGGAAATAGAAGCTTTGTTTGCCGGTGAAATAGATATCGGTTATATCGGACCCAGTCCGGCTATCAACGGTTATGTAAAATCAAATGGTCAAGCATTAAAAATTATCGCAGGTTCGGCTTCCGGAGGAGCTTCTTTGATTATTCAGCCGGAATTGGTTGATAAATTCAATGATGGAAAGATTTTGATTGGAAAAAAAGTGGTTACCCCTCAACAAGGCAATACTCAAGATGTTTCGTTGAGACACTATCTGAGAGAAAAAGGGCTTTTTGATAAAGTAAATATTTTACCGATAGCAAACCCGGAACAACTTTCACTTTTTAAACAAAAAGAAATTGCCGGAGCTTGGGCGCCGGAACCTTGGGCTACCAGGTTGGTTAAAGAAGCCGGGGGTGTTCGAATTATTGATGAAAGAGATTTGTGGAAAGATAAAATGTTTTGCGTTTCGAACATAATTGTTAGTGGAAAGTTTTTGAAAGATCATCCGGAAATCGTCGTTAAATTTTTAAAAGCTCATTTGGAAATAACTCAATGGCTCAACGACAATCCGGAACAAGCCAAATTGGTGGTAAATAATGAAATAGAAAAAATAACTTCAAATAAAATTTCAATCGATGTTTTGAACGAAGCTTGGACAATGTTTGATTTTACTTTTTTACCTTTACAAGAAACAGTTTTTGAATTTGCCGATTGGGCTTACGTCGAAGGATTTTTAGGAAAAAACAAACCGGATTTAAAAGAATTATACGATTTAAATTATCTGGATTATGCTGCAAATTAACGGTTTATTCAAAGAATATAAAACCGGTGAGGGTGTTGTTACGGCTATACAAGATTTAAATTTAACCGTTCAAAAAGGAGAATTTGTTTGTTTGGTTGGGCCATCCGGTTGCGGAAAATCCACTTTATTAAATATTGTGGCTGATTTAGATACCCCGTCCAAAGGTGAAACTATAAAAGAAAAAAAATGCGGCTTGATGTTTCAAGATCCGACTCTTTTTCCTTGGTTAAAAGTAAAAGATAATGTCGCTTTTGGTTTGAAAATGACCGGTATGGACAAAGAAGAGATAAATAAAAAAGTTGATTATTATTTGGATTTGGTAAGATTAAAAGAATTTAAAAATGCCTATCCGCACGAATTATCCGGAGGAATGAAACAGAGGATAGCTCTGATTCGCATGTTGATAATGGAGCCGGAAATTTTACTTATGGATGAACCTTTTGGCTCGTTGGATGCGCAAACCAGAGAGGACTTGTATGCGATTTTACAAAATATTTGGTTAAAAAATAAAAAAACCGTTCTTTTTGTTACTCATAACGTTCGTGAAGCGGTTTGTCTGGGAGATAGAGTTGTGGTAATGACTGCCAGACCTGGAAAAATCAAAAAAGAATTTATCATAACCTTGCCTCGTCCCAGAGAATTGAGTGATATGGAAGTTATTAAAATGAGTAATATTATCAAGGAAGAATTACGAAACGAGATACAACAAGTTATAAAAGAAACCGAACATTATGAAAAGAAAATTATTTGATTTTTTGAATTTTTTCATTCTTTTCACCGTTTTAACTGCGGTTTGGTGGTTTTTATATTTGTTAAAGATATGGCCGAGCTGGGTTTTACCTTCGCCTTGGAGTGTTTTTGCGAAAATTTTTTCCGGTTTAGCTGATTTTTCTTTGGTTTCCGGAATGTTTATCAGTCTGGGGCGCGTGATTTTCGGATTTTCATTATCTTTTATTTTTGGAACGTTGATAGGTTTTTTAATTTCCAAAAATATTTGGTTGAAAACATATTTTAAGCCTTTGATTTTGGGGTTGCAAACCTTGCCGAGTATCTGTTGGTTGCCATTAGCTTTGCTTTGGTTTGGTTTAAATGAAAAAGCTATTATTTTTGTAGTGATTATGGGAACTGTTTTGAGTGTAACCATTTCAGTGGAATCGGCTATTGCCAATATTTCTTCAAATTATATTAAAGCCGGTTTGATTCTGGGGGCCAATAAAATTAATTTATATAAATATATTATTTTTCCCGCCATTTTACCTTCTTATATAAATGCGGCCAGACAAGGGTGGTCTTTTGCTTGGCGTTCTTTAATGTCCGGAGAAATGCTTTTTATTACCGTGGGTTTGGGGCAATTATTGATGTTTGGCAGAGAATTAAACGATATGTCGCAGGTGATGGCCGTGATGATTGTTATTATTATTGTTGGTGCTTTTTTTGACCAGGCTATTTTTGCCGGAATTGAAAAGAGGATCAGACTTAAGTGGGGTTTAACAAATCGATAAATCATATGTTGGAAAATTACGACATCGATCATTTACGACAGCTGGAAGCTGAGAGTATAAAAATCATTCGCGAAGTTGCGGCAAATTTTCAAAATCCGGTTTTACTTTATTCTATAGGAAAAGATTCATCTACGATTTTGAAATTGGCGCAAAAAGCTTTTTTCCCGGGTAAAATACCGTTTCCGCTAATGCACATAGATACAGGATATAAATTTCGTGAAATGATAGAATTTCGCGATTATTATGTGAATAAAATAGAAGCGAAATTGATTGTGGAAAAAAACATGTCGCCGGAAGCTTTGGGTTTGAAACCCCAAGAAGCTCATACAGATTATTATATTTACCACAAAAAAACCAAACCGCTTTTGGATGCTATCAAAAAATATAATTTTGACGCCGCTATCGGTGGCGCTAGAAGAGAGGAAGAAAAATCAAGAGCCAAAGAAAGAATTTTTTCCGTGCGTGATGAAATGGGTGTTTGGGATCCGAAAAATCAAAGACCGGAATTGTGGTCTGTTTATAATACTTCTTTGAATGACGGACAGACTATGCGTGTTTTTCCACTTTCCAATTGGACGGAAACGGATATTTGGGCGTATATAATGCTTGAAAAAATAGAAGTAGTCCCTCTGTATTTCGCTCAAAAAAGAAAAGTGGTTAAAAGAAACGGAGTTCTGATTCGTCTTGATGAATTTAACCAAGCGTCTGACGGGGAAGAAGTTTTGGAAGTCGTGTGTCGTTATCGAACTCTCGGATGTTCACCTTCCACCGGAGCAGTTGTTTCCAATGCTACGACCGTGGAAGAAATTTTACAAGAAGTTTCCGTAGCTAAAAAATCGGAAAGAGAAAATAGAGCTATAGATTATACTTCAGAATCATCCATGGAAAACAAAAAAAAGGAAGGATATTTTTAAATAATATGGATTTATTAACTTTTGTAACCGCCGGAAGCGTAGATGACGGAAAATCAACTTTGATAGGTCGTCTTCTTTATGATTCGGATAAATTGTTTGAAGACCAGATAGAAGCGGTCAAAAAAGCCGATAAGATAGATGGAGAATTGGATTTTTCTTTGTTTACCGACGGTTTAACGGCCGAAAGAGAACAAAAAATAACCATAGATGTCGCTTATCGTTATTTTTCTACGGAAAAAAGACGTTTTATCATCGCTGATGTTCCGGGTCATGAACAGTATACTAAAAATATGGCTACCGGAGCTTCAAAAGCTCAAGCAGCTCTGATTTTGGTTGATGCCACAAAAGGATTATTACCCCAAACCAAACGTCATTTGTTTATCGCTTCTCTTTTCCGAATAGATCATTTGGCGATAGTGATAAACAAAATGGATGCAGTGGATTATAGTCAAGATATTTTTGAAGATATTAGAAAACAATGCCTGGAATTTATTGAAAAATTAAATTTAGTTGATATACAATTTATTCCGGTATCTTCGCTTAAAGGAGATATGGTGGTAAGAAGAGGAGAAAAAATGCTTTGGTATGAAGGAAGAACAGTGTTGAGTTATCTGGAAAATGTGGAATTTTCCGGTTCGCGAAATTTGATAGATTTTCGTTTTCCGGTTCAGTATGTTATTCGACCGAATCAAAATGAGCGTTATTATGCCGGTAATATTCAAAGCGGAGTTATCAGAACAGGTGAAGAAGTCATAGCTTTACCTTCCGGACGTAAATCAAAAGTAAATAAAATTTTTGTCGGAGATCAGGAAAGAAAAATCGCTTTTAATCCCGAAGCGGCAGCTTTTTCTTTGACCGATCATCTAGATATCAGCAAAGGGGAAATGATAGCCAGAGTCAATAATATTCCGGAAAAAGCAAATTATTTTAACGCCATGATTTGTTGGTTTTCGGAAGAGTCGTTTGATAAAAGTAAGCGTTATGGTTTCAAACATACGACAAACGACACTCATTGTTTTGTTGAAAATATTTTTTACAGACTGAATATTGAAAATTTGCATCGTGAAAATGCAGACAGTTTGAATTTCAACGAAATCGGAAAGGTTTGTCTCAAAACTCAAAAACCGATAATGTTTGATCCTTACGTAAAAAATAAAAATACCGGAAGTTTTATAATCATAGATGAATTGACAAAAAATACGGTTGGCGCCGGAGTGATAATAGAAAAAGCGGAAAAAAATCTTGAGAAAAATTTTCAACAAAACGCAAGTAAAGGCCAGAGCGGTGCGATTTTATGGTTAACCGGTTTATCAGGTTCCGGAAAAACCACTGTTGCCAAAAAATTGGCGGAAAAATTGCAAGAGTTCGGTCTACCTTATGAACATTTGGACGGTGATGAATTCAGAAAAGATTTAAATATAGGACTTTCTTTTTCCGAAAGCGATAGAATAAAAAATATAGAAATTGCCGGTTATGTCGCTGATAAATTGGCCAAACACGGAATTTTTGTCATTACTTCTTTTATCTCGCCTTACCGTTCTCAAAGAGAAAAAATGAAAGAAAGAAATCCGGATTTTATTGAGATTTTTATAAATGCCAGTTTAGAAAATTGTATTAAACGCGATATTAAAGGCTGGTATAAAAAAGCTCAGCTTGGCGAAGTGACTGATTTTACCGGTATCTCGCATCCTTATGAAGAACCGTTAAATCCCGATATTGTATTGCAAACCGACACGACAACCGTGGAAGAATGCGTAGATAAAGTCGTGGAATATTTGAAAAACAGAGGCCTTTTAAACGTTTAATTTTAAAATTATTTTCACTTCTTCTTTTTTGTGTTATAATAATGTTGATTATAAATGAATCTGTAAATTATGATCAAACTTGAAGGTGTGACAAAAATTTATAGCACCGACTCCATCGGATTACGCAATATAAACCTGCATATAAAAGCGGGTGAATTTGTTTCTATTGTCGGTCAAAGCGGGACTGGTAAAACGACCTTGGTAAGATTATTGATAGCTGAAGAGCGTCCGACTAAAGGAAAAATAGTCATAGGGGACTGGGATGTTACAGAGATTCCTTCAGGCGAGATTCCTTATTTACGCAGACAAATAGGGGTTATTTTTCAAGATTTTAAATTGTTACCGAAAAAAACCGTTTATGAAAATGTTTCTTTCGCTTTGGAAGTGGCCGGTGAAAAAAGCGAACACATCAAAAAAATAGTGCCACAGGTTTTGGATGTTGTCGGCTTGGGAGAAAAAATGTGGCGTTATCCGAAACAGCTTTCCGGAGGGGAACAACAAAGAGTGGCGATAGCCAGATCATTGGTGCATCGTCCGAAAATTATTATTGCCGATGAACCGACGGGAAATTTGGATTCACTCAATACTGTAGAAATTATCGAAATATTGAAAAAAATCAACGAATTCGGAACTACTATTTTGTTAGCTACTCACAATCGTGAAATAGTCAATGAATTGAGAAGACGTGTTATCACTTTGCGAGGAGGGGAAATAGTAAGTGATGAAGAAAGTGGTAAATATCGTTTATAATAATATGCATTCCATATATAGAATCATAAAATTTTCTTTGCAGGATTTAGGTAGAAATTTCGGATTGTCGACCATGACAGTTTTTATTTTGATTTTAATGTTGTTGTCTGTAAACGTTTTGTGGGGTGTGGATATTTTGACCAAACAAGCGACTTCTCTGGTGAAGGAACAAATAAATATATCTCTTTATTTTAAAGCTGAAACTACGGATAAAAATTTGGAAGAAGTACAAAAATATCTCAGCGTTTTACCAGAAATAACAGAAATGAATCTCGTTACCAGAGATCAGGTTTTGGATTCTTTTAAAAACAGACACAAATTAAGTTCCGAAGTTTTATCGGCCTTAGAAGAATTAAAAGAAAATCCTTTTGGTCCGACCTTGATAATAAAGACCAGAGAACCTCAGGATTATAAAAAAATATTACAAGCTGTCGATGTACCGGAATACGATGCTTTGATAGAAACCAAAAGTTTTGAGGGAAACGAAGAAGGTATAGAAAAAATTCAAAATATCACCAATCGTATAGAAAAAATAGGTTTTGGTCTTTCAGCTTTGTTTGCGATAATCTCGTTTTTGATAATATTTAATACTATTCGAGTATCTATATATACTCAACGCATTGAAATTTCCATCAAAAGATTGGTTGGCGCGTCTTCGTGGTTTATCCGCGGTCCGTATATGGTCGAAGCGTTTATTTTCGCTTTGTTAAGCGTTTCTATAACTTTCGGTTTAATTTATTTGGCTTTACATTTTCTAGATCCTTATTTATCGATAGTTTTTAGCAACGGTTTTACCTTGACAAATTATTATAATTCGCATATTATTTTGTTGACTGGAATTCAATTTGTCAGTGTATTGCTTTTGACTTTTATCAGTAGCGGCCTCGCAATGCGTAAACAATTGAAAGTCTAGATTATTCCGAGGTCGTCTAAAGGTAGGACAACAGCCTTTGAAGCTGTCTATCTTGGTTCGATTCCAAGCCTCGGAACGAAGTATAGAGGAAGTGACACAATAATTTGTGTCGCGTTTGGAAGAGAACGCCGGAGCGATATTTTACGAGTTTGCGAACGAGTAAAATCCTGCCTGCCGGCAGGCAGGCGCGAGGCGGTGGCCAGACAAAATTTTCGGAAGAAAATTTTAGTCGCGGCCGATTCCAAGCCTCGGAACTTATAAATAAAAAACTCCCTGTTTGGGGAAGTTTTTTATTTATGTAGGTTTTCTTGCTTGGAATCGAACAGTTTCACAATAATCTCAAAATCTTGTATAATATATCTATGTACACTAGAGAAGAAACCGTAAACGGTAAAAAAATAAAATTGTCTTTACGCGATGAAGTTGACGAAAGTGTTGTGAACGAGATTTTTAAGTTTAAAGAATATCGCGGTATCACGCAAATAATCAAAGATGCCAAAGGAATAGTGCTGGACGTTGGAGCTCATGCCGGTTATTTTTCTCTTTGGACGGCAGCTCTAAATTCCAAAATAAAAATTTTATCTTTGGAACCGGTAAAAGAAAATTTTGATTTTCTAGAAAGGAATCTAAAGGAAAATATTTTTAAAAATATCAAACCGGAAAAAATGGCTCTTTGTAAAGAAACCGGCAAAATAAAGATTTTTTTAAGCGAGGATAGCCAAAATCATTCACTTCTACCTATAAGTAAACAAACACAAGAAGTAAATGCGATTAATTTTGGAGATCTTGTCAAAAAATATAAAATATCTTTGATTTCTTTATTGAAAATGGATATCGAAGGAGGGGAATATGAGATTTTTGAAAATTCCATTGTTGATATTGCCGTTAAGACTGAAAATATTTTCTTGGAATATCACCAAGTCAATGATAAAAATTTTAAAATGTTAGAAAATATTTTGCGTGAAAACGGATTTTCCGTAGAAAATTTTCCTTCGCATTTCGACAAAACCATGGGTTTTCTTTTGGCTAGAAACAAAAGATTAAAAAAACAAAAATAAAAATAATATGGAGGAAGAAAAAAAAGCCTGGATAGTGTCCGTGGATATGGGTTACGGCCATCAACGCGCCGCTTATCCATTACGTCATTTATCTCCCAACGGTAAAGTGATAAATGCCAATAATTATCCCGGTATTCCGGAAAAAGATAAAAAAATTTGGGTAAATACTCGAAAATTTTACGAATTTATATCTCGCTTTACTCACATACCGCTTATTGGTAAACCTGTTTTCGGTCTTTATGACAAACTTCAAGCTATTCCGAAATTTTACCCTCGTCGCGACTTGAGTAAACCGATATTGCAAGTCACTCAAATTTATCGACTTATTAGGCGCGGTTGGGGAAAAGATTTTATCAATTATCTCAATCAAGAAAACATCCCTCTTATTACCACTTTTTTCACTGTGGCTTTTTTTGCCGAGGAACACGGTTTCAAAAATGAAATTTATTGCGTGCTTTGCGATGCGGATATTTCTCGAGCTTGGGTCGCACTTGATCCTTCAAAAAGTAGGATAAAATATTTGGCTCCTTGTCGCAGGGTGGTAGAAAGGTTAAAATTGTACGGAGTTAAAGAAGAAAATATATTTTTAACAGGATTTCCTTTGCCGGAGGAAAATTTGGGCGGTAAAGAATTGAAAATTTTAAAAAGTGATTTAGCCGAACGTCTTATCAATCTGGATCCGGAAAAAATGTATCGTCAAAAATATTCCGATACGGTTACCAGATTTATCAAAGATATCAAAATTGAAGCTCGTCATCGACATCCGTTTACTTTGACTTTTGCCGTGGGAGGAGCTGGTGCGCAAAGAGATTTGGCACACAGTATTTTGCTATCTTTAAAAAAGAAAATATTGGCGGAGGAAATAAATTTTAATTTGGTAGCCGGTACGCGTAACGATGTTTATCTGTATTTTAAAGAACAAATTTATCGTCATGGAATGCAAAAGAATCTCGGTAAAAATCTCAATATTATATTTGAAGTTCACAAAGAAGATTATTTCCGTTCATTTAACCAGGTTTTACGAAAAACCGATATTCTTTGGACTAAACCTTCGGAACTTTCTTTTTATTGCGGTTTGGGAATTCCAATTGTTATGGCACCACCGCTCGGTTCTCAAGAATTTTTTAATAAAACTTGGCTCAAGATGGTTGGAGCGGGAATTTCACAAAATATTCCGAGTGATACCCATGAGTGGCTCTTTGATTGGGTAAATTCCGGTTGGCTCGCAGAAGCGGCGATGTCCGGATTTTTGGACGGTCGGCAATTCGGTGTGGCCAATATCAAGGATGTGGTTTTTAACGGTATAAAAGAACCGGCTAAGAGTTTTCAATTATTGTAGAAAATAAAAAAACACCTCGACGAAAATTCGAGGTGTTTTTTTTATTTTTTTAAGCTTGAGGGGTTTGTTTTTTCTTACCAAAGATGAATATATATAATATTTCCAATAAACCCACGGTGTTGATTATCAAAAGAGCAATAAACCAAGCTTTATCGTTTTGACGAGCTGATTTCCATAAAGCTATACCTTTCCATGGGATAGTCCATAACAACATGGCCAAAATTACCCAGGGGTTACTTAAAATATTTGGATCCATACGATGTAATATTAGATAAATTAATTTTAGCTTATTTTTTATTTTTTATTATTCTCCAAATCCCGATAATAATCAATAACAATCCCAATCCTTGAGCTCCGGGGCTGTCGTCATATCCGCCGTAAATAAACATAAATATCCCAAATAATATTACCAATATAAAAAGAAACATTTTAAGATAGTATTTTGCCATAAATAGTTATTGTTTGTTAAGTTGATTATAGCAAAAAGCGAAAAAAATTAAAAGATCGTTTAAATTATGTATTAAAAAAGCCTTGCATTTCTGCAAGGCAAACTATCCGCCCGTGTTTGGTCGAGGATAGTTGTTAAATATCCGATTGGCCAATTCGCGAGCCTTGGAAAATCTGGAGGTAAAACTTTTTGCCCCCAGAACTATCACGATTATTTGGTGATTTTTGTCATCAGTCAAACGAACAGATAGATTATAACCGGAATTCTTGAGGTAACCGGTTTTGCCGACAATACTACCTTTTGGAAAGTCACTAGGAATCCAATTGGTCATAAGCCAATTGGTGTTATAAATCTGTTTGGGTGTTTCTTTATTCAGAGGCTGGACATAATACTTGTCAACCAGTAAAGTCTTCAAAATCTTTTCAAACTTCAGCGCCTCTTTAAGAAGTTTGGCCGTATCTTTGGCATTGCCGATATTTTTGGAACTTAATCCCGAAGGTTCGACAAAAACCATAGAATTTAAGTTGAGGTCCTTGGCTTTTTTGTTCATCAATTCAACAAATTGTTTTTCACTTACCCCGCTTTTTCTCACTAACGCTTTCATAGCACTGTTGACCGAACCTATCAAAGCGATATTCCATAAATCGTTTAGTTTCAACACATCGCCTGCAATCAATTGGCGAGAAAAACGATCACAATCAATACTGATAATTTTAGTGGAAGCGTTCCAGTCCACACGCAGGTCCAGAAGCACCATAGCGGATATCAATTTTGTAATGCTGGCTAAGGGCCTTACTTCATCACTGTTTTTTTCAAAAAGAATTTGACCGGTTTTTGCGTCAATGGCTAAAACAGAATCAGTGATGTCTTTGGGCAAAGTAGCGCCGGGAAGACTGATGGAAAAAAGACAAAGCAAAATAAAGATAGTGACAAAGGCACTCTGTTTTTTCATGATATTCTCCGTTTGTTTAGTTTTAAAAGATCTAATCGTAATAGATTAACTTAATTTTGAGGTTTGGTCAAGGATTAAAAAAGCCGCTGGGTAAAACCAAGCGGCGGCATCATTCAGTTTTTTTCAGAACAGAGACTTCTTTTCCTGGAAAAAGCTTTCTTTGGGATAGGGTATAGGAGAGGGATTTTTCTTCTTACTCTCCTTGAGTTCGGATTCAGACAGCTCTTTGATTTTTTTTCCTGTGCACTGTCGCAGATCAAAATCTGCTTTTTGAATCGGATTGCCATTTTTTTTGAGCAACCCTTTCGGCTGAATTGTGACATGGAAACAACCATTGATATGTCTGATGAAATCAATGGCCATACCGGTAAAGCCACTCGGCTTATCCGTAACAATCGTTCCCAAGATTTCGATAGGCACCTCGACTTCCTCGAAGTCATTTTTGGATACGTCGAGCCTTTCTTCTTCGAGAACGAGTCTGCCGGTCGGTTGACCATCGTCGTCTAACCCTCTCGGCTGAAAAAGATAACGCTATTCGAAATCGTCCCCGCCTAGGCGGGTCCTCTCACAAAAACCTTCGGGTTTTCGTGGACTTTCCTCAGTAAGAGAAAACTCCCGTTTTCTCCCTTTCCCGTTCGAATCCTCACCACAAAACAAAAAAATATCACTCCATAAATGGAATGATATTTTTTGCTCGCCCTTCTCAACGACTTTCGACATTTTGACTATGCGACCGAGTACAAATACCCGACGGTAGTTTTAGACCAAATGAAAGGGTTGCTGGCCAAGTACGAGAATGTATAACCCGTTCTTGCCCCGTGTTTGCCCGTGTGGCGAGCGGTTCGACCGAAGTTAGAGATTTGCACCAATCCGAAAACCCGAAACGATTGTGAACGAGTTTTGAGACTTTAAAACGATTTGCTTAACTTAAGCAAAATTAAGCAAATATGACTCCGCTAGACTTATTCCGACGGCAAGCGTATGTTCTTGCTTGCTATGCAGTACGATGACATTGAAGCGATCCTTGCGACCGCCAAAAACATAAGAATGCCACATCGACGCGGATCATTTAATCCGTTATCTTCACTTCCGGAACCAAAAGCCAAAATCAAACAAGCTATCAAGGAACGAATCAGACTCTTGGCCGGTGCTTATATCTCATTAGCCGGATTTGTGGACGATGACGATATCCGTTTTGCCGAGGATAATCCAAAGTCAAAGAAAACTCGAGCAATATATCTCAAAGTGCTCGAGGATATGGAACGGGCTCAGAAAGAAATGAGAGAGTTTAAGATTTTACAGTAACTCCTCAAGCTCGACTGCATCGTCCTCGTCCACACCCAAATCTTCCATGATCTCCTGCACACGCTCGGCCGTGTCCTTATCAAGATCGTGACTTTCCATAAGCTCGGCTACTTCCTCGTCCGGAGCTTCTTCGGCTGGGTCGTCTTTAATTGGATCGTCTGTGTTCATGTTTTAATTTTTTATTAGAGAGTAGATAGATGATGCTTAAAATCAATGCGATGCCGACTGGCGGTAAAGCATACAGCACGAGATTGGCGATGTTGAATAATATCGATATGCTTGCATTTAGGACATTAAACAGCCACGGCACAAGATAGGCGTAGGAAATATACATCAAGAATGCCCAGAGTACTGCTTTGATGAAATTGTAGAGTTCCCACATGCCAAACGCTTTGACTACAATGTCGTGTAGGACTTTATAAAATTTAATCACATATAGAAGCAAGCCGATCGTACAAAAGGTGAAAGCACTATAAAACACCCGGACAAAAATACTTGGTGCAGATAACGGACTAATGCTTTGCCATTGAAATTTGAACCCCAAAGCAAAATGCCAAAGTAAAAATACTAAAGCTAAGATCGTGTAAGTCGCACCAGAACTTATGATCTCTTTGGCGTTTTTCAGGAGAGCCTTTTTGTACCAGTCGTTATTTTTCATGCTTTCTGGCTAAATTATAATATTGCTTACATTTAATAATTTTACTTCATTATATTTTTTAACTTCTTCGTGGCTATATTGTCTTGAACGATAAGTGCTTTTTAGCAAGTAACCGAGGCGGAGATTATTACTACTAAGCCAGCTGTTTAAGAAATCTTGATCTAAAATCAAAGACTGTCCGTGTGGTAATGGCATATTTCGATCGTACCTTTCTTTTAATCCCTCAAGCCAATCTTCGTATGTTGCCACTATTCGCTCATCTTTATTTTTAAGATGCCATTTATTTTTATCTAGTTCAATTTTTAATTCCTGCGAAAGTGGATAATTTAAATTGAATGACATGTCGTAATCTCGAAAATATTGCCAAAGCGCAATACAGAGATCACGGTCTCGAGCAACTATTGGATAAATTACTGTGTCCTTAATGCGAATACTATTGTCTCCCACTGGCAGATGGTTGTCTTCATCCTCAAGGAAATTAAATGGTCTGTCTGTTCGTGAAGGAATAGTAACCAAGGTTGGAGAGTAAGAAATTTCTTCTGCAACTTCCTCTGGCGTTGGCATCTCTGAACCAACAACTTTATAGCCAAAAGCTACCAGCACGAAAGAATGCATCGGATCGTCTACCCATCCGTTTGCATTTTGAATAGCTCCCTCCGCGGCTACCAATACTTTCCCATCCGAATTTTTAATCAAGTCTTCCGGAGAATTCTCAAAAGAAATGGTTGTTATCGGATCATCTTTTTTGGTATCTAGAGTAGAGATAGGTGCTAGTTTAGGCCACCAATTAGGAGCACGGTTTGGTAGAATCTTCCATTTTGATAATTCAATAGGCAGGGTCGCATAAGCATACTCAAGATAAAAATCTTCAGGGATGTCGCCATTTTGATAGAAATGTTGCAGAACCCTCAAAAATGCTGATCTGTAGACTTCACTTATTTTTGAGGAGAAACCCAACAAAAATTCATCGTGTTCGCTACGAGCATAGTAATAAACCTGATTCGAATCTATCTGAATCCCAGCATCTCTTATTATGTTATCTGAAGTGAAAATCCACTGTTTGATGAATTGCTTTCGTGAACGTCTCTCAATTTCCTCGGCTCTTTGCATGTAAATGGGAGCAAGAAAAGTTTTGATGTATTTTATAAAGAATGGATTCGATGAATACCCTGTTGGTACAAGCTCGATATCGATCGGCGAGGGAAGTTCTGGTTTCTCTTGGGTCATTAGAAGAGCTAATTCATCAAATAGTTTTTCTATGACTTCAGAGTTAATTGAAACGGCTTTTGCTAAAGTTTTTATATCTATATATTTAAGATCATCGAAATTTTCGGCAATAAAAATTGCTTTTATTATCGGGAGAAGTCCCATGGCTATCGCCGTTTCCAGCCGTTGTTTCTGAATCCAAGATAATAGAATCTTAAACACATCTTCTTTTTTTATGCTCGAACAGAGCAGATAAGCCAAGGCGGTAGCCGCTCTTTCTCGGACTAAAGGACTTGGCCAGACCAGTCTTTGAATCAAAATATCTAAATTATTAACTTCCAATCGACTTTCCGACCATTCAGGCAATGGGATGTTTGAGTCAGCTACAAGCGATTTGGCAAAACAAACGCTCGCCTCAGTTATAGATTCCGCTTTTGCCAAATCACCAAATAAAAGCAAATATTCAACTCCTCTAGATAAAGGCACATGGTAATCTGTACTTTTCTGGAAAAATTCCAAATAACGTCTCGGGTATTTTTCTTTAATAAATTCCCACCTTTTTTCGGCCTTCTTTTTATCAGTCCAATATCGTTGCCATCCATGATCGTTGACTTGAGCTTTGCACAACATATCAAAAGCGATTCCATTATCAAATTCAAACGCCAAAGGATATAGAGTATCGAGAAGTTCGCCTGATATGGCTTGAATACCGAATTTATCAATAATCTTTTTTAGAGTATTGTAAATATTCTCCTTACCGTTTTTACCAAGCCAGTAATCGATCCACCCCGTTAAATAATTATTCCATTCCCATCTATTCTCAAAATTTGTATCCAAGTGTTCGAGTAAATGTTCAGGATCAATTTTTGAGTAATCTTGTGACGGCTTTTCTATCCCTGTATAAGAATTTCCTTTTTCAGTAGGAAAATTAATTTGGCCAAGATATGATTGGATTTTTTCGAGTGCCGTTGAAACATCTGGATTGTTTTGAGCTATTTTTTTTAGTTCTAAAAAAGCATCTTTTTCTACGGCGGTACTTGCTAAAGCAATATCCTCCTCTTTTGAAAAAGAAAGAGATTTAATCACGTACTTAAATAAATCTTCTGCATGATAAAGTTCTTCTTTGTCAGCGGAGTGATAATAGTATTTACGCAGTAACACCTGATCTTGCGTGGCAAAAAGGTTGGCCAGTTCATATGGTAAATGGTTTGTTTCGTCGCCGTCAGTATACTCCCCAACACTTTCAATTAAAGGGATAATTCTACTTGTCCAGTCATTAATTTTGGTTTTATCTATCCCTGATTTAGCGCAAAATTCTATTGCTTCAAGAACATCGAATAAATATGTATCCTTGTGATACCCGTACCCAAGAAGATTATCGGAGGCCTTTTTCAAAAGGGAATGAGATAACTCTGTCTCACCGTATAAGCGGGTAATTTTTGAAATAGTACTATAGTCTCGGGCTCTATCGGGGAAATAATTTACAGTTTTTGATAAAACATTAATATCTTCGTTTTTAATTTTTTCATACACATCCCGTGCCAGAAGTGGCCGATATGTTTCGAGCGTTAAAGATGTTAGATCACTCTTGCTAAAGAAAGGTGGATTTTTAGTAATAGCTACGTAGTCCGCCATGGTAATTTCTTGACCATTACCGAGATACTCCTTGATGACAATTACGTCTTCTAGGATTGCTTTGACAGAATCGCTAAACGCACTTTGAAAACCTAAAATATCTCGATCTTCATGCCATTTCAATATATTTAAGTCAGCCCAAGAACTAAATAAAACTCCGTAATCAATCTTAGATTCTCGTATGCCCATGCTAATGTATAAACCTGCGCGAAATAAACCAGTCATCGCCCTTGCAGACCAAGAACTTGGAGCCTTTACGATCCATTCTTCTACATCTTTTTGTTTACCGGAAATACCATAAAGTACGCCGATGAGAAAATTGTCATAGTAAAATCCTCTCCACTTTGCTCGCTCTTCTGAGTCGTGTTCTCTGATCTTGTCCGGAAAAATATCATATTCGGGAAGTAATGGTAAATTAAATTGACTACCTTTTATGGCCTTAAGTAGCGAACAGATCAGTGGTAAATCTTGGCTACCATTCAAGTAAGCAGAAATATCATCACCTTTATTTTTAAAACCATATCTTACACACTCTACCAGCACGGCTTGTTTTTCTGCTTCCGTAAGATCGAGTTCAAATAATTTGGTGATCTTTTCCTTTTGTCCAAGCGCAAACAGTTGACGTGAGTAAATACCAAATAAAAATTGTGTAATATTTAGGTCCCGAAACTGAATTATGTACTTATGAATATTTTCTGTCTTGTGAGTCCGATCATAAGGGAGTACGTTAAGAAGTGCGGCCGTCGCACTAGGAATTGAATTCTGACGATATTCCTGTCTACTCAATCTCTCAATCAATATTTCGTTAATTTCTTTCACCACCGTATCTTTACCAGTAGCATCGGCCGTATTCGCAAGTCCAGGAAGTAAGGTTGATGGCAAAGATTCAAAATCAAGATAATCAAAGACGTTAGGGTTCCGTTGAATGGCTTCTTTCCAAATAAGCTCTGTCGCTTCCTCAACAAATTCTTTTGAATTTAGATAGTACGTATGTAGATATGAAATTTGTAGTCCTTTTCCAAAATCTTCCTTCTCACAGGCCACTCTTGCGGCCAATTTCATTTGCTTAGAAATTTGATCAGAATTACACGGATAGCAAATGGCATCTATGAGCCAACCTCGATCTATATTAAGAATCGGGTCACTATTGCCAAGCTCATGTTCTATTATTCTCAGTTCTGCCCATTTTAAATATTCATAACTTGATTGTTCCAGCCATTTTTTGATGTTTGTTTTTATCACAACTTTTTGTTGTATCATTTCCGGCCGATCCCTTAAAAATAGCTCGAAGCTATTGTGGTACACACTCATTTGATCACGAAGATTTTTATAAATCAGATGAGAAATTTGTTTGAAACCATTTGTCACATCTTCTGGGCTGGTCGTAGAAAAAGAGATACATTCAATAAGCTGTTTCTCCGTGAAAAGAAAGTTAACACTGGCCATTGCAAGCAGGAGTTCCTTTGCTTTATCTGAAATCTGGTTCCAAAGAGAATCGTAATATTTTTCGATCCCATCTCCGTATAATATGAGATCGTTGCATGAATAATCTGTAACAAGACTATTTCCGGAAATATTTTTTAGCTGTTGTAAACTATAGCGTAAATGCAAAGGATTACCTTCGGTGATTGAAAATATTTTTTCTGCCAGATTCTTAAATTGATCAACTTGATCCGGTAAATGCAAGTCCGTCTTATTTGCTTGGATAAGTTTTGAAACAGCATCTTTGCTTAAACCCTTTATTTCTATCCATTCAGTCTCGGGACATTTATCAAAAACGACTTGTGGGAGATGTGGTTTGGCAACTGCCTGCATACCAATAATAATCCAGACACCTGGCTGTGGTAGGCATATTTCCTTTAAAAAACTCTCCAGCTCGTTCTTTTCACCATAGCGCAAAACGTGATCGAGCCCATCTATGATTACAGTGAACGACTTACCCTCTGAATTGAGTTTTGTAGCTATTGTGGTAATAAACTCTCCGACCGGTATTTCTTTTGAGTTTTTATTTGCCAAATCACCAAGTTCCTCTTTGTGTGATTTTAATTGTGATTTGATAGCCTCAATGACTCGTTCTGCATTCAGGCGTTCTTGAGGATTAGAATCTTCAGGAGATATGTGGTAATGATGTTTTATCGAGATTAAATTTTTCTCTCTCAACTCTTTATCAAGTTTTGATAAATACACGCTTTTACCGACACCAGGTTTACCGAAAATTACCTTTATACCACCTTCGGGCTTTTTCAGGTCAGATAAAATTGATTGATGGGTATGATCATCGAAAAATTCAAAATCAGATGGAATATCAAACTGTTCTTCCAATGGCCGTGGCAGATCAAATTCACACCATCTGCGAAGAGTCTCGATATCCAACTGCATGGTATTCTGTTTTCGGCACTCCTTGTCTATTTCATGGTATAGATTAGTGACGCCAGACTCAGTCGCGCTTAAATTTTCATAAAAACTTTTCCTTATTGTGGCTTCTAATTCATCTCCGGAAATATTTTCTTGGTCAAACCGGAAATGAAGTGTCTGAAAAATACGATCAGCGTTATTTTCGTTTCCAATCTCTGTGATAATCCGGTTATAAAGATTATTATCCTCAACTTTAATCTTTTTGATATCGATCAGTTCGTTGCTTATAAATTTAGTAATATTATCTTCAGCTTCTCCGTTAGTAATAAAAAATGCCTCCTTGGTTTTATCAAGGCGAGTCGCTAAAGAATTTGCCCACTTTTTTATAAGAGAAGTGCCACCGCTCTTCTCCGCATTTAAAAGACTGTCCCAAGTCCATTTATTTTTACTGTCTTGCCTATGCTTTGTTTGATAGAAATGGTAAAAATCGTCTAAATCAAGACAGACAATATCATCAAGATAGAACTTACTGGCATCTTCTTCGTCGGGGCACGTTTCAAACTGAATCCATTTATATTTTTGGGGAGTAACAAGCCACTCACCGCACAATCTTAAGCCCCAGAAATTCTGGTAAGCAAACCCGCTCCTGATTGAACTTGTACGATTAGTGTGTGGCATAGCATAGAGTATGATTCATTCTATAAATCATTTAACTTTTGAAACACAAAAAGGTGTTCGTGCATTATTAACAAAAAATTAGCCGCTTTAGACTTGTCTACCCAGAAACCAGTCGCCTTGCAGTTAAACTGCCTCTTAATAATGTCTTCCTTTAAAAGAAAACCAGCTTTCAAGAAGCGGTCCATAACTTTATAGGCTAGGGGCTGATACATTTTATTTCGTCTGGTATCTCCCATTAAAATAGAGCAAAATTTGCTAGGCTTCAAAACTCTAAAAAATTCTTTAGCAACCTTCTCCATTTCGTCACAAAAAGCTTCAATGTCGTGGATGTTTGATAAATCATCGACCAACTTGCCCTCACTGTATTTGATAATATCTACATATGGAGGGTGCGTAAGAACAAAATCAACCGTGTTATCTTTTATCTTTTCGAGATTACGAGAATCCCACTTAAAACCTCTTTGCCAGCTCTTATTTTCAACTTTAAAATCCAAACATTTCTTTGTTCGGTCCAAAGCCTGTTGGTTTACATCAGAATAGACAATATTTCTATTAAGAATTTTTGCTTCGATTGCGGTAGTACCACCACCAATCATTGAATCAAGCAAAATATCACCTTCTTTTGAATATCGCAAAATAAGATTTCGAGCCACTTCAGGCGACCAATTTCCTCTCCAATCTGAAGTATGCGTCGCCCAATTACCACGGCGAGGAAAAGCCCAAACGGTGGTACATTCTAGTTCGAAGTCATCCGGATGTAATTTTATTTCTGTACCCTTTTTTGTTGCCATAATGAGTTACCATGTTAATTTGTCCAAGGCACCAGCCTCGAGCATGTTCAAATTAAAAACATACTCATTATGGTTATAGGTTTCTTCGAGAGGTCTTTTTGTAGTATTCCAACCTAAGCCGTCGGTTATCCAAATGAAGTCTATGTTTTGTTCTTTAAGTTCGCTATGCAAACTTTTGAATTCACCGCATACGGCTTTTAGCTTTGATCCACCGCCATTATAAAAATTGGTCTCAAATAGCTTAATCTTTTTATTTTTAGGGTTATATACCGCGAAATCAAAACTCCTTTCTGATTTATCTATTTTTACATCCACACCCCATTTGCTTTTTATATTAGTGGCACGAGCCTGTGCCATATATTCAAATCCATTTTTATTACAAAAATCACTAACAAATGTTCCAACAATTTCTTCCATCAAAGAACCGCCCCGATTCTTTCGTCCATTGCTATCAAGACCGACTTCAACTCCCATAACATAGTCAACTAGGTTTTTAACGCCGTCTTTTTTGAATAAACGAGCGAGACCGGATTTGTCTAAAAATTCATAATATTTCTCTGGATCTTGTTCTTTGCCTGAAAAATCAAAGAAGTCTGAATTTTTGGTGACCTTATCAAATACTTCAAGTTTATTTTCTCTGACCGCCAAAAGTACCGGCAAAGCCTTAACAATGTCTGGGTTAGAGCTATAAAGCTTCTTGAATTCGCCTTCAAGATCATCTTTTCCAAGAAGATAATTGAGTTTGTTGAGAGCAATTTCTAAATCCGAGCTGTTTGAAAAAACCTTCTTCCAATTTACAAAATAATCCCAAGTTTTAATCGAGCTCTTAAAAGTGGTTATTAAATTATTAAAATCTTTTTGCATATTTTATTTAGTAGTTAGTTATTAAGACTTCTGTGATTTTTCCTCTCCCAGAGCCATTGGAATTTATAGCTCGGCCAGCTTGAACCTTGTTGATACGTACCCCTTTAATTCCAGAGTATATTTTATTGATGAATGGCGTGTCGGAATTTGAAAGCATAACGAAACAACCCCTTTTATTTAGCTCAACAAGAGTATCACGAAGTTCTGTCTGCTCTTTTTCTAAAAACGTCTCGGCCGTGTAAGAGGTAAATGATGCTGTCTTACTGACCGGATAATATGGCGGATCGAAATAAACGAAATCACCCTTTTTTGCTTTTTTAAGAACCTCTTTATAATCCTGATGTTTTATATCAATATTATAAAGTGCCTTTGATACCTTTCGTAAATTATCCTCATCGCAAATAAGAGGATTGGTGTATTTGCCAAACGGCACATTAAATCCTCCCTTACTATTTACCCGATACATGCCATTAAAACAGGTACGGTTGAGAAATATAAAACGAGAGGCTACTGCGACATCGCTTAGCTTGTTTGGGTCCTGAGCACGAACTTCCAAAAAGTAGTCCTTATCAGTTTTATGTTTTTTGAGAGAAACGATTAATTTTTCAAGATCATTTTTTATAACATTGTATGTAATAACAAGCTCTTTGTTTAAATCAGAGAGGAATCCTTCTTCTGGGAGAAGATCAAAAAATACTGCACCACCGCCAACAAAGGGTTCAAAGTATTTGCTATTTTTAGGATCAAAGTTTTCTGGCGGATAAAGGTTCATCCTTCTGAATTGGGCAAGAAGCTGTCGCTTGCCACCAACCCATTTAACGAACGGCTTTGGTTTTTCCGCAATGATGCGTGCCGAATCGTCTAGTAGGTTTGTTTTATCAGCAAGAGAAAAAACTCTACGAGCAAAAATCGCATTTATATCGAAAGTTTTTTGAATGGTTTGAATTGATTGTTTTGTTGTCATAAATCTTTTTACTTTTTATTCGACTTATCAGAAACATTACTGGTGTTTTCCAAAAACTTTTGCAAATCCACTTCCGTTATTCTCCAACTTCCAATCTTTGATGCCTTTAATTTGCCAGAATCAATATAACGGTTTACAGAACGGCAACTAACTCTTAATATTTTGGCGGTTTCCTCAATCGTAAAAAGTTTGTCTATCTTGGTATTCATAAATGTTTTCTCTGCTAATAGTTTTATACTTACATTTTACCGCTTACAGAAGTCGTTGTCAAAAGTGGGCAATTTTGTCATAATACACTTACGGGCTAAACAATCAGATGTGCCAGACATTCCCGTAAGTATCCAAAGATTAGTGAATGGAGGGCATAAAATGGGTTCCATTCACTAAAAAATGAACTGGGAGTAAGGATTAAGCATACATCCAGTAAAAAATGACTATGAAAATGAAAAAGGCCTCTTTGGCCACCAAGCATAAATTCAATATCAACCGATCTGTGGGAGTATCCTCCACTTATATTTTCTCGCTGGGCGTAGTTAAAAATATTGTCGTAACTGCTTTAAAAAACAATGGCGTTCAGAATCCGGACGAGATAATAAAACAACATGAGGACAAGATTGTGCTGTTGCAAAATAGAATCAATCAAACAGATACTAAATTTGAAAGCTACAAAAAAGAGACTGCCAAAACAATTGCCGATTTAAAAAATAAACTGAAAGAATTGAGCAAACAAGACCTTATTAAGATCGGCCGAGAAATAGCTATCGGTTTTTACGAACAGAGTCAAAAAATGAGGTCCAAACAGAAAGCACCAAAAGACAAGCGGATTTTGCTCTGCCTTTCCACGGACGGCGACTTATACTTGGTGTCCAATAAACAGAAATGCTACCCGATGAGCAAAGAGAAAATGCGAGAAAAACTGATAAAAGTTTTATGCTCGGCTAAGGGTTTCGTTAAGACCGCAGAGCTGGCCGAAATGGTCGGCACCACCAATCAAGCGATCAGAAACTCTAAGCTGGAAATAAACAGAAAAGCTAATGATCGAATCGGCATATCAGATTTAATTTGCGGTCGAGACGGT
>JAKLGL010000024.1 GCA_022710645.1 Patescibacteria group bacterium | reverse complement strand
CCACCGCTTCAATCAAAATTGAACGGTATTGTTTTACTTCATCCACCATATCAGCAGGAATATCTACAACATCAAATGTAGCTCCCAGTGTTTCGTCATGCCAAACAATAGCTTGATTTTTAACTAAATCCACTACCCCTTTAAAGTCAATTTCTTCTCCGATTGGCAATGTGATTGCAACCGCATTAGATTTTAACATATCTCTAACTTGTTGACAAACTCCTAAGAAGTTTGAACCTTGACGGTCCATTTTGTTAACAAATCCCATTCTTGGTACTCGATATTGGTCAGCAAGTCTCCAGTTAGTTTCAGATTGAGGCTCAACACCATCTACTGCACTAAATAAGAAAACTAAACCATCCAATACACGTAACGAACGATTTACCTCAACGGTAAAATCCACGTGTCCGGGAGTATCGATAATGTTAAAGTGATAAGGTAATGTTTCAGGTAAAACTTTTCCTTGTTCAGTTGGGAAATTCCATTCACAAGTAGTTGCAGCA
>JAKLGL010000023.1 GCA_022710645.1 Patescibacteria group bacterium | reverse complement strand
GAGCGGCCGCGGCTTCATCAATCAAATCAATCGCTTTATCTGGAAGAAATCTATCTGCAATATAACGAGCCGATAAATTAACAGCCGAAACAATTGCTTCATCACTTATACGAATTCCGTGATGCGCCTCATATTTTTCTTTTAATCCTCTTAAAATAGCTATACTGTCTTCAATTGATGGTTCATCTACCATTATCGGAGCAAATCTCCTTTCTAAAGCCGCATCTTTTTCAATGTGTTTTTGATATTCTTTTATTGTTGTTGCTCCAATCGCCTTAAGTTCTCCCCGCGCCAATGCTGGTTTAAGTAGATTAGAAGCGTCAATCGCGCCCTCAGCCGCTCCCGCTCCAACGATAGTGTGAATTTCATCAATAAAAAGAATTAGTTTTCCTTGAGAATTTTGAATCTCTTTCATAAATGCCTTAAGACGATCCTCAAAATCTCCTCTAACTTTGTTCCGGCGATAAGTGATCCCAAATCCAGCATAATAATTTCTTTATCCTTAAGA
>JAKLGL010000022.1 GCA_022710645.1 Patescibacteria group bacterium | reverse complement strand
AAGAATCTTATCTTTTTTAAACTTGGCGCCCTCACCGCGCGGGCCCCCCCACTTGACCTTTAGGTCTCCTGCTTGTTGATTTTGATTGGAGACCTTTCGGTCACAGTCCTTGCATGGTCAGGAGACCACACAAGAACAGAGAACAGAAAGATCCTTCACTGCGTTCAGGATGACAAAAATCACGTTCAGGATGACAAAGATCATGTTCAGGACGACAAGTCCCCGTCATTCTGAGCGAAGCGAAGAATCTTATCTAATTTAAACTTCGCATACTCACTGCGCGGGGGCCCCCCATTTGACCTTTAGGTCTCCTGCTTGTTGATTTTGATTGGAGACCTTTCGGTCACAGTCCTTGCATGGTCAGTAGACCACGCAAGAACAGAGAACAGAAAGATCCTTCACTGCGTTCAGGATGACTAAAAAGAGCTGAAAGGCAGATCGCCGCGCTGCGCTCGCGATGACGAACAATTGCGTTCAGGATGACTAAAAAGAGCTGAAAGGCAGATCG
>JAKLGL010000021.1 GCA_022710645.1 Patescibacteria group bacterium | reverse complement strand
AAAAGAAAAAAATATTTGATTTTTATCTCAGAAATACAAAAAATATTAATCCCGTTAGAAATCACGCCCGCGCAAAACGCGCCCAAAGGGCCTATGGGCGGACTATTTCTAACGGGATAAATAATTGGGATTTAGTAGACACTTCTACACCTCAGATTGTCGGAGAATATCTACTTAATCACAATTCAAGGATTATCTATAAATTGGCTAAATCCAAAAACCTTTGGCAAAGAAGAATTGCTGTTCTAGCAACATTTACATTTATACGAGAGCACAAATTTAAAGATAGTTTAAAAATTTCGGAAATACTTTTGAAAGACAAACACGACCTAATTCACAAAGCTGTCGGTTGGATGCTCCGCGAAGTCGGCAAAAGAAGCAAGCAAGTCCTGGAAAATTTTCTTCACAAACACGCTCACCATATGCCCCGAACCATGCTCCGCTATGCCATAGAAAAATTTACCAAACAAGAAAGAAATTACTTTTTGACTTTATAATCCCTCCAATT
>JAKLGL010000020.1 GCA_022710645.1 Patescibacteria group bacterium | reverse complement strand
CCAACTCCGTATCATTATTTTCCTGTTCCTGCTGAATACCAGCATCGGGATCCTGACGCCCTATTTCTGGAACCATCTCCATGATTACCAGAAACAGCGAATTATTGTTTTCCTCGACCCTAACAAATATAAACTAACCTCGGGCTATCATATCATTCAATCCAAGGTGTCGATCGGTTCCGGGGGAATGTTCGGCAAAGGATTACTTAAGGGAACGCAGAAAAATCTGGACTTTTTACCGGAAAAACAGACTGATTTTATTTTTTCCGTTATCGGAGAAGAAACCGGTTTTTTGGGATGTATGGTGGTAATCGGATTGTTCATGGTCATCTTTTATTATTCGATTCAGATTGCGATGGAAACCCGGAATCTCTTCGGACAGTTGACCGTGGTCGGAATTACCGCGATCCTGTTTTTCCAGATGCTGATCAATATCGGGATGACCATTGGTATTATGCCGGTAACCGGAATTCCTCTGCCGTTCATCAGCTATGGAGGGAGTTCATTGCTGACCAATCT
>JAKLGL010000002.1:210112-284532 GCA_022710645.1 Patescibacteria group bacterium | reverse complement strand
ACGGCTAACACAGTTGGTTACCCGCCCGACTGAACGACGTCAGTCGTTCGGGCGGGGAGCGTTACATTGACATTGTAAAGGTCAGAGGTTCGAATCCTCTATTGCCCACTTAAAATTAGGACGGCTAACACAGTTGGTTACCCGCCCGACTGAACGACGTCAGTCGTTCGGGCGGGGAGCGTTACATTGACATTGTAAAGGTCAGAGGTTCGACTCCTCTTGGACCCACATTCTAAAATTATACGAAACCGCTTTTTAAGGCGGTTTTTTGTTTTAAATTATTGTTATAGAGCGATAATAATGATATACTACGGATATTATTAATAAACATCTCATATTAATTTTTTATGTCAAGAAAAGTAACTACAATAGGTTTGTTTGTAACTTTGTTTGTCATCATAATGTCAATACTTTTTTACATTGTGTTTTTTAATAAGAAAAATAATGTCAATAAAGAAACGACTAATATTAATCAAAACATAAAGCAAGAGATGTACTCTACCGATCAAAATGATAAAAAAGAAAAAAAATGTGCCTTAGTACATTTTCTACCAGATCAAAAATACGAGATCATAATGACTAAATCTTTTTATGAGAGAGATTCGGAGTTATTTTGCGGTTCTGCTGTTGTCCGATATAGTGATAATTTAAACCCTGACAAAGAACAGCAAGATTGGCTTTTCTATTCTGAAAGTGAAAATTTGGACGATAATGATCAAAGTAAAATAAATTATAAAATTTTTGCTTATAATTTTTTGACTCATGAAAAGAAGTTGATTTTTGATTTAGCAAAAGAAGACTCAAAGTTAATTGATGAAAAATCAATAGGGACCCCTGTATTATATCTTTCTAAGGGTTGGTTATTTTTAACTTTTGAAGGATATTTAGCTAAAGGCGCTGTTTTTTATACTGAATTACCGCCTTATGACATTAAATTTAAGAAAATTTACGAAGGGTTGGATCCTAAGATAGTAAAAATTTCAGGCCATTATTTTATTTTAAGTGGTTTTGGTGATGCCGGTACAATGAAAATAGATTATAGTTTGATTATACGAAAAGTTAGAACTTATACTCCCGGATATGATATTGAGATTGGTCCGGTTTTTTCTACATACAGTAGTGATGGCGATGAATATTCCGAAGGTATTTATCAGATTTACCCAAATAGCAATGATTTAATGAGTGGATTGGAAAATTTATGGTTTTATCATTATTCGCATAATACAAATTCTGTTGATGATATATTTGTGCTTGATCCTTACAAAGGAACAACCTCGTCTATATTTTCAGAAAAACGAGCTGACATTAAGACGCCTTTTTATATTTCCGGAACCATACCAACAGGGATTGAACATGTTATGATGGATGGAGTTAAAAATATTTTATATATGCAAGGAAAAGGATATTATTATTTGTATGATCTTTCAAAAAAGGATGCAGTATTAGAAAAAAATACTGGAAAAATTCCAGAAATTACACCTTATAATGATCAAGATAATGTTGAAATGAAGAATGGTTGGTGCCAAAGTCAATTTTGTAGTTTTGTGGTTTCTAAAGAGTTGAATAACATTAGTTTACCCTCAGAGTACGCCGTTACGGTCATTAGTGAGTAAAAAGATTAAACAAAAAAACCGTCTTTTTAGCGGTTTTTTTGTCTTTATAATTGATTTTATAAGTAAAAGCAAGTATAATAACTTGGCTAATTATTAACATAATTTTTTATGTTTACTATAGTTATTTCTATCACCGGGCTTTATATTTTATCGGCAATTTTAACAAAGTTTAAAGTTTATTCTTTGACTACGCATCGTTTAATTTGGAATGTTGCGCTACTTGTGACTTTTTTAGTTACGGCTTATACGGCGATTGTTTGGTATTTGCAATTTAATTCCGGTGTCAGAGGCAGGTCGGAAATAAGAGGTGAACATATTGAATGGGGTTTTGCTATGATTACTATAAGCTTTTTTCATACTTTATGGCATGCCAAATATTTTATTCAATGTATAAAAAATGTATTCAAAAAAAATGCAACAAATTGTGAAATTAAAAATTGAGAAACTGGTTTTTGGCGGACAAGGCCTTGGTCGATTGGACGGTAAGGTTTATTTTGTTTGGAATGCTTTACCTGGAGAAGAAGTAGAGATAGAAATTATTAAACAAAATAAAAAATTTGTCGAAGCTCAAGCAGTGAAAATTGTCGAGAGATCACCTTATCGCAAAGAACCAAAAGAAGACCATTTTATGTCATGTAGCGCATGGCAAATTTTAGATTTTTCGCAAGAGAATGCTTGGAAAAGATTTATCGCCCAAGAGGTTTATGAAAAGCTTGGTGGATTAAGCTTGCAAACTCCGCCGGACATCGCTTATGAAGAAAAAGAAAGCGAACATTATCGCAATAAAATGGAATATCATTTTGTTCAAGAAAATGATGAAATCAAATTGGCGTTTTATGAACGCGGGGGATTGAAACTTAAATCCATGAATGAAGGATGTTTGTTGGCAAGAAAAGAAATCAATGTAGCGGCCAAAGAAATTTTAATTTGGCTCAATGAAATCAAAGCGCCGATTTCCGCGTTGAAAAATTTATTATTACGATTTGACGGGGAAAAAACTTTGGCCGGATTGATTGTCCGCCAAAATATCAAATTTGCTTCAATGCCCAAAATCAGCAAGAATTTGGCCGGTTTTCATATATATTTCGCCGATCCATATAAACCGAGTAATTGGTTGCCGGAAAAAATCAAAGTAATAGGTGAAGATTTTTTAACTTCAAAAATTAATGGACGTAATTTGGATTATGGATTACTTTCTTTTTTTCAAATAAATGAAAACATGTTCAAAAAAGCACTTGAAGATATTTCACAATTTGTGGATGAAGGGAGTGAAATAGTAGATTATTATTCAGGTGTCGGTACTATAGGACTTGGAATAAATAAAAAAATAAAAAAAGGTGTATTGGTGGAAAGTAATCCTGAGGCTGTGAAGTTTGCCAAAGAAAATATTGAAAAAAATAAAATATCTAATTTTGAAGCTGTTTGCGCTCCTGCGGAAAAAACCTTTGATTATATAACGAGAGATAAAATTGTGATATTGGACCCTGTCCGCGCCGGACTTCATACCAATATAGTCAAAAAGATTCTAAAAGAAAGACCAAAAAAAGTTATCTATCTTTCTTGTGATATTTCCACCCAAGCGCGGGATTTAAAGTATTTTTCCGCTTTGTATAGCGTAAAATTTTTGAAATTATACAATTTCTTTCCCAAAACGCCTCATATTGAGGCTTTAGCTGTTTTAGAGCTAAATAAAGCCAAATAACCTCTATTGCCAAGAGTGTTTTTTTGTAGTATAATGAACTGTAAGTAAATCATTTTTTAATATTTATGGAAGAAACATTTGCAAAAAAATTGGTTAATTTTTTGATTTCAGCCGGGATTTTTATTTTGGAAATGTTAAAAGTAGCTGTTTTAGCCGGTATTACTATTGCGCTTATCAGATACTATCTATTTAAACCCTTTTATGTAAAAGGGGCTTCGATGGAACCGAATTTTCATGAAAAAGAATATTTAATAATAGACGAGTTATCGTATAGATTTCGAGAACCTGTTCGGGGAGAGGTGATAGTTTTTCGTTATCCGGATGATCCTAAAGAATATTTTTTGAAGAGAGTAATCGGTTTACCCGGTGAAACCGTAAAAGTGCAAGGAGGAAAAGTTTATATTTATAACAAAGAAAACCCTGAAGGGTTTGAACTTGATGAAAGTTATCTTCCAGCCAATTTGGATACGGAAGGTGAAAGAACTTCCAAAGTCGGAGAAAATCAATTGTTTGTTTTAGGTGATAATCGTCCCAATAGTTTTGATTCCAGAAGATTCGGCCCGATAGATCAGAGTTTGGTTGTCGGTAGAGCTTGGCTTCGAGGTTGGCCGTTAAACAAATTGACTGTTTTTACCACTCCTTAAATTTTTAAATTTATCGTATGATTTTGAAAAATAAAAAAAATAAAAAAGAAAATACAAAGAAATCGAAAGCGGAAAAAACAAAAAAAACCGAAGATGTAAAAGGTGGGGAAAAAACAAAAAAAACATGGTCTGCTTTGCGCGGTATGCATGATATTTTGCCAAAAGAAGAAAAGTATTGGAAATCTATGTATAATACGGCTTCTAAATTGGCCGAATATATGCAGTTTAGTCGCATAGAAACCCCTATTTTGGAAGAAGCATCCTTGTTTGTCAGATCTATCGGTAAGGGTACTGATGTGGTAGAAAAAGAAATGTATTTGTTTGAAGACAATGATGGAAGTAAAGTTTGTTTACGTCCGGAAGCCACCGCTTCGGTAGTACGCGCTTATGTGACAGACGGTTTATGGAATAATCCTCAACCTGTAAAAATGTGGTATTGGGGACCGATGTTTCGTCATGACAGACCTCAGGCTGGCAGATATCGTCAATTTACCCAGGTTGGTTTTGAAAATATCGGAGTTTTGGATCCTGCCGCTGATGCAGAGTTGATTTTGATAGCTTTTAACTTTTACAAAGATTTGAATTTGCCGGTTGAAATACACATTAACAGTATCGGAACACCGGAAGAGAGAGAAAGATATAAAAACGAATTGTTAAATTATTATCGCACCAAAAAAAGTTATTTATGCGAAGAATGTCGCAAAAGAATGGTGAAAAATCCTTTACGCTTATTGGATTGTAAAGAAGAACAATGTCAAGGTGTAAAAGAAGAAGCCCCGCAAATTATCGATTGGTTATCCGAAGCTTCCAAAAGTTATTTTATGAAAGTTTTGGAATATTTGGATGAATTGGGAGTTCCTTATATTTTACGTCCGTCATTGGTTCGTGGTTTGGATTATTATACTCACACTGTTTTTGAAGTTTATCCGGTTAGCGGAGAAGGCGCGGCGCAAAGCGCTTTGGGAGGCGGTGGAAGATATGATTTGTTAGTTGAAGAAATGGGAGGTAAAAGCACGCCGGCGGCCGGTATGGCTTTAGGTGTAGATCGCAGTGTTATTTACATGAAAGATTATTATCAGCAAAATCAATTGCGAGTTGAAAAAGATCCGTATGATATCTTTTTTGCTCAACTTGGCGACAGAGCCAAAGGTAGAGCTATGAAGATTTTAGAAGAATTACGTAAAAGTAATATTAAAATAGCTTTCAATTTATATAAAAATTCCTTAAAAACCCAACTTGATATAGCCAATGATTTGAAAGTTCCTTATGCTTTGATTTTGGGTCAAAAAGAAGTTCAAGAAGGCACTATAATTATCCGTGATATGGAAAGCGGGATTCAAGAAATAGTGGATCAAAAGAAGATAGAAAATGCTTTAAAGAAAAAATTGAAAAAATTTGACGAATTAGCCAAATAAGGATATAATAAGAAAGGTCAAAAAGGTCGTTTTTTTGACCGGGTTTTAATAAATTAATCATATATTTTAGAAAGAGAGGTGAATTTCTGTGTCAGAAATTAAAAGAAAGAAAAATGAATCTTTTGAGGCGTTTATGCGCCGCGTAAAAAAACGCTGGCAACAGTCCGGAAAGATTTTACAAGTTAAAAAAATTCAATTTAAAGGAAAAAAACCGAATAAAACATTGCGCAAAAAAAGCGCTTTGCATCGTTTGGAAATGGGCGAAAAAATCGCTTATCTTAAAAAAATCGGACGTATGCCCGAGGAAAAAACTTTCCGCAGATAAGGGTATTACGTTTTGTTATTTATCATTGAAACCATGCTGCAACTGATAAATAAAAAACAAATTAAAAAATCGAAGACCGCCACTAAAGGAGGGATATTGTTAGTGGCGGTTTTGTGTTTTTTTGTTTGTTTATTTTCTTTTAATTTTGTTTACGCTCAAATAGACACTGGATTATCTTATGCCGAACAAACGGGTTTGCCGACTACCGATATCAGAGAAATAGTCGCTAATATTATTCGTGCGGCTTTGGGTTTACTTGGAATTATCGCTGTAGTTATTATTCTTTATGGCGGCTGGCTTTGGATGAGCGCTGGGGGAAATGAAGAACAAATTGCTAAAGCAAAAAAAGTTTTATTAAACGGAGCTGTCGGTTTGTTGATAATACTTAGCGCCTATAGTCTTGTGTTGTTTGTGATGAAAATGTTGGGTATTGGTGAAGGTGGAGGAGGAGATAATAATGGCGGCGGTTCCAACCAGATAGGAACGGTTAATATGTACGGATCCGGAGCTTTAGGTGAGGTTATCAAAGACCATTATCCCGTTCGTAATCAAAAAGATGTTCCGCGCAATACTAAAATTGCCGTGACTTTTTATATGCCGATCAGTACAAGCAGTGTTGCCGACGAGAGTGGTTTGTTAAAAGATTCTATACGGTTAGTTGCCTTGATTCCTTCCTCTACCGCCAAGAACGGCATAGAAGAAAGAACTTATACGGATGGAGCCAAAGTTATTTTTTTTGAAACAGTTTCCAAAGAAGATAATAACAAAAAAGAAGTTTATACTTTGGCGATTTCACCCAATGTTTTGTTAGGTAGCAGTGAACAAAAAATAAATTACGCAGTTACAATAAGTTCCGGTGTTTTAAAAGAAAACGGTAAATCTGTTTTTGAAAACGCTCGCGGAGCAAAATTATATCGCTGGTATTTTGTTTGCGATACGATAAATGATGAAAAACCTCCTCATGTTGTCGGTGTTTATCCTCGAAGTTCCGATACCAATATTCCAAAAAATTCCGTTATCCAAATTAATTTTGACGAGCCGATGTTTCCGAACGGTCAAGTAGGTTTTGAAGAATTGGCTGAGACAGATTATTTTGTAGATAAAACAAACACAGAACCGATAATTTATTTGAAAACCGGGAAAAGCACCGTTCCTAAAGGATATTTTGAAATATCAAACCAATACAAAACTTTGGAATTCATTTCTACGGACAAGTGCGGTGCGAATGCTTGCGGTAGACCGATTTATTGTTTGCCTGTTTGCGATAAAGCCGGAGCGACTTGTCAAAAAGATACTTATCAAATTTTGTTACGCGCCGCGTCTGTTAGCGGGGCCGAAAATAAACCAAAATTTTATTCTGAAATTTTGGATGGATTTGCCGATCTTTCCGGAAATGCTTTGGATGGCGATAACGACGGAGAAGTTGATAAAAATAAAATAGTTTTACCTTTTTCAAATCAGTCAAAAGAACCGGATAATTATTTTTGGAGTTTTGATATCAATAACAATATCGATGCCACTTCTCCGAGGGTGGAAAATTTAACCATAGGTCCGGAAAGACAAACGGTTTTAGCCAACGAGGAATTAAAAATTTATTGGAGTAAAACCATGAGGTTCTCATCTCTTTATAAAGATGGTATTTCTTTGCAAGAATCGCCGATTCAAAAAGAGCGTACCGGATTTGTGCCAACATCTTTAAATGATGAAACGGGAAAAACAGCGACGGAAATTCTACACGATCCCTTTCTTGATGGTATTAATATTACCTATATTCCGGAAATAAATTCCAATGTTGAAGATGTGAATTATAATTGTTTTTATCCGGCCAGCGGTCCCGGAGAGAATAATGTAGGCGTTTGTAACGGACCTTATTGTTGTAACGGGGTTGGGCAAGAAATTTCGGGTAATAATTCTTTGAATTGTTACAATAGTTTGAAATAAAAAATTTACAAATTAGCTGGTTAAATACCATGAATAAATATTTTAAAATAGGATTTTTGTTGCCGGTGGTTTTCGCCGGAGTGTTTTTGTTTTGCGCTTATGCTTTTGCTCAACCGGAACTTGGTTTGGAATATGGCGCGCAAACAGGTCTTGGCAGTCAAGATATTCGCACTACTGTTGCCAACATTGTCAGAGTAGCTCTCGGTTTGCTCGGGATGGTAGCCTTAGTTATTATACTTTGGGGAGGATTTATTTGGATGACTGCCGGCGGAGATGAAAATAAAGTAGCGACCGCCAAAAAAATATTATTCAACGGAGTTATCGGTTTGATTATTATAATGAGCGCTTATGCGATTACCAGTTTTGTTATTAGTAAATTGGTCGGAGCTACAACCGGGACCGAGGAAAATGGCGGTGGTGGTGGAGGTGGCGGAGGCAATCCTTACGGAGTGGGTTATTTGAGAATTGTGAATGTACCGGCTGGTGGACAATTATGTGTCAGAAATTTTCATCCGGCGGTAGTTTTTAATTTACCGGTAAAAAAAGATAATATTGGAAATTATATAAAAGTTAAATTATCAAGTAACGGAGAAGAAGTTGCCGGGGTTTGGGATTATCCGACAGATCCGATAGTTAAAGATATTCAAAAGAATATAGTGATTTTTACACCAAACGGAGATTGCGGTGATAATGGTCCTGATGATTGTTTGGCGGCAAAAACAGATTACAAACTGGTTTTTGAGGGGGCTAACGGCAATGTTGAAAGTACTGATGGAAAAAAACTTGTTTGTTCCGCCAGTAAAGGAAATTGTCAAGACATCTCTTTTGTTACAGGCGAGGGTGTTGATAGAATCGCTCCGACAATCAAAATAAATGACTTGGGAGTTTTACGTCAAGGTGATACGGTTCCGGTTACTTTGACTTTTGAAGACGATTTAGGAATTCAAAATGTCAGCTTATTGGTGGATGGATATTTTTTGGATGGAGCGTCTTTTACAGGTTGTCAAAAATCAGGTGTTATTACCGTTAATTGGCCGACTGAAAAAATCACGGGACAAACACACACGTTGAACGCATCCGTATTTGATTGGTCTTCAGCTATGGGAATAGACGTAAAAACCGTAAGTTTATTACCTGGTCATTGTTTTGATGGAATATTAAATGAAGGAGAAACTCAAGCCAATCCGCCAAGCGGTCCGGATTGCGGCGGCGGGTGTTTAACTTGTGAAGGAGGAAACTGTCAGGAAGATTACCAGTGTACCAGCGGGGCTTGTGTAAACGGAAAATGTGAAAATGTCATGCGTATAACAAATTTTGATCCTTTACAGGGAGCTCCGGGAAATTACATGACTATTTCCGGCGCTTATTTTGGTAATGTGGCCGGTACTGTTTATTTAGGAAAAACAGCAGGTTCCGATGTTGCCAATTTAAATGAGTGGACTGTGGCACAAGTGGTTAATTGTGGCGGCGGAAGCAATTGGATAAATAATCAAATAATAGTGGAAGTACCTTCGGAAATAAATAATAGAATTTCGGGCGCTCCGGTATTGGTTAAATCCGCAAATAATAAAATTGCCAATACAAAAATAGGTGACAGTACGGATGTGCGTAGTATTAAACAGCATTTTATTTATGATGCGAACCTAAGTTCGAAACCCTCTTTGTGTGCGGTTTTACCTTCCACTGTTTCTTCTTTTGCCAAAAATGTGGAATATAGAGGAAAAAATTTCGGCACTGTTGAAAGCGTATTGAAAACCAGAATAATTTTAGGTCCGCAAGAGGAGAAAAATTTAAATATAGCTAATTTTAATTCCGAACAGATTTTTATTTCCACTATTCCGAATTTAAGTAACGGAAGTTATACGACCTATGTAGAGAAAAACGGCTTGAAAAGCAATACTGTCCGCTTGAATGTGGTAAACGCCTATTCGGCCAGCTTGCCGATAATTTCCGATATTACTCCGAAAGAGGGTGGTCAGGGAGAATACATTACTATTTCCGGAAAGAATTTTGGTAGCAGTTCCGGTATAGTTTATTTTTACGAAGGAGATACTACAAAAAAATATTTGGGTAGTTTTGATTTTCCGGAGGCTTGCGGTTCAAAAGATTTTTGGACAGATAAAAAAATAATTGTTAAATTTCCAAAAAATACAGAGCTTAAAGCAAATGAAAAATATAGAGTTCAAGTGATTCCGAGCGGAAAAGACGGAAGTTTGGGAGAAGATTACTTTACTTTAAGAAATACTACTCCGGCTCCGGGTATTTGCAAATTGGAACCTACGGAAGGTCCGTTGCCTTTACCAAATAACGGAACGATTACCGCTTATGGTGAATATTTTGGAACAGATAAAGAAAAAACAAAAATATATTTTTGGCAAGGTCCGGAAGGAATTGCCAGTACTACTTATACTATCAACGATAAAAGAGTAGAAGCTTATACTCCCGTTGGCGGAGAAAGCGGTCCAGTCAGAGTAAAAAGAAACGAGGACGCCAAATTTAGTAACCCAATAGATTTTACAGTTAACGATTGCACCCAAAATAACAATACTTGCGAGCAAACAAATTATCATTGTTGTAAAGCCGGATTAGAAAAAGGTGTTTGCAAATCTGAAAGTGAGTTATGTGAAGGAGAAACAAAATCAGCCGGATATATGTGGCGATTTACCACAAAAACTTTTCCGAAAACCCCGCATGTTGTTGAACGTTGTAGTGCGGATGATAGTACTTTGCCAACGCCGGCTCCAAACAGGGTTTTAAACAAAGAAGCGGAAAATACATGTTTATCCGCCGATCTTACCGTTGAAATAAGCGCTAGTGTCAATAAAAATACGGTAAATAGCGGAAGTTTTATAGTTTATAAATGTGAAGAAGGGCCGGAAAAATCCGACGATAATTTTTGTAAAACATTAGGACAAGCGGTTGATATTCAGAGAATAACGGAAAACATGGATGATAAATCTGTGATTACCTCCAGACCGCAAGGAGAAAATGTTTTTTGGAATTCCGATACTTGGTATCAAGTTGTTTTAACCAATGCTATTCAATCCGATGATGCGACCAGAGCGCAAAAATTGGCTATTGATAAACCTTGCGGCATAACCAATTCGGCCTATTGTTATGTTTTTAAAACAGGAAATAAAGATTGTGTATTAAGTAATGTGGCCGTTTATCCTCAAAATTATCTGACCAAATTTTTGGAATCTCCGGTTTTGGACAGAAAGGATAAAAATAATCCCGATCAAGGAGAAGATACCCTGCCTTTTTATTTCAAAGGAGTTGGAATGGGTGATCATTGTATCGCTATGAATATGACCGGATATAATTGGTTATGGAACGCCAAAAATCCGACTTTTGCGAATATTTTTGGAGCGATAAATAAAAACACTTCCACTGTTTCTGCTTTAGCTAACACTGTCGGAGTTGCTGGTCTTTCGGAAAGCGCAGCTGTTTTTGAAGCTACGGCCTCCAAAAATCTTATTTCCAAAACAGGCGAAGGGGAATTGATAATAGATTTGAGTAAACCGGAAATTATAGAATATGCGCCAAATTGTTTTATTGCCTGTCCAAATTCGGTTGTTTTTGCCAAGTTTAATTTGGCTATGTCAAATAATTTTACACCCGGTAGTGTTTCACTTATCAAATGTAATGATGGAGCCGATTGTGCTGTAACCAGTAGTGTGAGTAACGCTTTTAGTTTTACCGCCGAGTCAGGTTTTCATAACTTGGTTCTAGATTTAGGTGTAGGTACTTTATCTACAAATACTTATTATATAGTTAATATTTCTTCCGGCACTTTGTTTTCCGCTGGTTCAGATTCCGACAATAATATCAAAGGTTCTCCTTTTGCAAGAAATTTTGTTTGGCGTTTTAAAACCAAAGAGAAACTTTGCGATGCCGATAGGGTGGAAGTTCTACCCAAAGTTTTCAATGCTTACGCTATAGGTGAAAAGAAAATATTTGCATCTGAGGTTTATAGCGCCCCGGATGAATGCAGTTCCAAAGGACAAAAAATAGATCCTTATGATTTTAATTGGGGCTGGTCCAGTTCAAATATTCAAGTAGCTACTACTTCGGCTTTTGTGGTGGCCGGAAACAATCCTTTTTGTTTGACCAATTGTTTAAAAAGAGGAAGTACCATAATCAAAGGAGTTTATAATTATAATTATCCGATGTGCGGTAACGGTAAAGTTGAGGCTGGCGAAGATTGCGATACCCCTAATACTTATACAGGCGGTAATTGCGGTTTTGATTGTTTATCTATTTCTAAAACTAAGACAGGATCTTTACCTAAAGAAAAATTAAATCCGCTTGATACCGGAGCCGCCGAGTGTGGAGACGGTTTGGTGAGCGCGCAAGAAGATTGCGATTTGGGAATTGTCGGTAATGCGGGGAGAAACGATTCCGCCATGTTTTGTTCCGCAAATTGTTTGCATCAAGGCACGGTATTGAGTTCTAAATGGTGTAGTGATAATTATGATTTATATCATAATAAAGTCGGTTCGGAGTCAGATACTGATTTCTCCAAAAGAAAAAAAGATTTTGAACAAAAATGTTCTTTGGCCGTTAGTCAGTGTGGAAACGGTGTTTTGGAACCCGATGAAGATTGTGATAGTGGTTCAAATTGTACTTCCGCTTGTTTGTTTGCCAATAAAACCAAAACAGGTTCTTCTTTGTTCAAAAATCTGCCATCGGTTTGCGGAGATAAAAAAGTTTCAACAGATGAAGATGCTTATTGTGAAGAAAAATTATACGGTGAAAATAATTTTGTTTCTCCTTGGTCTTTGACTACGGCGGTCGGAGAATTTTTTGATGATGATAATCCGTTAAAAACCGCGCAGATAAGAGCGGTGCTGACGACAAAAAACAAATCAGCAACGGGAAAATTTAATTTGATTTGCGGGTATCAAACCGATGAAGAGTGCCAAATGGCGACCGGTAATGCTAATTATGGAGTAGGAAAAAATTCTTGCTGCTATCCTCGACCTGTTAAAATGTCCACTTACCCGGAAGATAAAGAAGAAGGTGTTTGTCCAAATACTGTTATCAAAGTTTCTTTTGATAGACCAATAGATGTTTCAACTTTAAAAGGAAACTTGTTGATTGCCAGAGATTATGGATCAGCCCCTTCGTCTTTTTGTTCGGGAACACAAATTATAAATAATGACGAATTGGTTCTTTTGAATAATAATGATGTTTTACCATGGTATAAAAAGTTTTGGACAATAACCGTTGGTTTTTTTCAAAGGATTTTCAGTCTGGAAAAAGTTTCGGCGCAATGGTGCACGGGGGAATTTATGGGAGAGCCGAAAGTTTCTTATAATAGCGTAGATAAAACTTTTGATGTAAGTATTTCTTTGGAAAAAGCTCTTTTTGGTAATACTACGACGTACAAAGTTATTTTAAGAAACGGTATTAAAGACGATAAAGGTGTTAGTATCGGTGAAAACTTAATCAACGGCAAAAAATATCCTTTTCAATTTACTTTTACCACTTGGGGTATAAATGAAGTTTGCGAAGTGGGTTCGGTAGATGTCGTGCCCTCTACGGTTTTGTTTACCAAAGCAAATACCAACACCACCATTGAAGCAGTCGTTAAAGCCAAAAATTCTCAATTGATTCAACGAACTCCGGCCTATTCATGGGATTATATTTGGAGTAAAGATAATAGTAATTCTTTTCGTTTGAGCGGTCAATTAAACAATAGTACCACTACCGTTATTTCCGGCAATCAAAACGGTGAAGGAGATGTTTTTTCCGTTGTTTCAACAACCAAGTCAAATGTTAAAGGTAGAAGTAGGATAACGGTTTTTCTCTGTGAAAATCCTTGGCCGCCGTTTGAAGTAAACGGTCAAAAAGTTTGGCCTTTTGACGACAGTTCTGAAAATTACGATGCTTTTAATTTTGATTTTAATCCGGAAACCACGGCTACCGGTTTTACGGGGGCAAATAACAACCAAGGTCCGTTTACCAATTTTAGCGCTTTTTATTGCGCTGATAACGGAGCATTAGGAACAAAAGACGATTTACCATATATGAAACCGATAGTTACCACTACGGCTGAAATAGATCTTTTGAAATATTATTTGTTAACCAACGATAAAAATGCCGATGCTATAGGTATCAAAATTTTCAGAAATGATGAACATCTAACATTAAACGAATGGCTTAATGCGAAAGGGTATTCCGGATTTAATACTTTGAAAATAGACGGTTATGATGCTGCCGTAGATCAAACTGGAAACAATGTCTATATAGCGGCCTTAAACGTGTCTTCAAATGTTTATTCAAATATTTATTTACTCAGTTTAAGCGCATATGCCGACGCTCAGACAAAAAATGTCTTTGATCAAATACTAAATAATCTCAAATTTAATAAGAATTTAAACAGCGATTATAGTAGTAAAGCTTGCGGAGATACGATTTTTGATGATGATCCGACCGGTATTTGCGATACTGATTTGGATTGTGCAAAAATTCCTGGAAAACCTGTTTGTTTGAACCAAAAAGAGAAGATACAAAGAAATTATCAACGTTTGCAAAATATGCGAACATTGAAAATTTCTTTGTCTGCTTATGCCGCAAACAACGGTGGAAATTATCCGAAAATAACAGAAAATACTTTTTTGAACAATAGGGCTTTTAGTATTTGGGAAAATTCTTGGAAGAGTGAACTGGGTTCTCAATTAGGTCAATCATTGCCAATAGATCCGGTGAATAAATTGGCTTCAGCCGGCACATGTTTAAAAAATTCAGGAAAAGGGTGTGTTATTGATAATGATTGCGGTCCGGTGCCTTCCGAAATTGGAAAAGCGGGTTATTGGGCAGGGGAAGGAGATTTTACCGATTATTCTCTTATAAAAAATAACGGCATTAATTCTGGTGTAAAATTTGCAACCGGTCTCGGTCATGGTCAGAGTTTCGGTTTTTCTTCGGGTAATGAAAAGATTGTTTTAAAGCATCTTGATAGATATAATGTTGATTTGGAAAATTTCGCGCTATCTTTTTGGTTTAAACCTACGGAACAAACTCCGGCGATATTAATCAAAAAAGGAGGCTGGTCGGATACGGCGACAAATAATACTCTCGGAGGATTTATGATTGAATATGATAAATTGAGTTTTGCCGGTACTTCTCCGATAGCCAATAACGGTACCTTGCGTTTTGCTGTTTTTCCCGCCTCAAATGATTCTCTGGCTTCCAAACAATATTTTGCCATAGATACGAATGAGCCTCTATCTTTGAATAAATGGCATCATGTTTTGGTGCGTTACGCCACTTCTTCCGGTTTGATGTATATGGTTGTTGATAGTAAAGAGTTTCAAACGGTAAAAACAGGAATACAACCCCACAATATCGCCGATAAAAATCAAATCAGGATAGGTGATAACAATGAAGACGTGATTATCGGAGAGGGATTCAAAGGGCAAATGGATGAAATTTATTTTTATGCCGGAACCGGTTTTGGCGGATCTGTAAGCGATTATAACGCTAAATTTGAAAATATTTGTCAATTACACGACCCTCAAACCGGTTGGAGCGCAGAAGATATGAGGTTTAGCTTTGCTTGCGGAGAAAATTCTTTAGCTTACGGTTATATTAATGATGAAAATTCCGGAAATTACAGCTTAAGATGGACAAAAGAAGAAGACGGCTTACAGAATTCGGCTTGGAGTTCTATCAGAACCAAATTCGGGCTGGGTTCGAATTTTGTTCAGAGTAGTTTTTGCGAGTCAGAAATAATGTCAAGTCAACAAGGTATTTGCGGTGACGGAGTGGTCAATGTTAATAAAGGAGAAAAATGTGATCCGCCCGGTAAAATTTTGAGCAGTAATATTTCTCCTTGCGCCACCAATCCGAAAGGTAATTATTCAGGAATTAAATGTTCCAATGATTGTAAAAGCACTTCCACAGTAAGTAATTTAGAGTGCTCTTCATTGGGGACTTGCGGTGACGGTAAAATTCAAATTGAATTGGGAGAGCTTTGTGATGATGGAGAAAATAACGGTCAGTTGGGTTTTTGCTGGACAAATTGTCGTCCGACAACCACACCGGTTTGTGGAAACGGGAGATTGGATGTTGGAGAATATTGCGATACAGATACAGTATTGAATAAATGTGTTTTTTCTTCAGGAATTAATCCAGACTATGAAAATGCGGTGGCTTATTTTTTAATAGATGTATCCGGCTCTATGACTTGGCCTTTGAATGGTCAGAATACAATAATTTCCACGGAAAATCCTATGAGATGGTCTGTGGTAACTTCGACTGTACCTGTGGCGATGGAGAAAATTATTGATGCTAAAGAAGTTAAATTTGGCGCTTCCTTCTTTGGAGGTAGTGGAGCTGGTAATATAGGAAAAATAAATTATGGCGATACGATCAGAGAAATGGGATATCAAACTGGTTATGTTTATGAATTTTTAGATTATAATTTATATCTAAATAAAAATATAGTTCTAAATTTAAGAAATTCACGTAATCCCTCCGGAAACACTCCTACCGGAGAAGCTATATTTACTGTAATAAATGATAAATTTAATTCTGCTTCAGAGCCTCTTTGGAGTTATTCGAATAGAAATTTGATTATAGTAACAGACGGAGAGCCTAATGCAGACAGTCCTGCAATTGAAGCTATAAAAGAAGCTGGAAAAAGAGGAATAAAAGTAAGCATGTTTGGTATAGGTTGGGGTAATATTAATTCTGATTTGGCTAATGAGGCAAAAAATACCGGAGGTATTTTTAAAGTTGTTAAAAACTTGGACGATGCTGAAAGTTTTGCGGGAGATATTCTGGGTATTATTAAAAATCCGACTTGTCGAGAATACAGTTTTAAATCCGGTTATTCTTGCGCGTGGAACTGTAAAGGTCCGGGAGGATATTGTGGTGATGAAAAAATTAATGGTGAAGAGGAATGTGATAATGGCAAGGAAAACGGAGAAGATAAAGCATGTAATCAATATTGTATGAAAAATACGGGCGCTTCCTCTGAAACAGAACCTCAAGAAGACAAAAATTGTGGCAATGAAGTCTTACAAAGCGAACAAGGAGAAACTTGCGACAATGGTGTGAAAAACGGGGTAGAATGTATAATTCCAAACGGGTATTCGGCCTGTTCTTGGTGTAATTCGGATTGTAAATTACAATACAACGAATGTCCGTTAGGACAAAAAGCTGTCACTGACAGTGGTTTTTGCTGCCCGCCAAATACAAGATTTACACCTTTGTTGGTTCCGCCTTACGGTTTGTGTAATCCGCTTTTTTAAATTTTTATTTTTTTGAAATTAGGTTAATTTTTATTTTTATGTTTGACGATGAAAAATTTAATAACGGCATCCCGCCGCAAAATTTACCGGTAGAAGAACCGAAAGATATGTTCGGAGATTTTGATGATACGATTAAGAACGAAGCGCCAAACGCTTTGGAGGCTGGGATGTTAAAGAAAAAAGAAAATTTTGATTATCAACAAACCACTCCGACAGTTTTGGTAAATGATGAAAAAAAGTACGTAGTAAAGGAACCTATTTTGGGAAAGATAATCCTCATAGTATTGATAGGTGTTCTTTTGGCCGGAATCGCCATCGGGGGCTTTTGGATTTATGATAATTTTTTATCGGCTAAAAGCCAAATTATTATCGTAGATGAAACCCAAAAAGAAAAAAACGATAATTCGGAAACCAAAGCCGAGATCAAAACTCCTTTATCTTCGGAAACTCAAACCACTACCGATGATGCTGTGGTAGATATGAAGGTGGATGAAGTCTTGTTTGGAGAACCTATAGATAGCGATAAGGACGGTTTGGATGATGTTCGCGAAAAAGAATTGGGAACAGGTCAAAATAAACCGGATTCCGATAGTGATGGCTTGATAGACGGTGATGAAGTTATAATTTGGAAGACTAATCCTCTAAATCCGGATACGGACGGAGATGGATTTAACGACGGTACGGAGGTTAAAAACGGTTACAATCCTTTGGGAATAGGCAAGATTTTTTCCACGACCGAGGAAAATGTTTCCACTACTCCTAACAATGAAAAATCACAATAATGTATGTTTGGCAAAAAACAAGACAATTTATTGCCCGAAAGCTCTATAACAGTCAACACTATTCCGGATGATTTTTACGGGGGAAAAAATCCGGTTGTCAATTTTAAAAACGTATTATCGGAAGTTGATTTTAAAAAAGATAAAACGGAAAAATTGACCCCGCAAGAGAAGAAAATATTTTTTACCAAAACCGCCGCCGGAGCGGAAGGGGATTGGCATTTGACCAACTTGTTTACCAATTCAAAATTTTTGGCTGTTTTTGCCGGATTGATTTTTTTCGCAACAATTTTGATTTTTGGCGGATATTATTATTGGAAAAATTATTTTAACGTTCAGCAGCCGGAAGTTTCCGATAATGGTTTTATAGATATAACCGTTTTACCCACCACTACCATTGAAAACAATTTAATTAACAGTTCTTCAGTTGAAATTCCTGTTATTTCCGAACCTCAGACCACAACTTTGGAAGTTGTTATCAAAGAGTTGCCGTTAGATTTCCCTTCGACACTATTGGCTGAAAGCGCTGATTTGGACGAAGATGGTTTGACGGATTTGGCCGAAGAAGAATTTCAAACCGATCCTGGAGATTTTGATACGGACAAAGATAAATATCCGGACGGGGTTGAAATATTTAACTTGTACAATCCAAAAGGTTTTGAACCTCAAAAATTAATCGATTCGGGTTTGGTAAAATCATATGAAAATCCCAATTTTGGCTATCGTTTGCAAATTCCGATTCATTGGGCTATCGGAAGTGTGGATGAAGAAGAAAGGCAAATACTGTTTAGTACGCTTAGTGGTGAAAATATAGAAGTCAGAGTTTCCGATTTGAAAGAAGGAGAAGATTTTAACGCTTGGTTTACCAGAATGGCTTTGAATCAAGATTTTACGGCTTTAAAAGATTTTGAAACAAGATCTAAATATTTAGGTAAAGTCAGAGATGACGGTCTAGTTTATTATTTTGTATACAATAATAAAGTTTATGTTTTACTTTATCACACCACCGACAGTTCGATTGTGAATTATAAGTCAGTCTTTGCTTTGTTGGCGCGAAGTTTTGATTTTCAAATAAACAATCAAACCGTTTTAGAAGATCAGGTTAAGTTGATAAATACTTTATCCACTACCACTGAAAACAGCGAAGAATAATATCAAAAACATGCTTACTATAGATTATTTTAAAAAAATAAATTGTCCTATAAAAAAAGAATTGCTTGAAAAAACGGTTAAGTTTTTTTCTTCTGAAACAAAATGTAAGTTTATTGCGGCCGAAGTGGCAATAATTGGTGATAATGAAATGAAAAGATTAAATTATCAGTATCGGGGGAGAAATAAAACTACGGATGTTTTATCTTTTGCTTTCAGAGAAGACAAAAAAATAAAAACAGATTTTTTAGGTCAAATTTTCATTTCTTATCAGCAAATAAAAAAACAAGCAAAAGAATATGGAGTTCCGATAAAAGAAGAATTTGTCCGCATGCTAGCACACGGTTTATTGCATTTGACAGGTTATGATCATAATACTAAAACCAAAGAAAAAAAGATGTTTGAAATTCAAGAAAAAATAGTCAAAAAAACGTTATTATAATTTTTTTAAATTTTTATGTTTTCGTTGAAGCGTTTATTTTCAAGTTTTAAAACCGCTCTGGAAGGGTTGATTTTTGTTTTTCGTACGGAACCTAATTTTCGTTTGCAAATACTTTTGGGTTTTGTAACAATATTTTTATCTTATATTTTTGAGTTACGTCGTTCAGAATGGATAATTATCGTCCTTTTGATAAGTATGGTTTTGGTAATGGAAATATTTAATACGGCTTTGGAACAGTTTACCGATTTGTTGAAACCGCGTTTGCATCATTATGTGAAAGCTGTAAAAGATGTTATGGCCGCGGCGGTTTTTATGACGGCATTGGGAGCTTTGATAGTTGGGATCATTATTTTTTGGCCGCACATGGCTAGTCTTATCAATGAATTAATGTAAAAGTATGCGAAGAACAGCGCAAAATTTATTGGTTGGTTTGGATATAGGTTCTCAAGCCGTCAGATTGGCTGTCGGTAATTTGATATTGCACAAACAAGGTTTGGCCGAAGTTCAGATATTGGGTTGTGCTGAAGCTCCTTCGGAAGGACTTTCCAAGGGGGTTATTACCAATATAGAGGATGTAGTTTCTTCAGTTTCGTCTTGTTTGGAACAAGCGGAACATATTACCGGAACCCCTATTGAAAGTGTTTTTGTCGGAATACCGGGAGCGCAAACTTTGATTCAAAACAGTCGCGGTTATTCAGTTGTTTCAAAAGCCGATAATGAAATTACGGAAAGCGATAAGTGGCGGGCTGTCGAATCTTCAAAATCCGTAGCCACACCTCTGAATTATGAAGTGTTACATGTCACCCCCAGATCTTTTATTGTAGACGGACAAGGGGGGATAAAAGAACCGGTAGGTATGACCGGTGTCCGTTTGGAAGTTGATACAAAAATAATTTTAGGTCAATCTTCGCAAATCAAAAATTTAACCAGAGCTGTTTATCGTACCGGAGTTGATATTGATGGAATGGTTCTATCTCTTATTGCGATAGCCGACACTGTATTAAGTCCAAAACAAAAAGAATTGGGAGTCGTTTTGGTCAATTTAGGAGCAACAACTACATCTTTGATAGTTTATGAAGAAGGAGAGTTATTACATTTAGCGGTAATACCTGTAGGAGGAGTGCATATTACCAATGATTTGGCTGTTGGTTTACGAAACCATGTGGATGTAGTGGAAAAATTGAAAATTGAACACGGAATTTGTACAAACGAATCTTTAAATAGCCGTGCCGATTATGATTTATTTGAATTTGGTTCTTTGGATCATGATAAAGTTAAAGAAAAAGAAATGGCTATGATTATTTCTGCAAGGGTTGAAGAAATAATGTTTATGATAGACAAAGAATTGAAGAAAATAGGGAAGAGTGGTATGTTGCCGGCAGGCGCTGTTTTTGTCGGTGGAAGCGCTAAATTACCCGGTGTGTTGGAGATTGCCAGAAAGTATCTACGCTTACCGGCATCTCTGGGGTTACCTTACGGCTTGATAGCGGCGACAGATAAAATTAACGACCCGGCATACACTACGGCTATAAGTTTGGTAAAATGGGGAGCTGATTATGTATTGGAGCAACAAATGCACGATAGCAAGAGTTTTTCGGAAAAAATAAAAAATATTTTCGGTAAATTTCGCCTTTAATTTTCTTGACACTCCGAGTGTTTAATTATAAAATAAGGGTGTAATTTTTCTTTTAATAAATAAACAGAAAAACGAACACAAAAAGTGTTCGTTTTCTAAGAAAAAATTTATGCCACAAGTAAAACCTGAATTGGAAACTTTTGCCAAGATAAAAGTTGTCGGAGTCGGAGGCTCGGGCGGCTCGGCTATAAATAGAATGATGGCGGCCAGAATTCGCGGAATAGATTTTATCGCCATGAATACGGATGTACAAGCTTTACATCACAATAGCGCGCCGCAAAAAATACACATTGGAAAAACCGTAACTCGCGGTTTGGGAGCGGGTATGGACCCCGGAGTCGGTCGTCGTGCGGCTGAAGAATCTCAAAATGAAATTAGAGAAGTTCTCAAAGATGCCGATATGGTTTTTATTACTTGCGGTTTAGGAGGAGGAACAGGGTCGGGAGCTTCACCGGTAGTAGCTGAAATCGCCAAAGAACTCGGAGCTTTAACAGTAGCGGTTGTTACCAAGCCTTTTTCTTTTGAAGGTCCGAAACGCAAGGAAATAGCTGAAAAATGTTGGGAAGATTTGGCAAAATATGTAGATACTATTATTACAGTGCCAAATGACAGAGTCATGCAAGTTATCGATAAAAAAACTTCTTTACTTGACGCTTTCAATATTGTTGACGATGTCTTAAGGCAAGGCGTTCAAGGTATTTCCGATTCCATAACCGTGCACGGAATGATAAATGTTGATTTTGCGGACGTGAAAACCATTATGCAAGATACAGGTTCGGCTTTGATGGGAATAGGAATAGGAGAAGGTGAAAATAGAGCTGCAATAGCTGCTAAAGCTGCTATTTCTTCGCCGTTATTGGAACTTTCCATTGATGGGGCTTCCGGGATTTTATTTACAGTTACCGGAGGGCCGGATTTGATGATGCACGAAATAGATGAAGCCGCGAAAATAATCACTTCTTCGGCTGCTGAAGATGCAAAAGTAATTTTTGGTGTTACGATAGATGAAACCATGAGTGGCAAGATAAAAATTACGGTAATAGCTACCGGTTTTGACGATCACCGTCGTTATCTTTCCGAAGAAGATATATCTGTACGACCGGTTTATACCGGAATTTCCAATCCGGATAGATTCAAAGTTCAGAAACAAAAAGAAGAAGAAGAGAGAAAATTTAACGATTTGGTAAAGAAGAACAATTTTTCTACACTTTCCGTTCCGAAAGAAAAGGAAGTTACGGGAATAGGAAATTTTTTTGGAGGTTTTCATAAAGTGGAAAAAACCAAAGAAGAAGAAAAAAACACTTCTTTTAATCGTTCAACAATAAACAATAATATTCCCGTAAATTCCGCAGGTAATTTTAAGAACGCATCTTTGGCTCCTAAAGCCGCAACCGAAGAAGAGGCGGGTGAATTGGAAATACCGGCGTTTTTGAGAAAAAAAATGGGTAACAATTAAATTTTTTATTATGTATTGTCCGGTGTGTAATAATAAAGAAACAAGTGTCGTTGATTCTCGTCCCAGTTCCGATGGGATGGTTATTCGTCGTCGTCGAGAATGCGATAAATGTCATTACCGTTTTTCAACCAAAGAAGAAACCGAGCTTTTGGATTTGGTGGTAATCAAAAACGACGGACGTCGTGAAGCTTATATGCGCGAAAAATTGGAGAAAAGTTTGAGAATACCGTTAACCAAAAGATCTTTTACCGAAGAATCTTTTTCCAAACTTATACATGCTATAGAAAGAGATATTCAAAAGAAAAAGAAACGTGAATTAACCAGTAAGGAAGTTGGAGAATTGGTAATGAAGCATCTGAAAACTTTTGACAAAGTGGCGTATATTCGTTTTGCTAGTGTTTATCGCGACTTTAAAGATGTTAAAAATTTTGAAAAAGAGGTTAAAAAAATCTCTTAAAAATAAATATTTATGGCAGAAGATGAAAAAATTGAAAAACAAAAAGAGGTAGAAAGTGATAAGATACGAACTGAAAATCCTGTAACTTTGGAAAAACTCAATGAATTATTGACCAATAATTTAAAATGGTCGCAAATTATTTACGAACAAAATCGTAAAATAAATCGTAAACTTTTTTGGTCTTCGTTTTTTGATTATTTAAAAGTGGCTGTAATTTTAATTCCGATAATAATCGGTTTCTTCTATTTATTGCCGGGTATCAACAATCTTTTGCGAGCGGCCGATGTTTTTGCCGGAGTGGATGTTTGTAAAGATGGAAGCGCACAACAAGGAGCATTTTTAGATGCTTTATTAAAACAATTACCTATAGACCAAGCTAAAAAAGAACAATTAAAAGCGTTGTTACGCTAATTATTTAAATTATGTTTGAAAAAAAAACCAAGATAGTGGCGACTTTAGGACCGAGTAGTCAAGAATATCAAATAATAGAAAAAATGGTAAAAGCCGGAGTTAATGTTTTTCGTTTAAATTTTTCGCACGGTTCTTATTCCAGTCATGAACTGTTGATAAAAAATATAAGACAAGCGGAGAAAAAACTTCATGTGCCGATAGCTGTTATGCAGGATTTACAAGGTCCTAAAATTCGTATAGGTGAAATGCCGGAAACAGGAATAAAATTGGTAAATGGCGGAAAAACCGTTATTGCCGTAGGAGAAAAAAATTATAAAGATGGAGAATTACCTTTGATTTATCCGGGTTTACAAAAACATTTTAAAAAAGGAAACACTATTTTGATAGATGACGGCAATATAGAATTGACGGTAGAAAAGGTTTTTGGAAATAAAATAAAATGTAAAGTCATCCAAGGAGGTGCGGTTTTTTCGCATAAAGGAATTAATTTGCCCGATACTGATCTAAAAGATATCCCGGCTTTGAGTAAAAAAGATAAGGAGGATTTAAAATTTGGCATAAAACTCGGAGTAGATGCAGTCGCTTTATCTTTTGTAAAATCGGCTGATGACATAATTCAAGCCAGAAAAACCATTTTGTCGTTTGAAAAGAAAATGAAAATTAAAAATGAACAGCCTATTTTCATAGTTTCTAAAATAGAACAACATGAAGCCATAGATAATTTAGATGAAATTATAGCGGAAACCGACGGGGTAATGGTTGCTCGCGGAGATTTGGCTATGGAGACAAATATGTCTCAATTACCGCTTTTACAAAAGAAAATTATTGACAAAGCCAATGAAGCGACCAAACCGGTTATAGTAGCCACCCAAATGCTTGATTCCATGCAAGAAAAACTGCGCCCTACTCGCGCAGAAATAACCGATGTTGCCAATGCGGTAATAGATCATGCCGACGCTTTGATGCTTAGCAATGAGACAGCTGTCGGAAAACATCCTGTATTGGTAGTTGAAACAATGGCAAAAATTATAGAACAAACGGAGAAATCCAAGTATGATGATTTTAATTTGATTTCATACAAAGAAAGCACTTCTATAAGTAAATCGATTTCCAGTTTGACGCCTTTACTGGCAAAAAAAATAAACGCTAAAATGATTTTGGTGGCTTCGGCAACGGGAAAAACCGGGCGCTTGGTCAGTCGTTTTCGTTCGGAAAAAATGGTTTTGGTTGGGACTGAAACAGTAAGAGGTTGTAGACAACTTTGTTTTTCTTGGGGCATTGTTCCTTTTGTTTTGAATAAATGTAAAACCGTAGAAGATTTGACTCGTGGTTTTGTAAATTATGTCAGACAACATAAATTGGGTAACAAAGGAGAAAGAGTGGTGATGATAGGCGGTGAACCTGTCGGCTTACAAGGAAAAGTTAATTTTTTAGTAGTTAAAGAAATTTAAAAAAACATGATTACTTTGGAAGATGTAAAAAAAATTGCCAATTTGGCGAAAATCAGTTTGACTTCGGAAGAAGAAAAAAGACATACCGAAACAATATCGGTAGTGCTTGATTATATGCAAATTTTAAACGAAGTTGATACGGAAAAAGTCGAGCCGACTTTTGAAGTAAATGATTTGAAAAATGTTTGGCGTAATGACGAAATAAAAAAATGTTCTTTTAATCAAGAACTTGTTAAACAATTTCCGGAAAAATATGCCGGCATGTTGGTTGTCCCCGGAGTTTTTGAAAATTCAACGGAAGAATAATATGGAATTGCACAAATTGACATTAAAACAGGCTGCTGAAGGTTTACGAAAGAAACAGTTTACCAGTGTTGAATTAACGCAGGCTTGTTTAGCGCAAATTAAAAAAAGAAACAAAGATTTAAATGCTTTTATTACGATTAGCGAAGATAGAGCAATAGCCGAGGCAAAATTGGCGGATGAAATGATTGAAAACGGACAGGCGACAGAGTTAACGGGCATACCTTTTTCTGTAAAAGATTCCATAGCCACGGCAGATATAAGATCTACGGCTGCGGCAAAAATATTGGACAACTACACCCCGGTTTTTGAAGCTACAGTGGTGGAAAAAATTCGCAAGGCCGGAGGAGTTTTGATAGGAAAGACCAATTGTGATGCTTTTGGTCACGGCGCCAGTAACGAAAACAGTATGTACGGGGCGGTAAGAAATCCTTATAATTTAAAAAAAGTCAGCGGTGGAAGCTCTGGCGGAAGCGCGGTCAGTGTAGCTGATCACATGTGTTTTTATTCCATTGCCGAAGATACAGGCGGATCTATTCGTCAGCCGGCTAGTTTTTGCGGGGTTTTTGGTTTACGTCCTACTTACGGACGTAATTCACGTTACGGTGTAATGCCCATGGCTTCATCTCTTGATGTGGTTGGTCCTATGGCGCGAACTGCCGAAGATTTGGCTATCGTTTTGAAATATATGGCCGGAACCGATAAAAAGGATGCTACAACCACTGTTGCGACGGTTGATAATTATGATTTGATTGCGGAAAAAGAAATTTCCGCCCAAGGCGGATCCGCCTCTGGTGGAAAAAAATCCAAATTAGTTGTCGGTATACCCAAAGAATATTTTGAAATTGAAGGAATAAATGAAGAAATAAAGAAAAATGTTTTATATCAAATAGAAAAATTTAAAGAACAGGGCGCGGAGATAGTGGAAGTAAGTTTACCTCATACGAAATATGCAATGGCGGTTTATTATATTGTCGTGCCAAGTGAAGATAGTTCCAATATGGCTCGTTTGGATGGAATACGTTACGGGGTTCGTGAAAAGAAAATTAAAAGTTTGAGTGAATTATACGAGGTTTCTCGCGCTAATGGTTTTCCGGAAGAAGTCAAAAGACGTATTCTTATCGGAACTTATGTTTTGTCAGCCGGTTATTATGAGGCGTATTACAAAAAAGCTCAGAAAGTCCGAACTTTAATCAAATCAGATTTTGAAAAAGTTTTTAAAGAAGTTGATATTTTAATCGCGCCAACTTCTCCTTTTCCGGCTTTTGAATTGGGAGAAAAAAAATCCGATCCTTTGCAAATGTATTTGGCGGATGTGATGTTATCTCCCGCGGCCGTAGCCGGGTATCCGGCTTTGTCCGTACCGACAGGTTTTACCGCCGAAGGATTACCTATAGGCACCCAGATTATAGGTGATAAAATGAAAGAAGGTCTATTGTTGCAAGTTGGAAAATTTCTTACGAAAAAAGATTAAAAATAAATATATGTCCGAAAACAATAAAAACCAGGCGCAAAATATAATTACTGGTGGAAATCTCGTAAATTTCCGTGATAGTTGGAAAATTTTTAGTATGGTTTCGGAGATGGTTGAAGGGTTGAAATTTTTGAAGGAATTAAAAAATGAAGTGACGGTGATGGGTTCGGCGCGTATTCCGGCTAATAATAAATATTATAAAATAGCTCAAGAGATTGGGTATAAATTGGCGCAACACGGTTTTACCGTGATTACCGGTGGCGGTCCCGGTATTATGGAAGCGGCCAATAAAGGAGCTTATGAAGCCGGAGGTGAAAGTATAGGTATCAATATACAGTTGCCGTTTGAACAACGCATAAATCCTTATGTAAAAAAATCCATAGCTTTGGAATATTTTTATACTCGTAAAGTAATGTTGACAGCTCCGGCAAACGGCCTTATTTTGTTGCCCGGAGGTTTCGGAACCTTGGATGAATTTTTTGAAGTCATAGATTCCATGGAGATGAATCAAATGGAAAAAATGCCGGTGATCATGGTAGGTAAAGATTATTGGCAACCTATTATCAATTTTGTCAGACAGCAATCTTGCGAAAAAATAAAAGCGTTGGATTCGAAAGTCCTAGATTCTTTTTATTTGGTAAATACGGCTGATGAGGTATTGGAATTGTTAAAAAACGCTCAGGATGTCACCACTGTAGAATCCGATACTACGGAAAATCCTTATATGCAAGGCGAAGCAAACTGGCGTATGTTTCGTATTATGGCGGAATTGGTAAACAGTTTTGAATTTTTGACGGAAAATGTCCCTATGAGAAGTGTGACGGTTTTGGGTACAAAAAATATTTTACCCGGAACAAAATATTATAACGAAGCTTATGAAGTTGGTAAAATATTGGCAAAAAGAAAATTTGTTACTATTACCGGAGGCGGAATGGGGGTTATGGAGGCTGCCAACAAAGGGGCGATAGAGAACGGGGGTAAAAGTATCGGAGTTTTTATGAAAATGAAATATAAAGAATTGTTGAATAAATATGTTAACCAAACCATGGGCTTTACTTTTCCTTTTATTCGAAAAATGACATTGATGGCCGCTTCGGAAGTCTTGGTATTTTTTCCAGGTTCGCTTGGTACCATGCATAATTTATTTGAAGTTTTGACTTTGCTTGAAACCAAAAAAACCGCTGGCATAAGAATTGTATTATATGGAAAAGAATTTTGGGAACCGATGAGAGATATTATTAACGGTTTGTATACTGATTTCAAAACCATTTCTCAAAGCGATAAAGAGTTGATAAGTATAATAGACAGTCCCGAGGAATTGGAGCAATATTTGTAAAAAATAATATTTTTAAAACTACCGCTGTTAAAAAGGCGGTAGTTTTAAATAATTGACTTTTTTCTTACAGTTTGATATTATTTGAGACATCAAAATACTGGAGAGGTCGCCTAGTGGTCGATGGCGCACGCTTGGAAAGCGTGTAAACCGAAAGGTTTCGAGGGTTCGAATCCCTCTCTCTCCGCTAGTAGTTTTGAAAATAGTAGCCAAAATCCCTTTATTTTGCGGTGCATTTTTAAAAACTAAATTAACAAAAACAGCTGAACCCACAATGGATTCGAACTATGGAAAATTTTGAGCAAAAAATTGAATCGCAAACCAGCCCTGAGGTTTTAAAAACTCCAGAGATTTTAATACAAGAAGAAAATGGCGCACAACTACTCTCTGCGATTCTGAAAGCCAAAAATCCAGAATGGGGAAATTCTGATAGTCCTGTATCTGAAAAAGCAAAAAGATATTTTCAGGAGAACCCATTAAGTTCTGATATTTCTGAATTTTTGGATGAGAATAGGGTTTTGCAGGAAAATGGTGTTGATGAGGAAGTTTTATATATTTTAGCTCTTACTTATGGGCATCCAGAAAGAAACGAAGGCGCATTTAAAGTTATCAGAAAACATAAATCTTATATTGAAAATCCAGAACAGCTTCAGCAAAAACTCTTTCGGGTGCTTGAATCATTTGAGCATTCTTTTTCTTTGTCACCACTATTCAGGGAAATAGCCGTTGAAATTGAAAAAGATAAAAAAGCACGGGAAGAAATTTCGTCCGAAACACGAGTAAGAATTGAACAATTAATTGCATTCTTCAGACCCGATCCAAAAAAAACAGAGATCAGAAAAATCTCCTTAATGCCGACTGATCCGCTGTATAAAAAAGATTCCGGAGCTGCTTTTATATTTAGCCAAGAATTGGTCTTAAAAACTCACATAGAAAATCTGGATAATTTAGATCATGAGTTTTCACATAGTGTTATAAATCCTATTGTAGAAAAGTTATCTCAATTACTGACAGATGAACAAAAAGAAAAGGTATCACAGCTTGCTAGTGAAAAATTAAAGCAAGACTACGGTGAAGGATATTTTAGTTTACTATGTGAGGAATTTATAAGAACCTACAATGATGTTTTTAAGAAGGGAGAAAAACCGCAATCTTATGAAGATTTTGTGCGAAAAATTTCTGGTATTACCGAAGAACAATTTCAGAAATTTCTAGCACAAAGCGAAAGTTTGAAAGTCAGATGTGCGGAGCTAGAAATAACAACGATTGAAGATTTCAAAAATAAATCTCAAGAATATTTTGAAAAATATGAAAAGAACCAATTAAGAGATTTGATTTTTGGGCTTTACTGCGATTATCAAAATCGACCAGTCAAAGAGGTTGATAATTTCGAACAGTTTGTATTGAAAAACTTTCCTGGATTGTTGGAATGATATCAGTAGGTCTTTTGGGCAAAATTAGGAATTTCAAACCATTCTGGTTTTTTCCTATAAATTTTCTTTAGTTTCTGTATACTTTTATCAAGATTACCGAAGTTTAGTCGTCTCATCGGTTCAAAGTTCCGGACATCGTCACCGCTTTTAAAAAATACCCTGACTTGAAGCTGGGGTATTTTTATGAGAGAATAGATTAATAATAACATTCTATGTTAAAAGTAATTATATTTGATGTTGGAGGGGTTTATATGAGCGGCAGTTCAGTTAATTTTATAAATCAATCTTATAAAATTTTAGGTATTAATAAAAAGATTTCGAATAGTAACGGAATTACTTTTGATGCTAATTATAATAAAGGCTTAATTGATTATGTTGATTGCTTTAAAAATTTTTTTAAAGTGCCGATTTCTGAAGAAAAGATGAAAGAAATTGTTGAAGCATGGACAACCACTTGGGCACCAACAAAAGAGATGCTTGATTTAGTTAAAATTTTAAAAAAAAGATACGTTCTTGCAATACTATCAAATTCTGATTTGTTAAATTCGGTTAAGTATAAAGAACAAGGTTGGTATTCGTATTTTAAACATTTAATTTTATCTCATGAAATCGGTATTATTAAGCCGGACAAATTAATATATAAAATCGCTTTAGACAAAATAAGTGCTCAAGCAAATGAATGTATCTTTATTGATGATCAAGAAAAAGTTTTGATTCCAGCTAAGAAATTAGGAATGAAAACAATTTTGTTCCAGTCAGTAGATCAATTGAAGAAAGAATTAAAACAGAATGGGATTAAATTTTAAGTTTTGGTTAGATTCATTAGTTAAAAATTAATATAAATTTTTTATAATATTGTTATGTGGTATTATAAAACAAAATTATAGCTTACAAAAATATCCTAAAAATTGTTTTTGTTTCTTAAAGTGGCTAATATAAGCTACTTTTTTGTTTTCTTAGTTGTTTTTTTTCATAATAAATGTTAAGATAGTAGTATATAATTTATATTGTTTATGCAGAAAAAATACTGGCTTTGTACAATTTGCGGGGATCTCCACGTCGGAGTTAATCCGCCGGAAATTTGTCCGACTTGTCATCAAAGCAAAGAAAAATATGTAGAAATTACTTTTGAGGAATTTGAAGCTGAGCTTGCTAAATTTAAAAAATAATTTTTATGCGAAAAATAACAGTGTTTATTTTGTTTATTTTTAGCATAATGTTTTTGACCGGCTGTAATTTGATGGCTGGAAGTTATGAACCAAACGGGAAAGAAGAAATTACTATGGATGATTTTAAAGACAGTGATAAAATTTTGAAAGAAAAAATAGAAAGCTTGGGTCAAAAAACAGACACTTCGTCGCAATTAGCGGAAGAACAACAGATGATAGAGCCATCGACAAAACAAAATGAAGAATTAACTAAACCTACAACTACAAAAAAAATTATGAATTTATCAAAACCTTCAATGCAAATAGATAAAACAAAACAATATACAGCTATCTTAAGTACCAGTGAGGGGGATATAGAAATAGTATTGTCCGCTTCCACCACTCCTGTTACGGTAAACAATTTTGTTTATTTGGCAAAAAATAAATTTTATAATAATACTATTTTTCATCGCGTTATCGACGGTTTTATGATTCAGGGCGGTGATCCAAACGGTGATGGAACCGGTGGTCCGGGGTATAAATTTGATGATGAAAAATTTAACGGAGAGTATTCTCGTGGTACTATCGCAATGGCCAATTCCGGTCCGAATACCAATGGTTCTCAATTTTTTATCATGCATCGCGATTATCCGCTTCCTCAAAATTATGTTATCTTCGGGAAAGTGATAAAAGGTTTGGATATTGTAGATAAAATTGCGGAAGCTCCGGTGACAAAAAACGCTTTTGGCGAAAATTCAACTCCGATAAATCCGGTTATTGTGAAAAGTGTGACTGTCTTAGAGAAATAACTATGAAACATATTTTGCCGACAATTACGACTACTTTTGGTTCAAATTGGAAAGAAAAAATAAAAGAAATAGATAAATTGGGTTTGAAAGAAATCGCTCTTTTTCCAACTTGTTTAAAACGAGAAGAGAGAGAAGAACTTTATAAAATGTTGAAACAAACAGGTTTAAAAGAAATACCGTTTGTTCATTTACGCAATGATATTGAAGAAGCGGAAATAGAATGGCTTCGCCAAAATTATAATACCAAAGTTTTTAATACGCATTCCGAGAGGTTGTATCCTCTAAAAAGTTCTTGGGATACATACAAAAAAGAATTTATTTTTTTGGAAAATACTCATTTAGGTTTTCCAGAAGATGAATTGAATGAATATGCCGGTATTTGTATAGATTTTTCACACCTTGAAAATGACAGATTACTTTTTCCAGATCGCTACGAACAATCTATCAGAATGATCAAAAATCATAAAATCGGTTGCGCTCATTTAAGTGCTATCAAAAAAGAACAACGTAGAGATATAGAAAAACCCGAAGAAATGCGTTACGATTTTCATACTTTGGAAAATTTGTCGGAAATGGATTATTTGAAAAATTATCCAAAAGATTTTTTTCCGGAATACATGGCGATTGAATTGGAAAATAGTTTGGAAGAACAATTGGAAATTAAGAATTATATAATGGAGTTCGTAAAGTTATAAAGTTTGTAAAGTTCATAAAGTTTTTTTGTGTTGATTGTCATCCTGAACGCAGTGAAGGATCTGCAAGAAAAAACACAGCTTATTACAGATTCTTCGCTTTGCTCAGAATGACAAACAAAAAATAATTAAAATTCTAACTTTATAATTTTTAACTTTATAAACTTTATAACTCACACGTCCTATGCCTGATTTTTGGTTTTCTCTATTGTATCAGCCGGTTTTTAATTTGTTGGTTTGGATTTATAACAATCTGACGGCCGGTAATATGGGTTATGCGGTTATAACTATGACAGTAATGCTTCGACTTTTGTTATTGCCGTTATCTATAATTTCCGAACGAGATGTTAATCGTCAAAAAAAAGTGGAAATGGAAGCGTTTACCGCAGCTCGTGCTTTCAAAAATGATCCAGTGGCGCAAAAAGAAGAAGCGCGAAGAATAATAAAATTATACAGAGTTTCTCCCTGGGCCAAGGTTACTTCTCTACTTATTCAAGGTTTGGTCTTTTTCTTGCTTTATCAAGTTTTTGTCGGTGGTATGATGGGGGACAGAACGGTTAATGTTTTATATGAAGGAAATAATCTTGTAGGTAAAGTAAATATTGATTTTTATGGTTTTAACATCAGCAGAACCCATGATTGGATTTGGCCGGGAATTTGCGCCCTGTATTTATTTATCTCTATTTTTATAGAAGAATTCGGACGTAAAGATATGGATAAATCCGAACTTTATTTCCTTTTTCTTTTTCCGGCTTTTGTTTTTCTTTTTCTTTATTCTCTTCCTATGGTCAAATCCTTGTTTATTTTGACTTCTATGATGTTTTCTGATATACTTAGATTAATAAGAATTACGTTTTTCCCGGTTAAAAAAGATGGAAAAACGGCTTAAATTAGCAAAATATGGCTGGAGATTCACTCGACAAATTAATGTATTCCTTCGTAATGGAGGATGTGCTTAAAGGTTTTTTTATTTATGTTCCACCGGGTTATGTTGCCTGTGTTTACGACATGGGTCACGGAGTGCTCAAAAAAGTATTAACTCCGGGGTTACATTTGAAAATTCCTTTTTGGCAAAAAGCCAAACTTTTTAATACTCAAACTTTGGAATATAGTATTTCTCGTCAGTTTAATCCGGAAAACGAACGCGCGATGGGGGATATCCCGATAGCTGCGGTGGCGCAAGACGGAAAAAGAGTGGGAGTAGAGGGGACTATATTGTTACGCTTGGATGTGCAACAAATACCGTCTCTTTGGCAAACTATCGGTGAAGATTTTGTAGCTAAAATTGTTCGCCCGACGATTCGTTCACGTGTGCGCATGGTTTTTTCTCGGTTTGATTTTCCTGATATTATCGGCAGTAAGCGCGATATTGTGGAAACAGAATTAAAAAACGAATTGGAAAAGATATTTTATACGCGCGGAATTTATGTGGAAAATGTGTTATTGTCGGAAATTTCCATGATTAGTCAAACAACTGTTAAATAAAAAAAATAAAAGATAAAAACCACTCTTAAATTAAGAGTGGTTTTTTGTTGTGGATAAGTTTTAAGATAATCTTTTTTAATTTATTTTTAGCCAAAATTAGGCTCTTGACGCTTGCTTTTTCGTATGTTATATTATCACTCAAGAATATAGAGTGATAATTTTATTATGCCCAAAGGCAAAGAAAAAAAATTAAACGAACGCCAGGAAAAACTTTTTAGACTGGTGGTAGAAACCCACATAGAAACAGCTCAACCGGTTGGTTCAAAGTTTTTGGTTAAACAAGAAGGACTTGATTGGAGTGAAGCAACTGTTCGCAATGATTTGAGAGCATTGGAAGAAATCGGATATTTGACCCATCCTCATACCAGTGCCGGTAGAGTACCGACTGCCGCCGGTTATCGTCATTATATCAATACTATGAATTTGGGTGGCGTAAAAATCAGTGGTAAAGATGAAAAAAAAGTTGAAGAAATTTTGACCGGTGAAAAACAGGATTTTGAAACTGGGGTAAGAACTTTGGCCAAGGGTTTGGCGCAAATCAGCGGAGAAGCTATTATTTACGCATATGGCCCGGACAAAGTTTATTATACCGGACTCTCAAACCTGTTTGGAAAAAAAGAATTTACAGAACCGGAATTGATAGTGAATATTTCTAGTGTTTTTGATAATTGTGAAGAATATTTGGATGATTTTGAAACTATGATTATGGACGACCCTCGATTTTTTCTTGGTACGGAACAACCATTTGGGGAAGATTTGAGCGTTTTGGCCACTCGTGTGCGTAAAGATAAATCGGACATGTTGATGATGGTAGGTTTAAATAGAATGGATTACAAAAGAAATTACGCTTTGATACAAAAAATTAGTGAAATATTAAATAGTTTATAATATGAGTGAAGAACAAAAAAATAATAATCAAGAAGAAACAGAAAAAGATGAAAAAGAAAAGACAGAAGAAGAAAAACCAAAAAAAAGTTTTTTTGGTAAAAATGTTTGTAAAGATTGTGAAAAACACAAAATGGAATCCGATGAATACAAAGCCGGTTGGCAGAGAGCTCTCGCAGATTACAAGAATTTACAAAATGAAATATCTACTCGTCGCAGTGAATGGGTGCAAATGAGTGAAATACAAATATTGGAAGACTTTATTCCGGTTTATGAAAATTTCAAAAAAGCTTTTTATCATCATCCGGAAGTAAATACCGATAATGAGGAACACAAAGCTTTCAAAAATTGGATAGACGGCATCGGATACATTATGAAACAATTTGGTGATATTTTGAAAAATCACGGAGTGGAAGAAATAAAAACCGTGGGTGAGAAATTCGATCCGCAAATTCACGAAGCTGTAAGTGAAGAAGAACAAGAAGGAATAGAATCGCATATTATTTTAAAAGAAGTTGACGGAGGGTACAAAACTAAAGATAGAATTATCAAAGTAGCTAAGGTAATAATTAATAAATAATAATTAATAAACTTAATTTATACACATATGGGTAAAGTATTAGGAATTGATTTGGGTACAACAAATAGTTGTATGGCCATTATCGAAGGTGGTCAGCCAAAAGTTTTAGAAAATAAAGAGGGAAACCGCACAACTCCTTCTATCGTTGCGATTTCTAAAACAGGTGAAAGATTGGTCGGACAATTGGCCAAACGTCAAGCCGTGACCAATCCGGAAAATACATTATATTCAATCAAACGTCTTATTGGTCGTCGTTATAGTGACGAAGAAGTGCAACGCGATTTGAAATTAATGCCTTACAAAATTGTGCAATCCGGCGAAGCGGTAAAAGTTTTGATGCAAGGAAAAGAATATTCTCCGCAAGAAATTTCTGCTATGGTTTTACAAAAAATGAAAGCTGATGCGGAAGAAAGATTGGGTGAAAAAATCTCTGAAGCGGTTATTACTGTGCCAGCTTATTTTGATGATTCTCAACGCCAGGCTACCAAAGACGCGGGTGAAATTGCGGGCTTGAAAGTTTTGCGTATTATCAACGAACCTACTGCAGCTGCTTTGGCTTATGGTTTTGATAAAAAGAAAGATCAAAAAATTGCAGTTTACGATTTAGGTGGCGGTACTTTTGATATCTCTATTTTGGATGTTTCCGCTGATACTGTGCAAGTACTTTCTACCAATGGCGATACTCATTTAGGTGGAGATGATTTTGATCAAGTGATTATCAATTGGATTTTGGATGAATTTAAGAAAGATCAAGGTATAGATTTAAGTAAAGACACTTTGGCATTGCAACGTATCAAAGAAGCTGCGGAAAAAGCAAAAATAGAGTTATCCACTGCGCAAGAAAGTGAAATCAATCAACCGTTTATCACATCTGACGCTACCGGTCCGAAACACTTGGTGATGAAATTGACTCGCGCTAAATTGGAAGAATTGGTTGGAGATTTGATACAAAAAACTTTGATTCCGGTTAAAAAAGCTCTTGAAGATGCAAAATTATCAACCAATGATTTACATGAAGTTGTGATGGTTGGCGGTATGACTCGCATGCCGTTAGTTTTGTCTGTAGTGGAAAAATTTTTCGGTAAAAAACCGAATATTACCGTTAATCCGGACGAAGTGGTGGCAGCTGGTGCTGCAGTGCAAGGCGGTGTTTTACAAGGAGATGTCAAAGATGTTTTATTGCTTGATGTTACTCCGTTATCTTTGGGTATTGAAACCATGGGTGGAGTAATGACAAAATTAATTGAACGCAATACAACTATTCCGACTTCCAAATCTCAAGTGTTTTCGACAGCTGCTGATAATCAACCGAGTGTTGAAATTCATATTTTGCAAGGTGAACGTCCGATGGCGGGAGATAATAAAACATTGGGCAGATTTATGCTTGATGGAATTCCGATGGCTCCTCGCGGTGTACCGCAAATCGAAGTGCATTTTGATATTGATGCCAACGGTATTCTCAATGTTAAAGCCAAAGATAAAGGCACAGGCAAAGAGCAATCAGTGCGTATTGAATCATCTTCAGGTTTGAGTAAAGATGAAATTGAAAAAATGAAAAAAGAGGCTGAAGCCCATGCTGATGAAGATAAGAAAAAACAAGAATTGATTGAAGCTCGTAATATTGCCGATACCATGATTTATACTACGGAAAAAATGATGAAAGAAATTGAAGAGAAAAAAATAGCTATTTCCGAAGAAGAAAAGAAAAAAGTGGAAGATGGTGTTAAAGCGCTTAAAGACGTGAAAGATAAAGACGATGTGGAAGCTATCAAAAAAGCAGCTGATGCTTTGAGTAAAGATGCTCAAGCTGTCGGCGCAAAATTATATCAACAGAATCAACAAGCACAACAACCGGGCGCGGAAAATAAAACTGAAGAAAAGAAAGATGACCAAGGTCCTATAGAAGGGGAAGTGGTTAAATAATTATGGGAAAAGACTATTACAAAATACTCGGCGTAAATAAAAACGCCAGCCAGGATGAAATTCGCAAAGCTTTTCAAAAAATGGCTCATCAATACCACCCTGATAAACAGGGTGGTGATGAAGTTAAATTCAAAGAAGCAAATGAAGCTTATCAAGTCTTAGGAAATGAACAAAAACGTAAACAGTACGATCAATTTGGAGCTGATTTTGAACAACAAGGCGGGTTTGGTGGTGGTATGGGCTGGGAAGATTTTATGCGCGCGGCGCGCGGTCAAGGTGGCGGGGATTTTAATTTCAATTTCGGTGGAAACGATTTTGGAGATATTTTCGGAGATCTATTTGGTTTTGGTAGCGGATCCCGTGGCCGGGGCGGCAGAGCTCGCGGAAGAGATATAGAAGTCGATGTAGAATTGGATTTTAAAGAAGCGGCGTTTGGCATAGAAAAAGAATTAAATTTACGCAAGAAAACCGTTTGCGATGTTTGTAATGGAAACGGAGCAGAACCGGGAAGTAAGTTGGAAAAATGTGCCACTTGCGGCGGACATGGCCAGGTATTACATAATCAACGTACGATTTTTGGCACTATACAACAAGCGGTGGTTTGTCCGGATTGCCACGGACAAGGACAAAAGCCGAATACGAAATGTAAACATTGCGGCGGGGATGGTGTAGTAACAAAAAATAATGTTTTTAAAGTTAAAATACCCGCTGGCATAAACGATGGCGAATCTATTCGCTTAACCGGATACGGAGAAGCTTCTCCTTATGGCGGAGTGAGTGGAGATTTATATGTTCATTCCCACATCAAAAAGAATAAATATTTTTCTCGCGACGGTTATGATATTTTAACCGATTGTGAAATTTCATTTCCGCAAGCGGTCTTGGGAGATAAAGTGGAAATAGAAACGCTTGATGGTATGGAAAAAATTATGATTCCCGAAGGTGTAGAATCAGGGCAGATGATTCGTCTTAAAGCAAAAGGTATTCCTTATTTGAGACAAAAAGGCAGAGGTGATCATTATGTTAAAATAAAAATCAGAGTGCCGAAACATATAAATAGAGATTTGAAAAAGAAATTGGAAGATTTAAAAAATGAACTATAAAAAAGAAAAACAGTTCGCCTTAGATTAGACGAACTGTTTTTTTGAATAAAAAAACCTCGGAAAATCCGAGGTTGGTGAAAGTTTATCGATGAATAATGATCTTTTCTTCGTCTTTTTCCGATGAAGATTCGATAGCTTGCTTGACATACTTTTCCCATAAGGGATAAGTAGCCAAAGCCACAGTTGCTCCTCCAATGATCAATAGACAAAGTATGCCGATTATCGACAATACCATTGTCATCATGATTATCGGAATAATCAGGTAGCCAGTCAGTACCAAAATCAGAGCGTTGAGGAAACCGTAGAAAAATCCCATCAATATTCCGAAAAAAAATCCGGCGGCAGCGATGTTTTGCGGTACCCAAATCCAAGTGTTTACGAAGTCTTTTATCGTGTGCACCTGGTAGCTATCATCCACATCGTGAACCAACCTGAAATTCAGGATAAATTCATAGACGATAATGGATAACGGCAACAGAAACACATCCCAACCGCGACTGTAAATGAAATGGCCGAAAAAGTTCCCTTTAGGCAAAACACCCAAAGAGAAATAAATAAAGGCATAGACGAGAAAAGTGACAATCCCGACGACATAGGCGATCTTTTCGAAATTGTGCTTTTTCATGGAGAAACTCCTAAAAAAAGTTGTTAAAGGAACTAATGGAAAAGTATAGCAAAAATAAGACATATTGTCAATATAAGTATCGTTTTTGTGAAATTTATTTTTTGACTTAATCTTTATGAAGTAATACAATAAACAGAGTAGTTTAAACATTACTATATGATAAAAAAGATTTTAGTTTTATTAATAGTGGCTACGCTAGCCGGGTTGACCGCGTATTGCAGTAGCCTATCCTATTTTCGTCAACTGACAAAAAACATTAAAGATTGTCCGCCCATAAAAGCCCCGGTTTGCGCTGTTGATGATTTTACTTATGTTAATGAATGTTTTATGGAACAATCGGGGGCGACAAAACGTTATGACGGTCCTTGCAGTTTTGAAAATGATATCTTAAATTCCACTTCTTCCGGTAAAATCACAGAAGATTGTATTTGTACCATGGAATACGCGCCGGTTTGTGGTGTTGATGGTAAAACTTACGGTAACTCTTGCGGAGCTAAATGTGCTAAAGTGGAAATCGAATACGAGGGTGAGTGTAGTGATGTCAACCCTTGTTTGTTAAGCGATATGGCAAGTAAAGAAAAATGTAAAATAAAAGAATAATTTTTTTGTGTCTATTAAATTGTTAAAAAAAGAATTAAATAAAAAAGCGAGTAAAGAAAAAGCCGTGATTCTATCGCGTTTTTTTAAGACCGGACCAGGACAATACGGAGAAGGGGATAAATTTTTGGGAGTGGTTGTTCCGGATATCAGAATGACAATAAAAAACTTTGTTGATTTGGATTTATCGGATTTACAGAAATTACTCCAAAGTCCTTATCATGAAGAGCGCTTGTCCTCATTGTTAATTTTGGTTTTAAAATATCCCAAAGCTACCCCCGCAGAACAAACGGAGATCTATAAATTCTATTTGAAAAATACCAAGCGGATAAATAATTGGGATTTGGTGGACTTGACCGCGGAAAAAATTATCGGACCTTATTTGGAAAATAAAGATAAAAAAGTGTTGTTTAAATTGGCGCAATCGAGAAATTTGTGGGAGCGTCGAATTGCGATTTTATCCACTTTTCATTATATTAAAAAAGGCGAAAGCAGATTGACTTTTGAAATAGCGCAAATACTCTTGAACGATAAACATGATTTGATGCATAAAGCTGTCGGTTGGATGCTCCGCGAAGTCGGTAAACGTTGCGGAGAAAAAACGGAAGAAGAATTTTTGAAAAAACATTACAAACAAATGCCGCGAACCATGTTGCGTTATGCAATAGAGAGATTTGCAGAAAATAAAAGATTAAAATATTTGAAAAGCAAAGTAAAAATATGAGTAAAAAATTTGAATTGATAAAAAAAATATCGGAAGAAGTAGCCAAACAATGTCTCAAGGACAAAAAATTAAATTTAAAAAAGTGTGTTTCCGATACCCGGGATAAATATTTGAAAGAAATTAGAGAAATAGCTTTGGAGGAAGAGAAGTTATTTGACAGAGTGTCGGGGTTTATTTATTACAAATCATGTGAAGCGGCGGAGAAGTACATAGAGAAAGAAAAAGAAAGAAAAAGAGAAGAAAGGAGAGAGAGAATGGAGCGTAACAGAAGGGAAAAAGACATGCAAAAAATTATCGGTGATGAAATAAAGTTTTCAAAAGTGCGAGAATATTTGAAAAATAATGTTCATTATTTTCCTCCGGAAGAAAGACCGGAACTCCCGGATTCTTTGATAGAAGAATATTTTGAAAGCATAGGTTATGAAGGTTCGATTGATAGCTTTGATTGGAACGAATGGGAAAAAGAACATCAAAAAGAGATGGAAAAACCGGAGGAAAACACAATTGAAATATTGCCACAAAATGAACCTGTTGTGGAAAAAAAGATCAAAAAAATCAATAAAGAAACGGACAAAAGATTGATTGAAGGCGGAATTTTTGGTGAAAATTATCACAGAAAATAAGGGGTTTTTTGATTTTTTCGTTAAATAGTATTATAAATAAAGGGTTTTCCACAGGGGAGGGGCTGTTGCTATTGATTTTATTGGTGTATAATAAACCGTGGGTTAAGGAAAATCCAATTTCCACCCGCAGAATAATTCATTTATTAATTTAAGTTAATTTTTACCACTATGGCAAAAATGACCAAGTCTCAATTGTTGAGCGTGCTTTCCGAAGCCACCAACTTGAGCAAAAAAGAAGTTTCTAATTTCTTGGATGCAATGACTAACGTTGCTTACAAAGAAGTTAAAAAAGGAAACGAATTTGTGATTCCTGGTTTTGGAAAATTGATTAAAATCAAAAGAGCCGCTCGTATGGGTCGTAACCCAGCTACCGGTGAAACTATCAAAATTCCGGCCAAAACTGTGGTAAAATTCCGCGTTGCCAAAGCTGCCAAAGACGCAGTTCTATAATTTTCAAAATTATAAAGCAAAAAGATCCGCCGTAAAAAGCGGATTTTTTGTAATTAATTTGATAAAATGATATAATATTTTTGCGATTAAAAAGTAAAAATTTATGAAAATTATCAATAAAATTCAGACTGCCAAATTGCTCGGGCGGGGCGGAGCCGAATTTCCGGTAGCCTTCAAATGGCTTAGTGTCGCCAAAGGCCATTTGAAAGAATTTAATCAACCGGTTTATGTGATTTGTAACGGTGCTGAAGGTGAACCGGGTATGTTTAAAGACGGCTTCATATTGCAAAACTATCCCGAATTGGTTATCGAAGGTATCAAGATAGCCATGGATGAACTTGGCGCAGATAAAGCATATATTTATTTACGTTCCGATTATTTGAAAAAATTTAAAAATATTTTGAAAAAACAGATCGGTAAATTACCGATAGAATTGACTGCGGAAAAAATAGGATATCTCGGCGGAGAAGAAACCACTCTTTTGGAAACTATAGAAGGTGACAGACCGGAACCTCGTCTGAAACCCCCGTATCCGACGGATTTCGGATTATTTGGATGCCCGACCCTCATCAATAATGTGGAAACTTTTTATGAAATAGCTAAGATAGTTCGCGGAGAATACGAAAATAAAAGATTTTATTGTATTAGCGGAGATGCGCCCAAAAAAGGAGTTTACGAATTGCCAATTGATATGTCGATTGGAGAGATTTTGAAAACAACCAAAAATGTTCCACGTTTTGAATATTTTGTCCAACAAGGTGGGGGAGCAGCGGGAGAAATTTTGACCCAAGAAGAATTGAACCATCCGGTTCGCGGCGCGGGCAGTATAATTATACATAATTTGCAAAAAACCGATACTAGAAAATTGATTAAAAAATGGGTTGATTTTTTCTTTGCGTATAATTGCGGTAAATGTGTGCCGTGTCGCGAAGGTCTTTATCGCCTCAAAGAAATGTTGGACGGCGGAGAGGAAATAGATATGGTTTTGTTACGTGTGGTTTTAAGGACAATGAGAGACACTTCTTTTTGTCCCTTGGGTAAAAGTGTTTATTTGCCCATTGATTCCATGTTGGAAAGTGTCAAAGTGATTTATAAAAACAAGAGAGATAAAAAAATGCTATGAGAAAAGTTACTATTAAAATAGACGGAAAAAAAATAGAATGCGCCGAAGGTAAAAGTATTTTGCATGTGGCGCAAGAAAACGGTTTTTATATTCCCAGTTTGTGCGATCATCCGGATTTGCAAGTAAAAGCCAATTGTCGAATGTGTGTAGTGAAAATAAAAGGTAGAAACGGGCTTTTTACTTCTTGTTCTACACCGGTTGAAGACGGTATGGAAATCACGACCGAAGACAGAGAAATTCGTCGTAGTCGCAAAACAAATTTGGAATTAATTTTTGGAGAGCATCATTTGGATTGTGATAATTGTACTTGGAATAAACGTTGCGGAATGTTGCAATATCAAAAACCCGTGCGCGCGAAAATAACTCGTTTTCCGAACCGTAAAGAAAAAAGACCGAGTAAACAATTCGGACCGATAATTTTTGAAGGTAAAAAATGCATTGACTGTCGCAATTGTGTGGAAGTTTGTCCGGTGGAATATTATGAGATCGAAAATAGGGGTAGTGACATTTCTATTGAACCGAGTAAAAGTAAAGATAAAGACTGTGTTTATTGCGGTCAGTGCGTTGTCCATTGTCCCGCCGGCGCCATAAAAAGCGACGGGGAATTCGAAGAAATGGAAAAAGTATTGGCTTTAAAAAAAGTCGAAAAAATTTTGGTAGCACAGTTTGCTCCGTCTATCCGAACTAGTATTGGGGAAGAATTTGGCATGCCGTATGGCTCGATAGCTACGGATAAATTATCGGCCGCTTTAAAAAAACTCGGGTTTGATTATGTTTTTGACACTTCAGTCGGCGCAGATTTTACTACTACGGAAGAAGCCGGAGAAGCTGTAGAAAGAATTTTAGCTGGAAAAGATTTACCGATATTTACATCTTGTTGTCCATCCTGGGTGAAATATGTGGAATTTTATCATCCGGAATTTCGTAAAAACATTTCTCATGCCAGATCTCCGCAAATGATGCTGGCAAGTTTGGTAAAAAATTATTTTGCGCCAAAACAAAATATTGACCCCAAAAATATAGTGATGGTTTCTATTATGCCGTGTACGGCAAAAAAATACGAAGCTAGTAGACCGGAATTAAATTTTGGGAACGGTCTGAAACCGATAGATTATGTTTGGACTACGCGAGAATTGGCGAGAGTTTTGATGAATAAAAAAATAGATTTGAAAACAATTAAAGAAAGTCCGGCCGATAATCCATTGGGTGATCCGTCTGGCGCCGGAGTTATTTACGGAGCATCTGGTGGAGTAATGGAAAGTGCTTTGCGTACAGCTTATTATCGTTTATTTGGCCGTGATTTGGAAAAAGTTGATTTTGAACAAGTGCGCGGTGAAGATGGTGTAAAACGTGCTACTATCAAACTTTGCAAGCCGGTAACTTTTGGTGCAGACAAATGCGTGGAATTGCGCGTGGCTGTGGTCAACGGATTAAAAAATGCGAAAATTATTTTGGATGAACTCAAAACAGATCCGAAAAAGTATCAGTTTGTGGAAGTGATGGCATGTCCCGGCGGTTGTATCGGTGGTGGCGGACAACCGCTTCCGACTACGGAAGATATTCGTCAGAAAAGAGCGTTATCTCTTTATCAAATAGATAAAACCAAAAAAATTCGCTTGGCGCATCAAAATCCGCAAGTTCAGCAGGTTTATAAAGAATTTTTAAAAGATAAAAAAATCACAAAAGCCATGTTTGAAGTGGATTTTGTTCCACAGAAAAAAAGCGAAATAAAAATTAAAAAATAGGTTTATGTTAAAAAATAAAAGAGAAAAAATTTATACGATTTTGATTGGTGGCCAAGCCGGAGACGGAGCGCGAGAGGCGGGGGTGAATTTGGCGCGTTTGCTTTGTAAAATGGGCTATTATGTCTTTGCCAGCATGGAATATCCATCATTGATTCGTGGTGGACATAATTTTTGTCGAGTTTCTTTTAGTAAAGAAAAAATCTATAGCGATTATCGGGAGCTTGACGCGATTATTGCGCTCAATCAAGAAATAGTAGATATACACAGAAATGAACTCAAAAAAACCGGGGTGATATTTTTTGATAATAATTTAAATTCTGTATCCGGAAAATCGGGTCAATTGATAAGTTTGCCGATAAGTTCTTATGCCAAAGAATTAAACGCGCCGACTTTAGCACGGACTGCGGTGGCATTGGGTTCACTTTGTTATTATTACGATCTACCATTGGAAGATTTAAACCTGGTTTTTACGGAAATTTTTGGAACCAAAGCCCAGATTAATATTGATTTGGCAAAAAAAGGTTTTGATTATTTGCAAGATAAAAATTTTGATAAAATAAAATTTGACAAACCGGATAAAAAAATAAAAGGACAAATTATTGACGGTAATGCGGCGACCGGTGAAGGAATGGTGGCAGCGGGGATGAAAAATTATATTGCATATCCGATGACTCCGGCAACTTCCGTTCTGCATCATTTGGCCAAACAAGCCAGTAAATATGATTTGAAAGTTACACAAGCGGAAAGTGAAGTGGCGGTTATCAATATGGTTTTGGGAAGCGCTTTTGCCGGAACTCGTACTGCGACCGGTACTTCCGGCGGAGGATTTGCTTTGATGACTGAGGCTCTCAGTATGGCTGGAATTGCGGAAATTCCGACTGTAGTTGTAGAATCTCAACGTCCGGGCCCGTCAACCGGCGTGCCAACTAGAACTGCGCAAGGTGATTTACAATTTGCTCGTCAGGTTTTAGGTGAATTTCCACGAATTGTTTTGGCGCCTGGTGATCAACAAGAAGCGTATGAACTCGGTGGAAAAGCGATGAATTTGGCTTGGCAATATCAATTACCGGTGATGTTGATGCTCGATAAACATTTATCTGAAAGTTTATCTAATGCGGATTTGAAAAAAATCAAAATCAAACCGGAAAAAATCAAAATGGGTAAAGGCGGAAAAAATTATGTTAGGTATGCTTTTAGTAAAGATGGTGTTTCACCGCTTTGTTTTCCGGGAACTCCGGATACAATTGTCAAGGCCAATAGTTACGAACATAGCGAAGACGGTTTGATAAGTGAAAGCGGAGAAATGACGGTAGAAATGTTTGATAAAAGATTTGCAAAAATGAAAAATTTGGAAAAAGAAATAACTAAAATGAAAGGTGTTCGTATTTATGGTGATAAAAAAAGTAAAAATGTTGTTATTTTTTGGGGTTCTACCAAGGGTGCGGTTTTGGAAGCTATTAAACATACCAAAAAATCTATAAAAGCTGTGCAAGTTTTAACACTTGAACCGTTGCCTACTAAAAGTTTGATCGGTGTTTTGAAAGGCGCGAAAAAAATTGCGGATATAGAATTAAATTATACTGCCGCATTAGCTAGTTTAATTCGTGAAAAAATCGGGATAGAAATTAAAAATAAAATTTTGAAATACGATACTTATGCGTTTGAGCCGATGGAATTAGCTAAAAAAATAGATAAAATATTTTAATATGACTGTAGATTTAAATACCAAAGCAAAAAATACTTGGTGTCCGGGATGCACCAATTTTATGATTCTGACCGCTTTTAAAAATGCTTTGACTGAATTGATAAATGAAGGAAAAATAAAAAAAGATAAAGTAGTTGTCGGAGCCGGGATTGGTTGTCACGGCAAAATAGCCGATTATGTAAATGTAAACAGTATTATTTCCCTTCATGGTCGTGTTGTGCCGACAATGACTGGAGTTAAATTGGGAAATCCGGATTTGACGGCGATTGCTTTTTCCGGCGACGGTGATTCTTATGCTGAGGGTATGGAACATCTGGTCCATGCTTCAAAGAGAAATAGTGATATCAAATTGTTTGTGCATAATAATCAAGTTTTTGGTTTGACTACCGGACAAGTGACACCTACTTCTAAAAAAGGTTATAAAGGAAAATCAACTCCCGGTGGTAGTATAGAAGAACCGATTAATCCATCTTTGGTGATGCTTAGTTCCGGCGCCACTTTTGTGGCTCGCGCTTATACCGGAGATATGGTTTTTTTGATGCAAGTGATGAAGAAAGCGATTTTACACAAAGGTTTTGCTCATTTGGAAATTATCCAACCATGCATCAGTTTTGCCGACACTCGCGATTATTTCAAAGAAAAAGTTTATCAGATTGATTCCAATTTACCAAAAAACGATTTGAAATGGGCGATGGAAAAAGTTCAAGAAATGGAAAAAATTCCTTTAGGTATTTTTTATGAAGTGGATAAACCAACTTTTGAAGAGCAATTATAAAACTATGGACAACCTATTTAACCCCAAAGGAGTAGTGGTTATCGGTGCATCTGCCAACAAAGAAAAAATTGGTTATGCTTTGAGTTTTAATTTGTTGGCCGACAAAAATAAACGCCGAATTTTTTTGGTTAACCCAAGTGAAAAAGAAATTTTGGGTGAAAAAGTTTTTTCTGCGGTAATGGAAATAAAAGAAGAAGTTGATTTGGCGGTGATTGCCGTCAAACCGGAAATAGTACCTTCGGTTTTGAATTCTTGTGGAGAAAAGAAAATTCCATATTGTATTATTATTACCGCCGGTTACAAAGAAACCGGAGAAGAAGGAAAAAAACGCGAAGATGAAATCAAGCAGATTGCGCAAAAATACGGAATAAAAATCATTGGTCCGAATTGTTTGGGTATTTTTGATTGTCACGATAATCTCAATGCCACTTTTGGCGACGAACTTCCCAAAGTTGGAAACATTTCCGTGATTTCACAATCGGGCGCAGTCGGGACTTCTATGCTTGATTTTGCAAAAAAAGAAAATATCGGTTTTGCCAATTTTATTTCTGTCGGCAATGAAGCCGGACTTACGGAAAACGATTTTCTGGAATATCTTTTAAATGATGAAAAAACCAAAGCTATCGTAATGTATTTGGAAGCTGTATCAGATGGAAAGAGATTTTTGGAATTGGCGAAAAAAATCACTGCGGTTAAACCTTTGGTAGTGCTCAAAGCCGGTAAAACAGCGCGAGGAGCGCAAGCCGTAGCGTCGCACACCGGATCACTCGCTTCGGAAAATAAAATATTTGAAGCTGTTTGCGCGCAAGCCAAAGTTATTAACGTAGAAACGATTTCCGAAATGTTTGATTTGTTAAAATTGTTTAACGCTGGAATTTACCAACCGCTTGAAAACATCGGTATAATTACCAATGGCGGGGGACCGTCTATCATCTTGGCGGATTTATTGGAGCTTTCACAAAGTTTAAATTTGGCAACTTTGACGGAAAAAACAAAAGACGCTTTGCGTGAAGTATTGCCTGCGACCGCGGCAGTCGGCAATCCGGTGGATGTTATCGGTGACGCGTTGAGTGATAGATATGAAAGTGCTTTGAAAATTTTGAGCAAAGTCAAAGATATAGACGCGTTGGCGGTAATCCTAACTCCGCAAAAGATGACGCAAATCAAAGAAACTGCAAAAATAATTGCCAAAATAAATAAGAAAAAAACAGTTCTACCGCTTTTTATCGGAGGCGCGCAAATAGATTCGGCTTTGAAAATTTTCCGACAAAAAAATATTGCTTACTTTTCCGATCCTATAGATTTGGTGAAAGTATTTGATTATCTATCTTTTAAAAATAAAATAGCCATAGAAAAGAAAAAAGAAGAAGTTGTTGTTGATCAAATGAATTATGCGCAAACGGAAAAATTATTGCAAAGTGTCGGACAATCAACTTCCGGAATTTTGTTGTCTGATAAAAATGAAATAAATTCTGCTATGGAAAAAATGAACGGACCGTTTGTACTCAAGGCTATCACAGATAAAGTTTTACACAAAAGCGATGTTGGAGGATTGAAATTAAATTTACAAACCGTAGAAGATATTGAAAAAGCTTGGGAGGAAATTTCAAAAAATATTTCTGAAAAATTTGCAAATATCAAAATTCAAGGGATGTTATTACAAAGTATGGTCAAAGGTAGGGAAGTGATAATCGGTATGAAACGCGACGCGGTTTTTGGTCCGGCTATAGTTTTTGGTTTGGGTGGAATATTTGTAGAAGTTCTCAAAGATGTTTCTATGAAAGTTGCACCGCTTGATGAAAACGATGTTGAAAATTTGATTCAAGAAATAAAAGGTATAAATATTTTGAAAGGTGCCAGAGGACAAAAAGCCATAAATTTTGAAGCTCTCAAAAAGACGATTTTGGCCATATCCAAATTGGCGATAGATCATCCGGAAATTAAGGAAATGGATTTTAATCCGGTGTTTTGTAATGAAAATGGAGTTAGTTTGGTTGATGTGAGGATAGTATAAAATATCAAGTATTTAGTATTAAGTATAAAAACCGCTGAAATAAGCGGTTTTTTAGTTTTTTATCTAATCTCAGCCAAAATATCAACAATCTTTTCAATTTTTGTAATCTTTCAAATCTTTTAAATTTTAATTTTGCTAATCTTAGCCACTTTTACCCCTTGACAAAAGTGTTAAAATGTGTTATGATATCCCGTTGATCTTTAGCAATCTATTGTTCAAGGAGAATAAAAATGAAAGAAAAAAACAAGGAAATTAATTGGTTAAGTGTTTTTAAAGTAGTATCCAATACGCTTCTTGGATCAAATATTATTCCCTGGGTGTTAATAATTGTATTTGATGGTCGCGTCATTGGTTTTAAAGGAACTTTAGTATGGTTTATTGTTTCCTTTGGAATTATTTTAATAATGATTTTGGTAGCGTTAGTAGTGATTTATAGTAAGTTTTTTAAAAAAAGCTAAATATAAATACCAAATCATTTTTTAGGAGTCCACCCGGGCTCCTTTATTTTTTAATATTCAATATTCAATATTTTAACAATCACCCTTGCTTTTTTCGCTAAAGTATGATATTATTGCGTAAATTAAATATATGTCAAAGATAAATATTCGTAACATCGCTATTATTGCTCACGTTGACCACGGCAAAACCACACTCGTGGATGCTTTGTTGCGTCAAAGTAAGACTAAACTTAATAAAGAAAATGAAGATGCTGTTTGTATTATGGATAGCAATGATTTGGAAAAAGAACGTGGGATTACTATTTTTTCTAAAATTGCTTCAGTAGTTTTCAATGGCACAAAAATTAATATTATTGATACTCCGGGTCATGCGGATTTTGGCGGAGAAGTAGAACGTGTGCTCAAGATGGCAGACGGTTGTTTGTTATTGGTTGATGCCAAAGAAGGGCCTATGCCTCAAACTCGTTTTGTTTTGAAAAAAGCTTTGGCGCTCGGATTGAAAGTTATCGTAGTGGTAAATAAAATTGATAAACCTGATGCTCGAATACAATATGTGCTCGATAAAACTTTGGAATTATTTATTGAGCTTGGCGCTAGTGATGAAATCTGTGATTTCCCGGTAGTGTATGCTTGTGCTAAAGCTGGTAAAGCCGGTTTGACTCCGGAATTAGAAAAAATGACGAACGTAACTTGTCTTTTTGAAACTATTATCAAAGAAGTTCCTTTACCAAGTGGTGATGAAAATAAACCGCTTCAAATGTTAACTGTGTCTATCGTGGGTGATAACTACAAAGGCCGTATTGCTATTGGTCGTGTTTATAACGGTACTCTCAAAACCAATCAAGATGTGATGCACATTAATCGTACGGGTGAAATGAAAAAATATCGTATGACCAGTTTGATGACCTTTGACGGTTTGGGAAGATCAGAAGTATCTGAAGTAAAAGCCGGAGATATCGCTGCAATTTCTGGAATTGCTGATATCAATATCGGTGAAACTATTGCCGATGTAAATGAACCTATTGCACTTCCAACTATCAATATTGAAGAACCAACTGTAAAAATGACTTTTTCGGTAAATGATTCTCCAGTTGCCGGACAAGAAGGTAAATTTACCACTTCACGTCAACTTCGCGAACGTTTATACAAAGAATTGGAAACTGATATGGCGCTGCGAGTCAGCGATACTGATTCCAGCGGGAGTTGGATTGTTTGCGGTCGTGGAGAATTACATCTGGCTATTTTGATAGAGAGATTGCGTCGTGAAGGTTTTGAATTGCAGGTTTCTCGTCCGCAAGTTATAATGAAAGAAGAGGATGGTAAAAAACTGGCTCCTTTTGATCAGGTTTTTGTGGAAGTACCCGAAGATTTTGCCGGAATAGTTATCCAAAAATTAGGCAATCGTCACGGTACCATGACCAATATGGCCAATGAGAGAGGAATTTCTTTTTTGGAGTTTATTATTCCGACTCGCGGTTTATTTGGTTATCGCAGTGAATTTTTGACTGACACCAAAGGCTTGGGGATCATGAATACTTGTTTTTTTGATTATCAAGAAGATAACGTTGCTTGGAAAGAAAGGGAACAAGGCTCTCTCGTGGCTCATGAAACCGGCGAAAGTAATACATACGGTTTGATGAATATTCAAGATAGAGGTGTTTTGTTTATCGGTCCGGGAATAAAAGTTTATAAAGGGCAGGTGGTGGGACAAAATGCTCGTCAGGGCGATTTGTCCATAAATGTCTGTAAAGAAAAACAACTTTCCAATATGCGCAGTAAAGGACATGGAGTTACTGAGCATTTCAATGCGCCAAAAATTATGGAACTTGAAGATTCTTTGGAATATATCGGAGATGATGAATTGGTGGAAGTTACACCGCAAAGTATCAGAATTAGAAAAATGACTTTGGACGTGGATGAAGCGAAAAGAAAAGCGAAAGGAATCTTTTAAAAATTTCAAAGATTACAAGATTTAAAGATTGAAAGATTGTTTGAAAATTTATTAATCTTGCAATATTTTATTATGTTTAACCGCGAGGAGAACAATTCGGTTGAACTTAGAATGATGGTTTTGTTTTTTACCATAGCCTCTTTATTGCTCGCAGGCAAACTTTTTTATTTGCAAGTTTTTCAACATGATTATTACCAAACTTTGGCGATGAGTACTCATGAAATTTATCAAAAAATTCATCCCAAAAGAGGCTCTATTTTTTTTCAAGATACGCGAACGGGGGAAAATTATCCGGTAGCTATCAATCGACAATATTATCAGATTTACGCCGTGCCCAAAGAAATAGAAAAAAACGAAATCAATAGTACAACGGAAAAGTTGGCTGAACTTTTACAATTGGATATTGAAAAGAGAGAAATTGTTCGGGCAAAATTAGCGAAAGAAAACGATCCGTTTGAATCTTTGGCCCGTAAAATTTCCGAAGAAACTGTTGTTAAAATTCACGAAGCTAATCTAAAAGGAATTTATGATTCTGCCGAAGAGTATAGATTTTATCCGGAAAATGACCTAGGTGGCTCGGTGTTGGGTTTTTGTAATATGGATTCAGATGGAAATATGCAAGGAAATTATGGGGCGGAAGGATATTGGAATAAGGTTTTAGCCGGGAAAAGTGGATATTTGTTTGGTGAACGCGGAGCTCGCGGTAGTTGGATTACACTTGCGGATATGACTACTATTGAAGCTAAAGACGGAGACAGTTTGGTGTTAACCATAGATAGAGCTTTACAATATAAAGCATGCGAAACTTTGAAAAAAGGCCTAGAGGAATATAAAGCTCAATCTGCGGCTTTGGTTATAATGAATCCCCAGACCGGAGCTGTTTTGGCTATGTGTTCTTTGCCAGGGTTTGATCCGAATAATTATGGAAAAGTTGAAGATATAAAAAATTATAACAATGAAACGATTTTTACTCCTTATGAACCGGGCTCGGTTTTCAAACCCATAGTAATGGGTATGGCGCTTGATCTGCAATTGGTAAATCCGGATACATGGTTTAATGATCCGTGTGAGATGAAATACGGTCCATATACTATTCGCAATGCGATGAAAAAATGTTATGGCACTATTACCATGACTAATGTTTTGGAAAATTCGGTTAATACGGGAATGATGTGGGTGGCGGAAAAAATAGGGCAAGAAAGAATGTTGGATTATGTTCGTAAATACGGTTTTGGTGAAAAGACTGGGATAGAACTTGATAGAGAGATTGCCGGTAATTTGAGTAATATTGAAAAAAAATCGCAAATCGGACCGGCGCAAGCGTCTTTTGGTCAAGGTATTACAGTAACGCCAATTCAATTGGCTGCGGCTTATAGCGCTATAGCTAACGGTGGAAAATTGATTCAACCTAGAATTGTCGATCAGATTAAAAGAAGTGACGGTAAAATGGAAATTATCGAACCGAAAACTATCAATCAAGTTATTTCCGCTCGCGCTTCAAAATTATTGTCAGCTATGCTAACATCCGTGGTTGAAAAAACATATGCTAATTCCGTTAAAATGGAACATTATTTTGTCGCTGGAAAAACGGGAACAGCTCAAATTCCCGGACCGAAAGGTTATAGTGAAACCGGAGAAACAAATCATACTTTTGCCGGATTTTTACCGGCCAAAAATCCGGAAGTGGTCATGGTTATAAAATACGAAAAACCGCAAAGACTTTGGGCGGAGGGTACAGCCGGTCCGATTTTCAAAGAAATAGCAAAGTTTACGATGGATTATTATGGAATCCCCGAGGATAGATAAGAGTACCGATTACAAGATTACAAGATTTAAAGATTGCAAGATTAACGAATAATCTTTAAATCTTTAAATTTTTAAATCTTTAAATTTGTTTGTTTATGTTGAAAACTATTTTACAAATATTACTTCGCAATTGTGCGAAGAAAATTATCAAAAAATACAGTCCTGATATTGTGGGAATTACAGGTTCGATAGGTAAAACCTCGGCCAAAGAAGCTATAGCCGCGGTGTTGGGAAGTAAATTTAACGTGCGTTCCAACAAAAAAAATTATAATAATGAAATCGGTTTACCGTTGACTATAATCGGAGTAGAAAAAACTCCGGGTAAAGATTTGTTGGGTTGGTTCAAAGTTTTTATCAAAGCTTTTGCTTTGCGTTTTAAACGCGACGCTGATTATCCGGATGTTCTGGTTTTGGAAATGGGTGCGGATAAACCCGGAGACATCGCTTATTTGGTAGATATCGCTCCGTGTAAAGTAGGAGTATTAACTTTTATTGGCAGTGCGCATATAGAATTTTTCAAAACAGTGAAAAAAATCGCGCAAGAAAAAAGATTGATAATTTCTCATTTGAAAGAAGATGGTTTTGCAGTATTGAATTTTGACAATGAAATGGTGATGCAAAATTCCAAAACCAACGCGGAAACTTTTACTTACGGTTTCAAAGACGGAGCTGATTTTCAAGCTACTGATATCAATGTGATTACGGATGAAAAAACCAATTGGCCGACAGGGTTAAATTTCAAAGTTTCTTTTCATGGTAATACAGTACCGGTCTTTCTACCGGGTTTTATAGCTGAACAATTTATTCCTGCGGCATTGGCCGGTTTGGTAGTAGGTCATATTTTCGGAATAAATTTGGTAGAAGGAGCGTTGGCTTTACGAAATATCAGACCGCTCGCCGGACATATGCGTATCATTCCCGGAATTAAACAAACTTTGATTATTGATGATACTTATAATTCCAGTCCGGATGCTGTCAGAAGCGCTATGAATGTTTTGAGTAAAATTGTTCCGCAAGAAAATGGTAGAAGAATTGCGATTTTGGGAGACATGTTGGAACTTGGCGCGGATACGGAAACGGCACATAGAGAAATAGGTTTTCGAGTTGTAGAATCAGACTTTGATTTTTTGATAACTGTAGGTGAAGCGAGTAAAAAATTTACCGCCCAAGCTGCCAAAGAAGCGGGGATGGATGAAAATAAAATTGCGGTTTTTGACGACAGTGTTTCCGCCGGAAAATTTTTACAAAATAAAATGGAAAAGGGTGATGTTATTTTAGTAAAAGGATCACAAGGAAAAAGAATGGAAAAAATAGTAAAAGAAGTAATGGCCGAACCGGAAAAAGCGGGGGAGTTGTTGGTAAGGCAAGAAGAACATTGGATGAAAAAATAAAAGGTTTGACTCTCCTCTAATAAAATAAATAAAAATACTGATTCCAGAAGGAATCAGTATTTTTTTTGTAGCCCGTAGGAGAATCGAACTCCTCTACTTGCCTTGAGAAGGCAATGTCCTAGCCGATAGACGAACGGGCCAAAACTTCAAATATTATAGCAAAAAATGAAGAAAAGTCAATTGTTAATACATACCCTTGTCAGAGTTTAAAGATGGGTATAATATCAATAAGGTTGGATAACTTTCAACTTTATAACTTTATAAATTTAATTGTATGGCTCGTATTATTGGTTCCGGTTATTCTTTTGATGATGTTTTGATAGTTCCGAAGTATAACAAAGTCGTTTCACGTAAAGATGTCAGTTTTAAAACCAAAGTCACCAAAAATTATGAATTGGATATGCCGATTTTGGCCGCCAATATGGATACGGTTTGTGAGAGTGAAATGGCTATTGCTATCGGGCGTTTAGGAGGCCTGGGGATTATTCATCGTTTTTTATCTATTGAAGATCAAGCGCAACAAATCAAAGAAGTTAAAAAACACAATTTGATTACAGCGGCCGCGGTTGGTATAAAAGATTTTGAAGAAAGAGTAAAAGCACTTTCGCAGGCCGGAATAAATATTATAGTTTTGGATGTAGCTCATGGACATTGTAAACGTATGGGAAAAGTTTTGGATTTTATAAAACAAAATTATCCTCATATTGATGTAATGGCGGGAAATATTGCGACCAAAGATGCAGCGGAATATTTTATTCATAAATGTGCTGATGCGATAAAGGTTGGGATTGGTCCTGGCGCGATGTGTACCACGAGAATTATGACCGGAGCAGGAGTACCGCAAATTACTGCAATAATGGATGCTTATGAAGCGGCTCAAGGCCGAGTGCCTATTTGCGCCGATGGCGGGATAAAACAACCGGGGGATTTGACCAAAGCTATTGGCGCCGGTGCGGATACAATAATGTTGGGTTCGATGTTTGCTGGAACTGCGGAGTCTCCGGGAAAAATAATTATCAAAGATGGAAAGGAGTTTAAGGAATTTCGTGGTATGGCCAGTTTTGCGGCAACTATAAAAAAGATGCAAATGGATGGTCAAAAAATTGATGAAACAGTCCATGTAGAAGGAGAAATGACAATAGTGCCTTTCAAAGGTCCGGTTTCGTTAGTCGTTCAGAAAGTATTAAGTGGTTTGGCTTCGGGTATGACATATATAGGTGCGGAAAATATTGAAGCTATCAAAGGTAAAGCGGATTTTATTACCATTACCTCCGCCGGGATGAAAGAAAGTATAGCTCACGGTAAAGAATAAAAATTAATTTTTTAAAAATCAAGAGAATAGTAAGACTCTTGATTTTTTATTGGTTTTGTGTTATTATAATTTGATTGTTCTTTAACTTGTATCGGAGGGTGTCATGGACAAAAGAAAATGTTTACTGGTCGTTGATGATGACCAGACGACTCTTGAGTTGTTCAAAATGATTTTTGCGGGCAATGATTTTGAAGTCATTACCGCAGCCTCCGGAGAAGAGGCTATCCATCAATATGTCCTGCATAAAGGACAAATAAAGGTGGGGTTGATAGACTTGCTTTTGCCCGAAATGAACGGGCTGGAGGTAATAGACAAAATTCGCGAAGATCTGAAAATCGTCGGGGATGAAATATTTTTTGTCGTCGTCACCGCCGACCTTTTGTCCCACATGTATTTGCGCGCAAAAAGCGAACATGTGGTAATAGACAAGCCTTTTGAGATGAAGTTACTGAAAAATTTAGTACTTCGTCATATGTGCTGAATTCTCCTCACGCCTTCGGGTTTAACCCGGGGCGTTTTTTTATCCACAGATTGACAATTGAAAAAAAAGTTTTATAATGGTGTGCATTCAAGGAGGGGATTGTTCTTTAGACAAAATGTCGGTGGTAAAAGAAGTGATGATCGTCAAAGATCATCGCGGTTTGGCAAAAATCGGATGACGGAATCATCCTTTCCATCCGTTTGAATTGGCAGATTAGTACGTCTTTCTACGCCGTAATAGGTTGTAAATCGTACTTCCCGTAATAGGGTGTAAGTCGGTTGGACTCTATGCAGAAAATAGGTCCAAAATCCGCGAGTACAAAGAAAGACGCTACGCCGTATTTCGGCACAGTCTGTTTTTCAACACCCACTCAGAGGTGTTGTCAAAAAAATTCACCAAAATAGGTGTTGCCGACCGCTCCTTTGAGAACTTCTTTGTGAAGGGTGCTTTTCCTGAATAAAAGAGAGAGTTGCGACAAGGCAAGCCATTAATTTGCCTTCTCTCTGAAATGACGGCGAAGCTCTGACCTTTCCCGTACCTCAAGCAAAGGTGAGGTATTTACCGATGTTTTGAAAGGGTCAATACCGGGCCCAACCTTGCAAAGGACTAGATCTGTCCTGTCTATGTTTCCGACTGATCATCGGAAATTTGGACGATCGAAAGTCTCCTCCTTGTCCGCTACAGTTCTTTAGTCGGAGCCCTCGTTTTTCGGGGGCTTTTTTAATTGATTTTTAAAATTTTTTGAGGTATACTTAACCCATAAACATTTTTTTTATTTATTTATTTATGCCTTTATTGAAAAAGACGATTTTTATAATATTATTTTTGACATTGAGCTTTGTTTTAACCGGATGTATTAAGAATGAAAACGGCCCAGAGAAGATGGAGGGTTATACCAAAAAAAATTATCATTCCGATAAATACGGTTTTTCTTTGGAATTTCCCGATAGTTGGCTTGGTAATTTCAGTTTGACGGAAGAAGAACGAAATAATATTGGTGTTTTATCCTTTGTTTACAATCAATTACCGGGACAAGAATATTCCATTTTTCGTCTGTATGTTTATCCTTTTGAAACTTGGCAAAATTATAAAAATTCTAAAGACTTGATTTTAAACGAACAAGTTTTCTCTTATACCAATGATTATGTTTTTGTGTTGGTTCGAACTTTGGATAATCCTTATTCATCTCCGCAGATGGAACATTTTGGATTATTAAATAGAGAAGTGGGGAAGGTTTTGCAAAATTTCAAAATAGATTCGGGAAAAGAATTTAAAATCGATAAATTTAAAATTTATTTCAGCAATATCAAAGAAAATCCGGAAATGCTGGATTGCAGATTGGTTTATCCTGTAGAACGCATGGTCAGTGGTACGGCTTCCTATGAAGAACAAACTTTGCGTGCTTTATTTGCCGGACCGTCAGATCAAGAAAAAGAAAACGGTTATCAATCTTTTTTCAATAGCACAACCGCCAAAATATTGAGAAATGTTCGTGTGGTTGAAAATGTAGCTTTGGTAAATATGAAAGATTTGCGCACTTTGATTCCGAGCGCCAACAGTTCTTGCGGTAGTGCTCAATTTTTATCTCAAATAGAAAATACACTCAAGCAATTTCCGTATGTTTATCAAGTCTATATAGCAATAGATGAGGACCCGAGTCGTATTTATGAATGGTTGCAGTTGGGTTGTACGGAAATGAATTTTTATTGTGACAAAACTCCTTTTAAACCGACAAAAACAGAAGTTGATGGGGCTAATATAGAAGTGCCGACTGTGCCAAACGCTACCACCACCTTGCCAGAAGAGAAAGTAGCAACAACAACACCAACAACGACAAAGAAGAGGTAAAAACAGCAACTTTCTTTTTGGTGACTTTATGGACCTGCCTACCGGCAGGCAGGCTTTACAAACTCTTTGCTAGTTATCCACAACCGACTAAATAGGGAATAAAACAAAAAAATGTTATAATATAGTTGTCTTAAAAAACCAAAGGAAAGGTCGGGGTGATTTTTAAGGCAAAAAAGAGTTAATAATCGATTATTAAATTTTCCCGTCTTATAAACGGGTCATAAAAAATAGTACATTCATATATAAATTATGAAAAAGATTTTGTCTTATGTTTTAATCGGCGCAGTAGTTATGTTCAATGGCTTTATGCTTTTTGAAGGTGGCTTTGCTAGCGCTGATACAGTAAGTACCAGTACCATTGGAGCTGATATTAGCTTACAATATCCGGTAGAAGTAGAAGTTACCGCTGAAATCACACTTACCTGTGATTTATCTACTACCACTCTTTCATTACCGATACCTGGTATGACTGGTGGTACAGCTACAGGTGCAAAAGAATGTCTTGTAAGAACCAACAATAGTGATGGTTTTTCTATGACAGCTGATGCTACTACTTTGACCAATGGAAATGGAGATACTTTTGCTAATGGCACTACAGATGCTGCAGATGTTGCAGAATTCTCTTATAATTATGATGGAGGTTCTTGGACTGCATTTACCCCGGGTACTCCTCAAAGTATTACCGCAAGTAGTACAGAAACTTCTTTTGCTGGAACAACTTCCACAATGAATTTTCGAGCTTTCGTAGGTAGTTCAAAAGGACAACCAACCGGAGTATATGCTTCTTTGGTTACCATCACAGCTCAAATGAACTAATCTTTAGTTTATTTTTAAGATGAACGAATTTTTCGTTCATCTTATAAAGTTAAATTAATTTAATCAATCTATGAATACACGATTTCTTAAAGGGGGACTTTTAGTAATCGCCTTGGTTTTTTTATTTGGCAATAGCATTCCGGCTAAAGCTATTAAAATAGAAAATTTGGAAAATGTAAATTTGGCCAACGATTTTGTGGTTGGTCCTGGTAAACAAGAAATTGTTTTGGATCCATCGCAATCGGTAATGAAATTTATTAATGTAACCAACAGATTTCCTCAAGCGCGCAAATTCAAATTGGAATTAGAAGATTTTCAAGGTAAAAATGAAATTGATTCGCCAATTCAACTCCTTGGTCTTTTGAAAGGGCCTTATTCTTTGAAAGACTATATTAAACCGGAAGCCATGGAATTTACTCTTCAAAGTGGAGATAGAGCAACCATTGCCGTGCAGATTTCGGCCCCAAAAGATGCTGTTCCCGGTGGTTTGTATGGTTCGGTGATAGTGACTACGCAGCCTGACGTAGAAGATCAAAAAACAGATCCGACTTTAATAAAAGGCGGTGTTGATGTCAAATCCAGAATTGCTGTTTTGTATTTTGTTCGTGTCAGCGGTCCGGTAAAAGAAGACGGTGCTTTGACCGCTTTTAAAACTGATAAAAAATTATATCAAAAAGGACCGATGGAATTGTTTTATACTTATAAAAACAACGGAAGCGTCTATTTAAATCCTTATGGTTATGTGGAGATAAAAAATCTTTACGGTACGGTTGTTGATAGAGTAAAAATAGACCCGTATTATGTTTTACCCGGTAGCGAGAGATCTATGAAAAAATCTTGGGATCATGGATTTATGCTCGGACGTTATAAAGCGGAAATCTTTTTGAATCGTGGTTATACTGCCGATAATGCCAATAAAGAAATAGATGTTATCGATAGGCAAATTGTTACTTTTTGGGTAATGCCGTGGAAAGTTGTAGTTCCGACATTACTTGGTATAGTTTTGTTGATCTGGCTTATCGTTTGGATTAAGAAAAACGTTCATATAAATATCGGACAAAAACCTCAAGCATAAAGATATGGTCAGGGCGGGAATAAAAATCTTAATTATTACGGCTATTTTAACTGGCGTCTTCTCGACGCCAGTTTTGGCACAAGTAATGACAAGTACAAATTTTAAGATGCAACAGGATTCTATAAATTTTGGCGGAGGATATAGTAATTCTGATAGTTTTCAAGAAGAAGACAGTATGGGTGAAATTGCCACCGGTTACAGTAGTAGTACAAATTTTATTCTTCACGCCGGATATCAACAGATGAAAACAGCTTTTATAGCTTTATCAGCACCAAGTTCTACCACTCTTGAACCATCTATTCCCGGTTTAACCGGAGGAAATGCTACAGGTACTTCTTATGCCCATGTGATGACGACTAATGAATTTGGTTATACTTTACAAATCAATGCCAGCACCTCGCCGGCTCTGCAACATATCAATACAACCACCTATTATTTTGATGATTATATACCGGTAGGAAGCGCCCCTGATTTTGTTTGGGATATTGCGCCAACTACTTCGGTTTTTGGTTTTACTCCGGAAGGAATAGATATTGTTTCTAAATACAGAGACAATAGCGGTGTTTGTAATGTTGTTGACGGTAATGATACGGAAAGAGCTTGTTGGGGACCTTTGTCTCAAACTTTAGAAACAATTGCCTCATCAGAAAACTATAATGATCCGGAAGGCACCACTACTACAATTCATTTTCAAGCGGAAAGTGGAAATCAACATCTGCAAGTTTCGGGAAAATACCGAGCGCAGATTACGATTACGGCGTATATGAACTAATTTGGAAATTTGAAATTTTAAACACATGTTGTTTTCTTTCTCAAAATTTATCTTTCTAACTTTTCTAACCGCCTTCGTCGGTTTAAGTTTTGTTTCCGCCGCTTCCGTAAGCTTTCCTGTGGAACTAACCGTTACTAGACAGGTCGGAGCTGAAGTTAAATGGGCGATACCCGAAGGCAGAGTAGGGGCTAGTAGTACAAATTGGGATACGACTTTCTATCTGTATTTTAAAGATCCGGGCACGGAAAATATTGCTTATAAAATGGACTCTTTGTTAACTACCACAGTGGCAGGTGAAAGATTATCGCCGATTATCATAGATACGCTTCCAGAGGGTAATTTTGATGTCTATATCAAAACTCATCAACATTTATCCAAAAAATTGGCAAATATTTCCATACCAGATGGTTTAAATATTTTTAATTTTACGACAACCGATAATGCCGACGGTGTTACGGGCCCAGTGCGTCTTTTAGCTGGAGATATTAGCGGATTGGGAGTTGATCCAAATACTTTGGGAGATAATGAGATCAATTCTGTTGATTTGAGTATAATGTTAAATGATTTGGATGCAAACGATCTGACTACTCGCGGAATTCGAGCTAACGTGAATCAAGATGTTGTTGTGAATTCCGTAGATTTGAGTTTGTTGCTCAAAAATTTGGATATGCAAGGAGAATAAAACGTGTTATAATAAGAACGTTAAAAAATAAGAAGTATGGTTTTTAAAGAAAAGAAAACACTTTTTTCACTGTTCTTGTTGGCCGGTATTTTTTTGTTTGCAAATCTTGTTTATTCTGCTACCCCTTCGGGAAATAATTGGTTTCAACTTCTATCATCACCTTTTACTGGAGCGGATAATACTGGTGACGGGGGAACTGGGAATCCGTCTGATTATAATTATTATTATGTCGGTCAGACTTTTACCGCTACCATGCAGATAAATTCTGAACATACCAATTCGGCTAATATTTGGATAGATCATGATGCTTCGGTTGTAACTTCTTCAAATTTAAATACAGGAACTTATTTTCCGGTATGGTCCGGACAAAATACAGTTTTTGTTTCAGGTAATATTTGGCGTACTCGTTCAACCGGATATCGTACTTCGGGGAATTCTTCGGGAATAGGTACTTTTGGTTCGGTTCAATTTACCGTGATTAAACCGACAGCTGTTAATTATGGCACCGGTGCTCCGACGACTTTAAATATTAATACAGGTTCTTTTGGAAGTACCACGGAAAGTAATATTTCTTACAATGGCGAAGATATTATGAATGATGCTGAAGATTTTTCATTACATCTATGGGCTGATACAAAAAAACCTTACGCTTTAAACCCGTCTCCTGTTTCAGGAGGATCGGGGGTGGCGATTGATGACGATTATTATTTTGATTTGAGAGATAGTAAAAACGGAGAGGGAGATAATAGCGGTGTTGGCACAGGTGTAGATACTGCTACCGGTAATATTACTTTTAATTCCGTGAGTCAAATAGGGTCAGCTAGTTATGGATGTTCTGGTGTTTGGGGAACAAATCTCTGTAATGTTACGATTAATCCGAGCTCTCCTTCCGGAATTTCCGGTGATATGCGTAATTGGGAATATAACACCACTTATACTGTAGTGGTAAATAATTATCGTGATTATGCTTCATCTGCGCAAAATCAGTTAGGTGATACCAATGGTCCGAACATTATGGATAGTAAAACATGGACTTTCATTACTGAAGCGGATACTGTCGCGCCTCGTGTGGTGGCGGAAAGCCCGGTTAGAAGCAGTGGTAGTAACAGTGTTAATACGAATATCGTCATTGATTTAAATGATAAAAAAACATATCCCGGTAATATCTCCGGTACGGGAGTTAATGCTGGCACTTGCCGAATAAATGTTTCTTCTCCGAGTTTTGCTTTAACTACTTTTCAACAAGGTTTGGGAACGGTTACAGTAACAGCTATAGATTATGGTTATCGATTTACGATAAATCCGACTACGGATTTTGCGCAAAATGAGACTGTATCGGTAAGTGTGTATGATTGCGCTGATTTGGCCGGAAATATTATGACCACTGATAACTATACTTTTTCCACAGCTGATACAGATAGCCCTTTTGTTGATAATCTATCTCCTTTAAATGATGCTTCTGTGGCTTTAAATGATAAGATTTCTTTGCATCTCAAAGATACCGGAACAGGGATAGATTTGAGTAATACGATTTTTTATATAAACGGAGATTATTATACCAATGGAGGTGGTGCCGGAAGTTTATCAATCAATGGTAAAACGATATCTTTCTCCACTTCTTCCGATTTTAACGGAGGTAATTATGCCGGAGACACAACAGCTCGTACCGGAAATATAAACGATTATGCTTTTGTTTTGGATCCGCAAAATGATTTTATTGCCGGTGAATCTATTCCGGTTATAGTTTATACGCGAGACAATTCCGGTAATGTGATGAGCAGATATGTTTATTCTGTTTCTACCGGGGGATCTTGCGTCGGATCTTCTTATTGCGGCAGTAACACTTCCTGGAGCACTTCTTTGCTTAAATGTGTGGGAACCGGGGGCGGTGCTTGCGGGGGAGGGAGTTCTGGTGGAAGTTCGCCGACATTGTTAAACATAAGTCCGAATAATGCGTTTGCTACGCAAGTTGATGGTTCTACCGTATTGATAACTTGGTATTCTTCAATAGCCGGATCTTCGCGAGTGGTTTATGGAACTTCTCCGGTAGAAAGCGTGAATCAAACAAACACAAATTTGGGTTACTCTTATAGCACTATAGAAAGATTGGATAATTCCGTTTATCATGCGGTTTTGATAAATAATTTGGAAAAAGGCAAAGTTTATTATTTTCGTCCGATGACTAAAGCCGGCGGTAATGAAGTTTACGGTCCGGAATTATTAATGTCTCCGCAATTTGAAGTAGTGCGTGAGATTGTTAAAGAATGCCCGGTACCGACGGTAAAACCTTCCGTTCCGGTAAAACCAAAACCGGTTACAACTCCAGCCAAACCAAAAACTTTTTTGAAAATACTCAATGTGCAAAACGAAACCGGCAGTCGTGTTTATGTCAACGGCAACGCAACACCAAAAAGTAAAATAAAAGCGGTGATTTACTAATTTATATGGAAGAAAACACCACAACCAACAGCAATCCTCAACCTTACGCTTTTGATTTGCAAAGCGATTCTTCTGGTAATTGGGATTTAATGATTGATAAAAGTTTGTCCGAAGGACCTCATGTTATTATGGTGGAGGATGAATACGGAAATACCGACGAAGCTTTGATTTATATTTTAAAACAAGAAACAACTCCGACCAGCAGTGAAAATTTCGGTTTGATAGACAGAGTAACAAATGTAGTTCCGGCGATTTCCACTATTACCATCTGGGTTTTGGTTTTATTGGTAGCTGTCGCTGCAATTAATATGGTTCGTTTGGCCAGAAAAGCGGATGCTGAGGCTATGGGTTTTCCGAGACAAACCAGATATTTCGGAATTAATGTTATTATTGCTATGTTATTGGTGGGTGCGGCTTTGTTTGCCGGTTTGTTTTTTAATTTTAAACTCGGATATTTTAAAATAGTGAAAGATGCTCCGGAATTGATTTTGAATAAAGTTTCAGGTCAATTAATAGATCCTTTGACTTTACAAGGTGTTAAAGCTGATTTGAGTTCCGGAGATACGGTTGTTAAAACTTCGGCTTCCGGTTATTTTGTTTTTAATAAAGTTAAATCAGGAGAAGGTATTTATCTGACTCATCCAAATTTAAAGAAGGCTGTTATTTTATCTTTGTCATCAAAACAAAACGATCAATTATTATCTTGGTATTTTTCTCCGGACATGTATAATTTATTGATTTCCGTTATGGATGCCGAAGCCAGAGGAAAATTTGGTGATATTTATAAAAATCTACCAAACGATGTTCAAAATAAAATTGATAATAATAAATTTATTTCCGCTTATAAAACTATTTTAGCGCCGAATAACGTAGAAGATCAAAATGTGGTAATAACAAATATTTCCGTGGTAGATAACTGGAAAAGTGAAAAATACGATTTGTTATTTCCAAAAGTTTATAGCATTACAATTTCTGCGAATAAAAAAACAGACACTTATTATCTAATCTCCGAAGAAGAGAAGTGGAAGATAATGAAGTAAAAAGTCCATAAAGTCCTTAAAGTCCATAAAGGACAAAACGGAAAAATAAAGCAATAAAAATTTTTTAATAAAAAAACGCCTGTAAAAAGGCCGTTTTTTTATTATATTTTATAGACTTTATAGACATTAAAGACGTTATGGACTGGCGGTAAAACTTATCCACAGTTTTGCCTTTTTTTTTGCCTATCTTAGCTATTTTCAGCGATTGCAAAAAATGGTATAATATACACATAGAGAGAAAATTTAGCTAATATTAAGCAAAAAATAGCGTTTTTTATGCGCAATTTTTGGAGGAAAAATGTAATTTTAGGTTTACCTATTTTTTTGGTATTTGCCATGTCTTTTTTTGCAACCGCAAATGCTGCTTTTAATCCTGAAATCAATTATCAAGGAAAACTTTTTGATTTAAACAATAGACCTGTTTCCGATGGAGATTACATGATGAAATTTGAATTGTTTAATCAAGAAACAGGCGGTACAGCTGTTTGGTCGGAAGAAAGAACATCAACTCCGTATTTGGTAAATTTGCGTAATGGTTTATTCTCGGTGATGCTTGGAGATGTTTCCAGTTTGACGGGTGTTGATTTTAATCAAACACTTTATCTTGAAGTTAGCATCGGAACTTCTTCTTTGGAAACCATGAGTCCGAGAAAAATTCTCGGTGCCGTGCCGGCTGCTTTTACATCTTCACAATTAGAAGGAAAAACTTGGGCTGCTCCGGGAGCTATTGGTACGGAAACTGCAACAACCGCTCAATTTACTTATATTACTTCTACCAATCAATATATTGGAGGATTTTTGTCAGTTGTTGGAAATTCAACTTTTGGTTTAATAACTTCAGGTACTTGGCAAGGTGATATTATAAGTTCGGCTTATGGTGGCGTTGGTGCAAACTCTTCTGATTGGACTGGTATAGTAAAAGTTTCTGGGGGTGTTTGGTCTACTAGTACTATTGATTTATCATCTACTTCTGAAGTTTCTGGAATTTTGCTAACTTCTCTAGGTGGTACAGGAACTTCTACTCTTGGAAGTAATGGATCTTTGGTTTATTCCAATGGTTCTGCCTATGATTTTATTGTACCATCATCAGATGGTATGATTTTGCAGTTAAATAGTGGTTCTCCAACTTGGGTAGCAACAGATACTTTGGGGATTGTTGGCGGTGGTTCTTTACCAAGTGGTTCTATTGGTCAGACGCTTTATTACGATGGTGCAGATTGGACTGCTACCAATAATATCTTTGTTAGTAGTTCTGGATTTGTTGGAATTGGAACCACTGCACCTAACAGTTTATTAACTTTAAGTGTTACTACCAATTATACAAATGCCTTAGATATTAGAGGTTATAACGGAGAAAGTATAGTTACTCTTAGTCAAGGTGCGAATCGTGCTGGAAATATTTCAGTTAAAAATACAAATTCCACTAAAATTTATTTAAATTCAAATGGCTCTTCTTATTTTAATGGTGGTAATGTTGGTATTGGCACAACTACTCCCGGTAGTCTTTTGCAAGTTGGCGCTGGAAATGCTTTACCAAATTCGATTGCTTCATTTTTTGCAAACACAAATACTTATTCACAAATAAATAATCAAAATTTATCTTCCGGAGGAAATGCTTCTACTGATTATATTGCCACAGCCAATAATGGAACCGATACTTCTTATTATGTTGATTTAGGTATCAATAGTTCTGGATATAATAATCCACTTTTTACTATTGTGGGAGCCAATGATTCCTATCTGTATGCTTCAAATAAATCATTAGCGATTGGTATAGCTGAAAATAATTCTTCAAACGCTATCAAATTTCATACTGGTGGGACTTTGGCATCAAACGAAAGGATGAGGATAGATAATAATGGTAATGTCGGTATAGGCACTACCAACCCAACCACTCTTTTGTCTGTAGCCGGCACTTCAACAATGCAAAATATTTTACCAGATATGACTGGCGGAGATGGGAACGTGAGTTTGTATAGTCTCGGTGCTTCTGATGCTCGCTGGAATGAAGTTTGGACAAATATTATAAACCTCGGAACAAGTACTTGGTCTTTGACTCAAATTGAAGATAGATTTTCTATTTTTGATAGCGCCAGTGGTGGCGGAAATGAGCGATTAAGTATTTTGGCTAATGGAAATGTAGGGATTGGGACATCTACCGATAATAATTCAAGAGTGGTTATTGCGGATGATAGTTATACTTCAGAAACTTTTAGTCCGCCAACAGATTTACAATATGAATGGGTTTGTTCAGAAGATTATTATAGGATGCTTCCGCCAGGTTTTGTAGAAAGAAATATTAGAATATATTCTTATAAAGACATATTAGGGACAAGATATTATTCTCAAAATTATCTAGGTCTTCCAAGTAATATCACAACTACAACTGACCCAGCAGAACAAGGGTGTTTGATAGATTGGAGTTGGACAGCTTCTGCTGACACTGTGGACGGATATCTTTTAAATATAGGTGGAAATTTTGATGGGGATGGAATGGTTTGGGATAATTATGGTACAACTACAGCAAATTCAGTTAGTGAACTAGCTGAATTTATGGCTGGTAGTATAAACGATGATGGTCCGCCAGATGTCTCAAACAATAGAATTATGGATTACGGCATTGATTCGCTACGGTTTGTTTATGACACCAACAATTTTTCTTCCTTCAAAGTATTGAATAATGGTAATTTAAAATTATCAGTTAACCAAAGCCCTACAGGAACTATTACTTTATCTGAACAAGGAACTTCTCTTTTGGGTAATGTTGGTATAGGAATGGATTTGAATAGTTTAGCTAGATTAAGCATTTTGGATAACAGCTATTCTGTATATTCTAGTAGCACTAGTTTTCAAAACATTACTGTAAATAACACACAAAATATTGAATTAACAGGTTGGGAAGACGCGTCTGCGTTTTTGGGAGGTATGATTCCGCCTGGAACCGGAAGAAATGTTAGAATTTATAGTTATAAAGATACAGCTAATGGTAGAATTTATTCTGATCCTACTTATTATGTTATTCCACCTGACACCACTTCAACTCCAGATACTGACTATATGGCTGTTTGGAGTTGGGATGAAGTTGAAGGTGCTGATGGTTATTTGTATAACGGCTATGTCCAAGGTATGGGTTGGTTTTTATATTCGTTTACAACAAATACTGTTTTTAGTGAATTTAATTCTTTGCCTGAATTTAGAACATTTGGCACACCTTCAAATTTAGATTTTGTTGAATGGGTGAGTGGAGGTGGAAATGGATTTCCTTCAGGGACACAAAGAAATGCCCGGGTTTATTCTTATCGTGAAGTTGGCGGTGAGATTGTTTATTCCGACCCTGTTTATTATTTGCCATTTGGACAAACCACAACCACACCAAGTGATGATACTTTGATTAGTTGGAGTTGGAATAATGTAGATGATGAGGATGGTTATTTGATAAATATCTATACAGACCGAGAAGGTTGGTCTTATTACGCTATCACCGCAGAGAATATTACAACTTTCAACGAAGCAACTGATGGTGGTAGTTTACAGATGGACGGACCACCTTTGGTTATGCCAACATCTACTTTAGTTGAAATTTTAAATGAAACTCCAGAAAGTTTTGGTTCCGACTCTTTGCGTTTAGTTTATGATGATAATAATTTTGTATCTTTCAAGATTCGTAATAATGGTCTTTTAAATATTAATACCAACGGTAATACACAAGGTGGTATTTCTGTAAGTGAATTAGGTAACGTTGGTATTGGTACTTCCACTCCAGGTAGTCTTTTGACAGTTGACGGATCTTCTTTGTTCACTGGCAATGCTGTATTTAACAATCAAATTCAAACAGGTTATGGTTTAACCATTGCTGATGCTTTGCCGGGAGATATAACCAATGCTTTATACAATCAAGGTGGAGAATTGTTTTGGAATGGAAATCAACTTTCTGATATTTCATCAGGTGGTTCTCTTTGGGATCCGATGCTTTATAATGACACTTTCCAAGAAACAAACGTTGGACAATCATGGCAACAAAATTTTTCATATTATGATCAATGGGAAGATGTTGTCATGTCCAAGGACGGAAAATACCAAACAATAGCAAATCAAAATGGTTATATATTTAGATCAACAGATTTTGGACAAACTTGGAATTATACTTGGCAAGGATATTTAGCCAATTCAGTGGCCATGTCTGCTGATGGTAAATATCAGATTGCTATGAACAACGGAGGTAATCTTTATACTTCTTCAAATTATGGACTAAACTGGTCAAATATACATAGTTTTGGCGGTCCTGGTTACGTAGCCATTTCTGCAGATGGTAAATATCAAACATTGGTTTTGCAAAATGTGGTAGTATACATTTCCTCTGATTTCGGTAGCACATGGAATGTTAAACTCAACGATACATGGAGAAATTGGAGCGATGTAAGCATATCGTCAGATGGTAAGTACCAGACAGCCTCTGTTAATGGGGAATATTTATACACATCTTCTGATTATGGACAAACCTGGACTGCTAAAACTGATTACGGTTATTTAAACTGGAAATCGCTAGCTATGTCATCAGATGGTAAATATCAAACTGCTGCTGTGGATTCTGGTTATATATATAGCTCAACTGATTATGGTCAAACATGGACTGTAAACACTAATGTTTCTAGTCTAGTGGACATTACCATGTCTTCAGATGGTAAACACCGCACGGCTATCACTTCAAATTATATTTATATTTCAAACAATTTTGGTGATAATTGGACCACTGATTATGTTAGTTATAATACGCTTAAATCTGTAGCCATGTCCGCTGACGCCAAATATCAAACCATGGTTTCTAGAGAATGGGGAGATCGAGGATATATTTATACCTCCACTGCCGATTCTTATACTTATGGCAAAATCGGTATTGGCACAGCTTCGCCATCTAGTTTGCTTACCGTAGCTGGTGATTTAGACATCAACAATAACGGCACACTTAAATTTGGCGGTATTGGTGGAACAGCAAATCAAGTTTTGATGATTAATCCGGTCACTTCTTTGCCTTATTGGACAAATACAAGTTCGCTTGGGATTTCCGGCGCTTCATTGCCATCTGGAATGACCGGGCAAACTCTTTTTTATGGTTCTTCTGGTTGGGAGGCAACGCGGAGAATAACTATCAACAACACAACAAACAGTATTTCAATGCTTAATGCGTTTAGTAATACAGCAGGTAATTGGAGTTTCGCTGCTGGTATGCAAAACAGAGCTTCAGGAGACTATTCTTTTGTTGGTGGGGGGGATAGTAATATAACTTCGGGAGAAAGTTCTTTTATTGGTGGTGGTTTTAGCAATGAAGCTAGTGGTCTTCGTTCTGCTATAATTGGCGGATATGATAATGAAGCTTTTGGACGAGATTCAATTATATTAGGTGGATGGTACAACACAACAACAAATTATTTTACAGCTATTATTGGTGGTCAAGCAAATATAGCTTCTGGTATGGGGGCGACAATTGTGGGTGGGTATGGAAGTATAGCTTCTGGTGTAAATTCAGTAATATTGGGTGGTCAAGATAATTTAGTTTCCGGAGATTATTCAATTGTCTTAGGAGGTGTTAATAATACTTCAACCGGTATTTCTTCTTATGCAATGGGTTCGGGGATGGGGGTATTTGGCGACTCTTCATTCGGTATAAATTTGAGCACCACTACCGCACAAACATTATCACAAAATAATACTTTTGCTATTTTGGGTGGTAATGTTGGTATTGGTGATAACGCTCCAGGGCGTTTATTATCTGTGCAAGGGAGTTCTCTTTTTGATAATCAATTATTATCCAATCAAGAAGGTGGAATATATTTTGGTCGCACTAGAGTTTCAGAAAATATGTGGAATTCAGACATGGAAACTATTTGGAACGTCACTTCTTCCAAAGCCTTTGATGCTTTTTGGAGAGATTTAGCCATATCATCTGATGGCAAATATCAAAGTCTTGCTAAAGGTAATGATTATATATACATATCCTCGGATTATGGTAATACTTGGGTTATTAGCACTTCCTCTGATCAAAGGAGCTGGGTAGGAATTTCTATTTCTTCAAACGGAAAATATCAGACTGCTGTGGCCGGAGATGGAGATGGTGATGTATATATTTCTTCTGATTATGGCGCTACTTGGTCAGACAAGACCACAGATAATTCCGGTAATTGGTCATCTGTTTCCATTTCAGCTGACGGTAAATATCAAACAGCCGTGGCAATGAATGGTTTTGTCCACACCTCTTCTGATTATGGTAATACTTGGAAAAGGAACAACACGATTTATGCCGGGACTAATCCTGCAGTAGGAATTTCTTCAGATGGTAAGTACCAAACAGTTATCTATAGTGGTTACATTTACATATCTTCTAATTATGGTAATACTTTTGTTCAAAAATTTAGCAGCTATTACGGAGAGTTTAGGTCAGTTGCTCTATCATCTGATGGTAAATATCAAACTGTAGTTTCGGGTAATCATTGGAATGCTGATGCTAATTATATCTATATTTCTTCAGACTATGGAAATACATGGACTACTAGCACTTCTGCTGGTGCAAGAAAATGGCAAGATGTGGCTATTTCTGCTAACGGCAAATATCAAACCGCAATTTCCATATCCAATGGTTATGATGCGGACCAGGGAAGTATTTATTTTTCCTCAGATTATGGCAATACTTGGGTTAATAAAAATTTTATAAATAATACTTGGAGAAGTATAGTTGTGTCAGCGGAAGGAAATTTTCAAGCTGTGATTAGTAATTATTCTCCTATTTATACCTCCTATGTTGATATTTCTTATGGAGGAAATGTCAATATTTCTGGGAATTATTTTATAAATGGTTCTCCTATTATACCCTCTGGTATATCTGGACAAATGCTTGTAAATCAAGGTGGAGCAAGTTGGCAAGCTACCAGTGCTTTGTTTGTGGCAAGTAACGGAGTATCAGTGAGAGATCAATTAATTTTTGATCAAGGAGGAGGATTGTATTTTGGAAAAAATAAAATATCTGAAAACAATTGGGCGATAGATGTGGGCTCTGTTTGGTCGGATTATCATATTAAAGCGGATAGTCAAAAAATAAACTGGGCTTCAATATCTATATCCTCTGACGGTAAGTATCAAATTGCTGGAAATTCATCCAATAATTTGTTATATAGTTCCTCGGATTATGGATATAGCTGGACAACAACTACACCGGGTTGGGGTTACACCAAAACAGCTATGTCCTCTGATGGTAAATATCAAACAATCACAGGTTTAGGTAATCAAATTCGTGTATCTTCTGATTATGGTAAAACATGGAGTATAGGAAGAGGTGCTTTTGCAGGTTGCCACAGTTCTATTTCCATGTCCTCTGATGGTAAATATCAATTGGCTACTTGTAATGGTAGTATAGTTAGATCTTTCAATTATGGTATTTCTGGTAGTTGGTCAGAGTCTAATGCCTTTGGGTCAACAGATTCAGCCGTGTCCTCTGATGGTAAATATCAAATATTAGCTGAGATGGATGGTCCTATCCGTGTTTCTTCCGATTATGGTATTACTTGGACTACTAGCACTTCAGCCGGAGAAAATGCTTGGAGTGCTGTAAGTATTTCTGCCAATGGTAAATATCAAACCGCAGTTGTGGGTTCAGCTACTGACTGGGATTATATTTATATATCTTCTGATTATGGCAATACCTGGTCTGCGAAAGGTAAATCAACCAGATGGTCTGATGTGGCTATGTCCTCTGACGGTAAATATCAATCAGCGGTTGAACTACAAAGTGGCTATATTTTTTCCTCAATAGATCACGGTAATACTTGGGCTACCAATACCGCCACTGGAATAAAAAATTGGACATCTATAGCAATATCTTCTGATGGGCAATTCCAGTCTGCGACAGCCCTTAATGATTATATTTATATCTCAGGAAGTAATTTATATAATTTCAATAAAATTGGAATCGGCACCAAAGCTCAAAATGAAAAATTAAGTGTTAAAGGAAGTATTTTGCAATCTGCGGAAAAAATTAAATTTTTAGGTACCTTTTCTCCCAGTGCAAAAGTAACCGATATCAAGGTTTCGGGTAATTATGCCTATGCTTCTATTTTTGATGATAGTCCTTTTTATGACGGGGTTCATAGAATAGATATTTCTAGCATAACAAACCCAAGAACTGTTTCTATATTTTTAGAATCAGGAGTAACAAAAGTTGATGTTAAAAATAATCATGTACATGTTTTAGATGAAAACGGTTTTTATATAACAGATTTTTCTGATTTTTCACCAGCGCTTTATAATAGTCTGGGATCTTTGTCAAGTAACTTTAACCAACCGATGGATTTAGTTGTTTCTGGTAAATATGCATATATTACTGGTTTGAATGGTGATGATTTAAGTATCGTAGATATTTCTGACCCACGAAAACCAATAGTTAAAAGCATTTATCAAACCGGAGCATCGGCAGGTTATATTAATGGAGTATATGTTTCCGGTCGTTATGCTTATTTAACCAGTTTTAACACTTCAACTGGGTTTCAAATAGTTGATATTTCCAATCCTGTCGCTCCTGTTTATAAGAGCTCTGTAACTTCAACAAATCTTAAACCGATAGAGGTGCAGGTTTCTGGAAATTATGCGTATATTCTTAGTAGTTTTGATGAGAATAAATTACAGATTATAGATATTAGCAGGGTTGATCAGCCAACAACGACAGGAATCCTTAGTTTACCGGGAAATCCGTATGATATTAAGGTTTCTGGTAAATATGCTTATGTTACAGTTGTTAACGGAGTTCCAGGTTTGTATGTAATAGATATTTCTTCTCCAGAAAATCCAGTTTTGGCCGATTCGTATCTTTTAGATAGTGCTTTAGGTGTAGATGTTTCTGGTAATAATATATTTGTTGGTACTGTTACCACAGGTTTGAAAATATTTGAATTTTCAAAAACAGAAGTTACTTCTTTGCTGGCACAAACGGCAGAAATTGGAGATCTTAAAATAATTAACGATTTGAATGTTTCAGGTAACGGAGATTTTAGAGGATTAAACATTGGTTTTGATGGTTTATTTTCAAAAGGTTCTATCTCTGCGTTTAGTACTACTACAGCCAATTATTTTGGTGGAAGTGTTGGTATTGGAACTTCAACTCCATTAGCAAAATTATCATTAGATGGTGACGGTGCAATATTAGCCCAAGGTTCTTTTGGTTCTGGTTGGGACGGTGGAGCTCTTGGTGCGGGAACTAGATTAATGTGGATACCTGGAAAAGCGGCGTTTAGAGCTGGTTATTCAGGAGGGACAGAATGGAATTCTTCAACTATTGGAAATTATTCTGCTGTTGTTGGTGGCGCTTTTAATACGGCTTCAGGATCATATTCATTTGTTGGCGGCGGATCTAGTTTGTATGCTTTAGCAAACTATTCCGCGGTTGTTGGTGGGACGGATAATGTGGCCAATACGCAAGGCTCTTTTATTGGCGGTGGACAAAGTAATAATACTTGGGGCGTCAATTCTTTTATTGCCGGCGGGTTTAATAATACAGCAGGAGGAATAGAATCTTTTGTTGGTGGGGGGAATAATAATTACGCTCAAGGAAATTATTCTTTTGTTGGTGGAGGAAGTGGAAAGACAGTAAGCGGTATTAGTTCGGTAGCTTTTGGTACAAACTTAACAGTAAGCGGAAACTATTCTTTTGGTATAAACGTTAGTACAACGGCAAGTACAATTTCACAAGCCAACACCATTGCTTTGATGGGTGGTAATGTTGGTGTAGGTACTACTTCTCCTGATTACAAATTAAATATCTTCGGCACAGCCGGACAAAATTTATTTAAAGTAGCTACTTCTGGAAATCAGGGAATATTTACGATTAATAGTAGTGGTAATGTTGGTGTTGGTACCACATCTCCAAATTATCCTCTCACCGTCATCGGTGACATTAACATCTCCGGCGCCTATCGTATCAACGGTACAGCCATCACTTCATCTCAATGGGGCACATCAGGTAGTAACATATATTACAATTCCGGTTCTGTCGGTATTGGTACTTCCACCCCGTCTTCAATGCTCACTATCCTTGGTAACGGTTCCACTGACCTCTTTTCTGTAGGTACTTCCACT
>JAKLGL010000002.1:0-209542 GCA_022710645.1 Patescibacteria group bacterium | reverse complement strand
TATTCTTACGCTTTTGGTAGAAATATGGATGTTAGCGGTGTTGGCTCTTTCGGTATTAACCTTAAATCTTTCTCCAAAACACTGTCTCAAGACAATACCCTGGCTATTTTTGGCGATTATGTAGGTATCAACACTTCCACCCCGGGTTCCACTTTTGTGGTTCAAGGTGATGCAGAAATTTATGGTAATTTTACAGTTTGTGTTTCTCCCGGAGTTTGCGGTTATGTCAGTTCCACCGATGGTAGTTGGTACACTTCTTCAGATATCAGTTTAAAGAAAAACATTACTGATTTTACCGGAGGTTTGGACAAAGTTTTGGCTATGCGTCCGGTCGGTTATGAATTTAATAATGAAGCTGATGCTAACGGCACCTCTCATATCGGTTTCATCGCCCAAGAAATGGAACAAATCTTACCGCAAATCGTTGGTTCAAACAAAGTCGGTCTCAAATCCATTTCTTACGCCAATCTTACTCCTATCTTAGTGCAAGCTATCAAAGAGCAACAAGCCCAAATCGATGCTCTCAAAACTGCCACTGCTACTCTAACCGTAGAAAACAGCAGTAATCAAATCCTCTATACCGTAGATATCGGTATGGATATCGCCGGTCGACCCCTACTTAATGTCGCCTCCATTATTGGCGCTAACAACAAATGGGAGATAGATATCAACGGCACACTCATCACCAAAATCACCACTGCTTCAGGAGAAGAAAAGAAACTTTACGGTATGAGTTCGGAGAATGTGGAGATAACCTTGTCCGGTACCAGTACTTTGGAAAACGGTGAAGCTAAAATAATATTTGCTACAGATACCCAAGAAATTATTGATGAAACTCAACCGATAAAAGTGGTGTTTTCCCTCACTTCTCCATGCAATAAAAATATATATGTAAGCGAAAAGAGTAAAGAAGGTTTTGTTTTAAAAGAAGTTGAAGGTATGGATAGTGGAATAACATTTGACTGGATGGTGTTGGCAAAAAGAAAATTTAGCGATCCTTTCATAGAAGAAATAGTTGCCGATGAAGAAAGTAATAATTCTATCGAAGAAACACCAAGTGAAATAAATGCAAATACTACTACCGTTACTTCGGAATTGGAAAGCATAGAATCTGCGACTGAAGAAATGCCTATTGTTTCAGAGTCACCTGTAAATGAAGAACAAACAACAGTGGAACCTGAAACAGAAATTCCTCCGAGTGAAAATACTATTGAACAAGATCAATCAAGTGAACCGACGACAGAAACAACAGACACTTCGGAACCACAACCAGTAGAAACGCCTATAGAATAAAATTAAAACCCTCCTTAAAAAGGAGGGTTTTAAAATATTTAAAAAATAAAAAAGCCCGCATTTTATTGCGGGCTGGAAGAGAAAAAGTTTAACATGTAGAAAGAGTGAACTCTTTCTCATCTATTATCACTTTCTCGGTAATCTGATTGTAGTCAAGAGTGGAGTTGCCATCTTCTGTATAGAACGGAAACTCTATTCCGTAGTAATATCTATTGATCTGTGTGCTGCTCTCTACAATAGCTTTACAACGCGTAGGTTCTTTTTTGTCAGAGATGAAAATCTTCTCACCATCTTCGGCTTCAAAGCATTTCCCTAAAATGTTGGAAGACTGGAGATAAATGCAGACATTTTCCGGAATATCTACATCATTGTCCGGCACAACATCATCTTTCTCTTCGTCTGGTTCGGGGTTTTCCTCCGGGATTTCGTCAAAATCCTCATAAACGAAATCGTTCGTTTCTTCTTCGCTAAAATCAGTGTCTTGTTCTAATCCGTCATCATCATTTACCACATCGTTTTCAACAAAAGGATCATTATCGGTTGTGATCCACTCTTCACATTCTCCGGTTGTCTTGAATTTTTCACAAGTTACCCACTCAATGCACCTGCTATTCTGCTTATCAAATTTTGAACAGTAGGTGTAGTAATAATGTTCTTCAACTTTAGTACAGGCCATTGTTATAATGGCTAAAAAAAACACATAGAAAACTTTCATGGCAATCTCCTTCTTTGTTTGGTTTTTAATGAACTAACAGTATATTATAGTACTTTTTTCGTGTTTTGTCAATAGTAATCAAAAAACCGCCAATAGGCGGTTTTTTGTAGAGTTAAGCGTTAATGTGAAAATAAACCGTATCTCCATCTTGAACAATATAATCCTTTCCTACCAGTTTTATTTTTCCGCTTTCTTTTAGTTTTTCACCCCATCCGCCATATTGTATAAAATCTTGCCAATTTACCACATCAGCTTTGACAAAACCTTTGATAAAATCAGTATGTATAACTCCGGCGGCATCAGGTGCTTTGGTATCGCGTTTTACAGTCCAAGCCCTGGTTTCCGGTTCGCCGGAAGTCAAAAAAGTCACTAAATTGAGAAGTTTATAACTAGCACGAATTAATTTGTCCAAGCCGGTTTCTTTTAAGCCTAAAGAATTTAAATATTCTTGCGCTTCTACCGGACTCAGATCTGCAAGTTCAGCTTCCAAACGAGCGCAGATTTCAATTTGTTCGGTATTTTCTCCCAAAGTTACTATTTCCGAATTTGTTTTTGCTTCATCAACATTGAGGACATAAAGCATAGGTTTCATAGTTAACAAATGCAGTTCTTTTACAATTATCAATTCTTCTTCATCGTAGCTTAATTCACGGGCGGGTTTTTCCGCTTCCAATTGTTTCAATACTTTTTCCAAAGTTTCTATGGTTTTTGCCATTTCTTTGGCGTTGGCGCCTTTGGCATCTTTTTTTACAGTTGATAATTTTTTATTTACAGTTTGTAAGTCTGCCAAGATCAATTCCAAATTTATCACATCAGCATCGTTTTTTGGATCGATTTTATTATTTACGTGTATTATATTATCGTCTTTGAAAGCGCGAACAACTTGAGCGATAGCATCTACTTCGCGAATATGGGATAAAAATTGGTTACCTAAACCTTCGCCCTTGCTAGCCCCGGCCACAAGTCCGGCGATATCTACAAATTCAATTACTGTCGGAACTATTTTTTTGGATTTGGATACTTCCGCCAATTTGGCCAGTCTTTCGTCAGGTACTTCAACTATACCGACATTGGGATCGATAGTACAAAAAGGATAATTTTGAGCATTGGCTTGTTTGCTGCGGGTTAGCGCGTTGAAAAGTGTGGATTTTCCCACATTAGGTAAGCCAACAATTCCGACGGAAAGCATAAACTAAGTTATAAAGTTTTATATATTGAATATTATTGCTTAAATTGAAATAAAAAGCAAGAGTAATTTAATAAATATTAAATTTAATATTAAAAGAATTCCGAAAGGAATTCTTTTTTTGTGGACCTGAGGGGATTCGGCCGCGACTAAAATTTTCTTCCGAAAATTTTGTCTGGCCACCGCCTCGCGGTCTCGCTCACTCGTATGTATCGCTCGACATCGCTCCGGCGTTCTCATCCCTGTCGTCTGCCTTCGGCAGACTCTGTGTGGACCTGAGGGGATTCGAACCCCTGACCTTCTCCATGCCATGGAGACGCGCTAGCCAGCTACGCTACAGGCCCTTTTTTGTGTGCGTATTGTGCCAAATTTTCGCCTATTTGTCAAGATTTACGAATTTCCAAATCTCTCGTCCGACTTTCTGATCTGGCCGCGCATAAAGAAAATATCCGTATTCTTTATCGTTTAATTTTAAAAGGGGATTGGATTTAAAACCAATTTTTAGCAATTCATTTTCTAAACCTATCCTAATCCAATTGTTGCCTTGTTTAAAACAAGGGATAATAAAAACGACTGTACCGCCGGGTTTTAAAATTTTCTTGAATTCGGTAAACGCTTGTAAATATAAAATTTTCAAATCATTGGCTTGATGGACGAGAGTTTCATATTTTTCATTTCCTTTGAGTGGTTTACCAAGATACGGTTCAGTAATAATTTTATCTATACTGTTTTTTTTCAAATGGTTGGAGAGATTTTCTACTGGAGAAACAAAAGAATCAAAAGTTGATAATTGGTCTTTGATAATTGATTGGGATTTTAACCATTCGACATTTTGCTGAGTGTCTTTGATTGCGCGCTCTGAATTATCAGTCCCAATTATATTTTTTATTCCCAGAGCAATGGCTTCGTTGATTATGGTGCCGGAACCGCAAAAAGGATCCAAAAGCGTGTCAGAGGGGGTAGATTTAGCCAAATTTAGCATTATTAGGGCTAATTTTGGGGGCAACATACCGCTTAAACTGTCTCTTCCTGGACGGCCGAAATCGCGAGAACCGAAACTTTCGAAAGGCTGAACAGCAACGGTTTTGGCGACGGAAAATCCCGAAGGTTTCCAAATATAAATATATTCTCCACCTTTTTTTATCAAATCGTTTTTGTCTACGGAAACCGAAGAAAGGATTTGCTCGTTATTAAAAGCAAAACGCACCGATAGTCCTAGTTGTTTTAGTTCTTTTTTTATTGCTAAACCGATTTTTTTTAAACGATATAAATTTTCTGAAGATTTAAAAGAATAATCGCTAAGTCCAAAATGGATTTTGCCATTCTGTTTTTTTAAATCGTTGATAATTAGAGAAACGAGTTCTTGTTGATTTTTATTTTCTCCGATTTCTTCGGTAATTTTGATTGTTCCACCAAGTTTTTTGATCAATTCTTTTGCATCAAATTTTTTTTCTACAACCAATAGAGGTGGTTGAAAATCTTTTTTTTCAAATTTGTCCAAATTTAAAACCGCGCTTATTTCAGCGGCGGATAGTTCGGGATTGTTACCCAGAATAAACCAATTTTTTTGAGTATTTTGCGACATTGTAAAATTATTCGGACAAAACAGGATTGCTTAAAGTTGAAGTGGGAGCTAAGAAATCTTTTTTATTCGGAGTATAAGAAATGTTTTCGTAGTTCTCATAAAAGAAAATATTACGAATTTTTGTCGGTAATGTCAAGGGGTTTTTTTTGTATTCTATAAGCGCGGCCGCTTTTTCAAAAGCATCCAAATCGATATTTTCAATGCTAAATCCCGATTTACTCACTACCGTATCGCTGGTTTGATCAAGTAAAGCGTTCGTTTTTTCGTAACTTAGGCGTACAAAATAAAAAGCCGACAATGCCATCAAAAACAGGGTAAAAAGGGTTATGGCTTTCCAAACAAAAAGTTCATCTTTGTTTTGAACGGTAATTTCACTTATTTTTTTTGCTAATCGTTTTGTCCAGGGTGTAGTTTTAAGAGTTGACATACAATTTTAAACTTATGCGTAAATCAGTAAGTGCGCCGACGGAATTGTCCGGATTCTTCAAATCATAAACCGGATTCAAGTCCAATGATGTGATTTGTAAAAAATAGTCATAATTTTCCAGGTCGGCCAAGTAACTCAAAATATTTTTATAAGATCCGGAAGCTCTTAAATTCAAAGTTATGGTATTATCACTTATTTTATCCAAGTTAGAAGACTCTATTTTTTGGTTAATTTTATTTTTGGCGGCGATATTTTCCAAATCAGTGATCAAATCCAATTCTTGTCCGGAACGAAAAAGATATTTTTCATAATCGTTCATTGTAGCTTTGGTGTTGCGTACTCGCGCCAAAGCCTCTTTTAAATTTTGCGATCCACGACTCTTTCTTTCCAATTCTTGCAAATAATTTTTTATTTCTTGATCTTTGGCTTGAATCATTTTTTCTACTTTATAAACTCCAAAACCTATCGCTCCATCAAGCAAAACAAACAAGAGAATAATTACTTTTAATTGTTTTAAAAAATCTTTATTCATAATTTTATTTTAGCTCGACACCGATGTTAAAGGAAATGTTTTCTTTTTGTAAAAGCTGAGTTTTTGGAATGTCGATATTTTTTATCCAAGGTATTTTTTTTAACGCTTCACCATAAGACAATAAGGCGTCTCTATTTTTTGCCACGCCGGGAATAAAAATGGCTTTTTTATCTAAACTTAAAGACAAAGAAGTTATTTTTATATTTTCCGGAACAATTTGGAGCATTTCCAAAAATTTAGGCGTCAATTCTTGAAAGCGCTCACCGGCTACATTGATAGTGCCGATATTTTTGTTTAATTCGTTAATTTCTTTGTTGTATTCCGCAAAATTACTGTTAATGAGAGTTCTGCTTTTGTTGAGATTTGTCAGTTGTTGATTTAAATTGTAATAAAAAATCAACAGAAAACATAAAAATACAAATAAAATTTGAAAAGAGTGAACAAAAAAATTTTTTACCAAATTTATTCTGGTAAGGATTTTTAATTCTTTTTTCTTGTTCAGAGGCAGAAGATTTAAGTTTAAAATCATCATATGTTTAGTGTTTGGAATTTCTCGGTTCTTCGGCGGCGCGCAACCCCAGACCGATGGCTGAAGCATAGGTCAAGAGTTCGTAACGATCTCTGCCGATAAGTTTTTCATTATAAATATTTTTCCAAGCGTTACCGGGATATGCGCCAACCGCCAATTTTTTGGTAATTATTTTTTCCAAATTTTTTAAAGCGGAAACTCCTCCGGACATTGTGATGTGGGTTACCGGATTGGGTTCCGGAAAATGATTATGATAGTAAGTCACGGCCTTGGTAATGTCGGACAAAAGTTGTTCCGTTAATTCACTGACGGTTTTTAGATAAAGAGGATAAGCCGGATCGTAAGTCAAACCGTTTTTATTTTTTAGACTTTCCGCGGTCGCTCGATCTATTTTGAGATTTTGCATCAGAGCCGTATCAATGAGATCTCCGGAAAAATTTATCATTTTGCTGAATTGAATACTTCCTTTGTCGTAAATTATTATGGTTGAGCGAGAAGCGCCCAAATCGAGAATCGCCCGAGCTTCACCCATGTAAGTTTTATTGCAGGTGATCATGGCTCTTGCTATGGACAAGTCTTCCAGTTCAGTGGCGACCGGATTGAGACCTATGCTTTCCAAAATTTCCAAATAAGAATCGACTATTGTTTTAGGCGCCGCTCCGAGTAAAACTTTGGAAGATACAGCCTCTTCTTCGTGTTTGTTTATTATTTGCCAATCCAAATAAGTTTCTTTGATATCAAAAGGCACGTGTTTGACGGCTTCTAACTTTACATCTTCCTCGGTTAATTGCAGTGGGGGTGTTTTTATTTCTATTAATTTCAAAAAAGTTTTTGTCACCGGTAAATCAAAAACAACCCAAGGCGAAGTTATTTTTTTGAATTCGGTTCCTTCGTATCCCAGAAGATGAAGGACTTTTTGCTTTACGGCTTCGGTTTGCAAAATCTCTCCTTGCGCTATACAGCCGGGCAAAAGTTCTACTTTGCGCAAATGTTTAAGTTCATAAGTCGGTCGTCCGCGCAAATTGAATTTTTTGAGAATTTGTACCAGTTTTATGGAAGAATCTCCAAAATCCAGTCCAAACGCTCCGTAAAAAGGATTATTTATAAGCAACATATTTTAAATACTTTGAGCCAGAGAATACATAGGCATGATGACCGCCACCGCTATGCCGGCTACGCCCAAGCCGAGAGCCAAAATAATAACCGGTTCGATAATGGAAGTAAAATTAGTCATGGTTTCACTAACTTCGCTGTTGTAATATTCGGACAGTTCGTTAAGCATTTTTTCCGTATTACCGGTTTGTTCACCGACCATTATCATTTCTGTAACCATGGGCGGAAAAACTTCCGGATGTCGAGCTAAGACCTCGGAAAGACTGATACCTTTTTTTAAAGATTCGGAAGCTTCTTTTAGTTTTTCTTTATAAATAACATTACCCAAAACATCGGAGGAAATTTTTACAGCTTCAATTATCGGAATCGTACTTTTGAGCAACGAACAAAGTGTTAATGTAAAGTTGGCTAAATTTATTTTTTTAACAATATTTCCGGCAATAGGTAATTTAAGACGCAAAGAATGTACCGCTTTTTTAAAAGGCGCGGCTTTCATGGCTTGAAAGTAAGCGTAAATTATAAGCGCTAAAATGATTAAAACCCAATACCAATTGTTTTGCATGAATTTGGTGATAAACATCAAAGCTCGAGTCGGCAAGGGGAGAGTGGCGTTGGTTTCTTCAAACATCACCAAAATTTTTGGAAAGATATAAAGCACAACAAAGAAAGCTATGCCTACCATGGCGGAAAGAATAACCGAAGGATAAATCATGGCGCCTTTAACTTTTGACATTAACTCGTGAGATTTTTTCATTTGAGCGGAAACCTCTGTTAAAGCTTCTTCCAATTTTCCCGCTATTTCTCCGGCCGCTATCATGCTGACATAAACCGGAGGAAAAACCTTGGGATATTTGGCGAGAGCCACACTGAGTTGTTGTCCTTTTTCAACTTCGGCTTTGATTTCGGCTATTATCAGTTTTAATTTTTTATTTTCCGTTTCTTCACTGAGAATTTTTAGCGAAGTGATGATGGACAAACCGGCCTTAGTCATGATTTGTAGATGATGAACAAACATCATTTTTTCTACAAAAGACACCCCGGTTAAATATCGAGAAACGAGTTTATTGAGTTTGATTTCAAAAGGAGAAAGTTGTTTGCCCCCCATACAAAACATTTAAAAGATTTAAAATAAGTTTTTATTTAAGTTTATTCTTTTGTTACTCTCAAGATTTCCGCTATCGTAGTTACTCCCATTTTGGCTTTTATCAAACCGTCTTCACTCATAGTAATCATCCCGTTTTTACGAGCGGTATCTTTTAATGCGTTGGAATCGGCATGTTCGTTGATTTTGTGGATTATTTCTTGATTAACCTCCATAACTTCGTAAATACCAACGCGACCCTTGTGTCCGGAATTATTACAACGTGAACAACCTTCGCCTTTGTAAAAAACCATTTCTTCCAAATTTTTTTCACCTTCTTTTAAGAGATTGTTTTCTTTCAATATAGTGGTTATCCTTTCAGCATCGAAGGCTTTCAAAAGAGCGTCGATTGAAGCGCGATCAAGCTTGTATTCTTTTTTACAGTAAGGGCAAATTTTTCTAACTAATCTTTGAGCCATAACTATATTGGTGGTATAAGAAACCAAAAAAGGAGGAACGCCCATGTCTGTTAAACGAGGAATGGTAGTCGGAGCATCATTGGTATGAAGTGTTGAAAGCACCAAGTGACCCGTCATGGCGGCGTGAACGGCTATTTCAGCGGTTTCTTGATCGCGGATTTCTCCGACCATGATAATGTTGGGGTCTTGACGTAAAAAGGCGCGCAATCCGGAAGCGAAGGTAAAACCTATTTTGGGATTTATTTGACTCTGGTTGACTCCCTGAATACGGTATTCGATAGGATCTTCAATAGTGGAAATATTAACTCCGGGTTGATTTAAAATTCCGAGCACCGAATAAAGTGTGGTTGTTTTTCCACTACCTGTAGGACCGGTCACCAAAATCATCCCGTTTGGTTTTTTAATGGCATTTTCTACTAATATTTTTACACTTGGCAGAAAACCGAGTTGGTCCAAAGTGAGAGGTTTAGCTCCCTCGGGCAATAAACGCATAACTATTTTTTCACCATCGTAAACCGGAATTATTGAGACACGAAAAGCCATTTTATCGGCTTGTAATTGTATTTTAAAACGTCCGTCCTGTGGCACCATGTGTTCATCGATTTTTAAATTGGCCAAAATTTTAATTCTGGCAACAATCCCACTCTGAAAATTTTTCGGCAAACTCATAACCGATTTTAAAATACCATCAATACGATAGCGAATTGCCAACTCTTTTTCATTGGGCTCTATATGAATATCGGAAGCTCCTTCATAAACAGCGTGTTCCAAAATACTGCTAACTATATTGATGATAGGTAATTCCTCGGCGGCTTTTTTGAGATCGCCGGTTTCTTCCTCGTCTTTGTTTTCTTGAATTATTTTCATCTCTTCTTCCAAACCGGCATGATAGCGGTGTAATGCGTCTTTGAGATCGGAAAAAGTAGTTATATGAATTTTCGGTTCAAGCCCTGTTTTACGACGGATAAATTCCGCAGTTTGCAAATCTGTCGGATCGGTCATGGCCAATAAAATTTCTTTTTCGTTTTTATCAAAAGCCACTACGTTGTTGGCGTTGGCGACAGGGGATGGAATAAGGTTTAAAATATCACGACGAATATCTCTGCCTTTCAAACTGACAAAAGGTACGTTTAATATTTCTCCGGCTTTGGTAAACAAAGAACTCTCATCAACCAAGTTTTTTGATAAAAGAAGTTCAATAAGCGGGGTTTCGGTTTTTTCCGATTCATCCTTTAGGTTTTTGCAAACCTCCATATCCGGACCCAAATTGCATTTTAAAACTATTTTTTCTACGATATTTGCTGGAAGCATAAGTAAAAAAAGGTGAATTTTAAGTAATATACCAAAAAAATCTGAACAACCTCCCGTTTGTTCGTTCTTGTTTTATTATAGCATAAAATTTTACCTGTGGATACTGGTTGTAGATAAAGTAATCGTTAGGGTGTTGACTAATTTGAAAAATGTGCTAATATTTAAGTACTTTAATTAAGTTTTATATCTAAACCTTGAAATTCCTAAACAATGAACAGGGTGTTTTGAGGCCGTAAATTTATTGTAAATTATGCAGAAATACGAACTTTTGTTGGTTTTACCCGGTACTTTTGATGAAAAAGAATCCGAAAATGAAGCCAATAGAGCCTTAACCATAGTTAATGAAATAGGTACCAATGCCGTAGAAACAAATCTCGGTAAAAATCGTTTGGCTTATCCTATCAAACAAATTCGTTACGGTTATTTTTATACCGTTGTGTTTGAAGCTGAATCCGAAAAAGTTAAAGAATTAAAAAATAAATTGGATTTGGATAAAAACATCTTAAGAAGTTTTATCACCAAATATAATGATAAAATTTCCCAAGCTCAAAAGATTTCTTATTTTAATTCCGAAGTTAAAGAAGAAACTGAAACCGTCCCGGAAGTTGTTGAAGAGGTTGTTAAAACAGAAGTAAAAGAAGAGAAAAAAGAAGAAAAGAAAGAAGAAAAAGAAGAGAAAACCATGGATTTGAAAGATATTGATAAAAAATTGGACGAGATTTTGGCTGACGACAACTTGATGACCAAAGTCTAAAAGTTATAAATTAATTTTTTAAATATATGGATTTAAATCGCGTGATGTTGATAGGTAATCTGACCAGAGATCCGGAGCTTCGCAATACCCCAAACGGTAAAGCTGTAGCCTCGATGTCTATCGCCACCAATCGTTTTTGGACCGACGCTCAAGGCCAAAAACAAAAAGAAGCCGAGTTCCACAATATTGTAATGTGGTCGAAACTTGCGGAAATTGCTTCTCAATATTTACATCGCGGATCAAAAGTCTATGTAGAAGGTCGTTTACAAACCCGCGAATGGACCGGACAAGACGGCATTAAACGTTATCGCACTGAAATAGTGGCTGATAACATGATAATGTTAAATGGCTCCGCGGATAATACCGGTAAAAGCAGACCTGTTGAATCCGGTTCGGCTCAAGCCGAAAATTCCGGAGAAGTTATCGAAGAAGAAATAAAAGTTGAAGATATACCTTTTTAAAATAAAATAAATTATGCAAGAACAGAAATCAAAAAGTTGCTTTTATTGCACCAACAACAAAATGGTTGTTGACTACAAGGATGTAAACAGTTTGAAAAAATTTGTTTCTTCCTATATGAAAATTGCGCCGAGACGCAGAAGCGGCCTTTGCGCCAAACATCAACGTCAAGTGGCCAATGCCATTAAACGCGCACGCCAAGCTTCGCTCATGGCTTTTTTACCTAAATAAAACAAAGACAATCATCTCGACTTAATGTCGGGATGATTTTGAAATATATTACTTTTTTATGGCTTCAACATCAGAAATCCGTAAAGGTGTAGTCATCAAGCACCAAAACGACCTTTTTGTCGTCGTGGAATTTCAACATATCAACCCCGGTAAAGGCGCTGCTTTTGTTCGTACTCGCATGAAATCTTTGGGTTCAGGAAAAGTTATTGAAATGACCTATAAAACCAGTGAAACAGTGGAAATTGTCAGTGTGTCTTTTGTGACTATGCAATATTTGTATAAAACCGGAGAAAACTACGCTTTTATGAATATGCAATCTTACGAACAGATAGAAATGGACGGAGATTTGATTGGAGACGATGCCAAATATCTCAAAGAAGGACTCGATGTAATTATCGGTTTGTACGAAGAAAGACCGGTCAGTATCCAAATTCCGAAAAAAATTCAATATAAAGTAGTAGAAGCTCCACCAGCGGAAAAAGGAAATAGTGCAGCCGGAAATGTAACCAAAGAAATCGTGCTTGATAACGGTCTACACATTCAAGCGCCGATATTTATCAAAGAAGGCGAAGAGATTTTGGTAAATACGGAAACGGGAGATTATAGCGCTAGAGCGTCGAAAGAATAAAAAATAACAAATAAAAAACAAAAATCGTTCCGCCTTAGGCGGAACGATTTTTTAGTTTAGATTATTTGTTTATTTATTTTCTTATTTCTTCTCTTTTGAAGAATCGCGTTTTACGGCATAATATGTACCAATAAAAGAAGCTAAAGCTGCCGAAACTATATGTCGTGGATCATCTACATAACTAATTACCGCATAAGCTCCAAATAACCAAATAACAACTCCGAGCCAGGCGGCGCTAAAAGCTTTTCCTTGTCCAACTCTTCTGACATATAAAACCCAAAGTACATCAGTAAAAAATACAGCTAAGAAAACCAAGATTGTTTGAAAGATAAAAGTCCACATATTTTAAAGCGTTAATTTACGTGATAAGCATATCAGTTTTTAAGCAAATTAACAATATACACTTGACTTTGGCTCAAAAACATACTATAATATTTTTGCAATTTATAAATAATGTTTGCGGATATCATATACTAAGGTATGTGCCATCCTTGCTCAAAAAAGAAAAAATATTTTCTTTTTGTTCTCTGCGGATATCATATAACGGCTATTATCCCAGTTTTCCAAACTGGTGACACGGGTTCGACTCCCGTTATCCGCTCAAAACAGATCCGCCTTTATGGCGGTTTTGTTTTTAAATAGTATTAATGATATAATTATAAAAAATAAAATTATGTTTTTCATCGATTTTTACAATTCCTACCCCTGGCTTATCTGGTATTTGGTAATAATCAACCTCGTCACTTTCTTTGTTTATGGTTTGGATAAAGCCAAAGCCGAAGGCCAATCTTGGCGAGTGAAAGAAACCAAATTATTACTTCTGGCTTTTATTGGCGGAACTATCGGAGCGATTGCAGGGATGAAGATTTTCCGTCATAAAACCAAAAAAGTCGGATTTTTACTGCCTTTTGTTTTGATTTTGGCGCTACAGATAGCTATTTTTTACTTCTTCTTGACGAAAACAAATATTTTGTTATAATATTTTTCATAAAAAGCCGATTTAGGGCTTTGATAAAATAAAAAAGAGTTATGCTTTTCAACAATAGTATTTTTGTTCCCGGAGACGATGATGCCAATTATGACGAAAATGACGCGGTTTGGCAGGAAGAAGAAAAAGACGAGCTGGATGAATTCGGTTTTAAAACCGAAGGTGAAGAGGAAGAAGAAGTAGAAAAAGAAACAAAAGAAGAAGGTGAAGAAAGTGATGAGGAAGAAGAAGACGAAGATGAGGATGAAGAAGGGTTTGGTATAGAAAAAGATGTTTAAATTAAAAAAAGTCCCGATTTGCATCGGGACTTTTTTTAATAACCTCGCCATTCAAATGTTTTGTATGGATCACTGCTTAAATTGGGATTATAATATTTGTCAGTTTTAAAAATCAATTCTCCCCAACGTTCTTTGAATATTCTGGTGTCTTCCGGCCAATCTTGAACGCCTCGCGTGGCGCTCTCCAAATGATAAATTTGGGTCAGAGGAGTGTAGATTACCAAATAATCTTTTGCGCGCAAACGAAGACATAGATCAATATCATTGAAAGGCACGGCGAATATTTCATCAAAACCGTTTATTTCATCAAAGACTTCTTTTCGCACAGCAATACAAGCGGCGGTTACGGCATTGAAATTTCTGACAATATCAGTGAGGGGGTGAGTTTCCGGATACATCAAAAAGGCGTGATTCGTGTAGTTGTCCTTACTTAATCCGATTATCACCCCGCCATGTTGCAAAGTCCTGTTCGGATATAGCAGTTTACAACCGACGGCGCCAACTTCTTTTCTTTGAGCTTGTTCAACTAAAACCGTAAGCCATTCTTCGTTGATGATAATCGTGTCGTTATTTAGAAATACATAGACGTCACCTTTTGCTTTTTTGACCGCATAATTATTTATAGCCGAGAAATTGAACGGTTGATTGTATTCCACTACTTTGATTTTATCCGGATAAACTTCTTTTAAAAATTCATAGTATTCTTTGGTGGAGGTTTCTTTGGAATTATTATCAATGATTATAATCTCATAATTTGCGAAGGAAGTTTTTTTCAAAATGCTTTCAATGCAATTTTTCAATAATCCGACTTTGTCTTTGGTCGGAATTATAATGCTGGCAAAACTATTTTCTTTTATCTCGTAACGCAAATAGTAAGGAGGAAACAAACCGTCTTGTAGTTTGGCTTTTAAGTGCCTTCTTTCAATCGCTGTAAGTAAAGCCCTACGCTCTTGGAGAAAACGCGGATAATCTTCGGGATCAAAATAATCGGTTTTGTTTTCGGATTTTTTATGATAAAGAATTTTGGAAATATGTTGTATCTTGTTTGTTTTTTCGGTAATTTTCAAGCTTAAATCAAAGTCCGGATAACTTTCGTATTTTTCTTCAAATCCTCCTGAGGCGATAATCACACTTTTTTTATAAATAGCGAAACGATTTGTGTAGTTGGAAGATAAATGCAAATCCGGAGACCAATCTGGTTTGAAATAAGGGAAGAAATATTCGTTTTTTTGATTTATGCGATCTTCGTCGGCGTAAATAAACTCCGTGTCCGGAAAAGCCCTGAGTGTTTTTATGGTTTCATAAAAAGCGTCGGGCGCCAAAGTATCGCCGATATCTATCAATCCGAAATAATCGGTTTCGAGCTTGTTAAAAAGGAATTCGTAATTATTTTTTTCTTCAGTCAATTCAAAAATCTTTATTCTCTGATCATTATCGGCGAAACGGCGAATATTTTTCTTGGCGTCTTCATCTATATTTTTAATTCCCAAAAATAAAATCCAATTTTTATAAAGTTGATTTTGCAGAGATTCCACGGTTTTTGAAATGTCCGCGGATTTTGTTTGTCGCAATGTTGAAATCATCGCTATTGGCGGCTGAGATTGGAATCCGTCGGCTTCTTCCAAATATTCTTTTATTTTGAGTAACTCTTTCTCTCTTTGGATTATGAAGTCGTTATATTTTGCTTGTTGATCTTCGATTTTGACAGCCTCTTCTTTTTTGATCGTAGGAGAAACAGGTGTTTCTTTTACACGATTTTCTTGTAATTTTATGAAATCATAAGCGTTTTGCATGGCTTGATAAGGCCCTCTTTTGAACAAAGTTACGAAAAGATTTTTGATGAGCTCGGGATTTTTAAAAACATAGCTCGGATATTTTTTCAAAACGTACAAACTCTTTTCGAACTTGTCCTTGAGAAAACTTGTGGCGATTTTATCGTTTATCCCTCCTGATTGATTTTGTTTTTTGTCGGACATATTTAAAATTATATTTTTTTGTAAAGATTCTTTTTTTTCTTTGGAAAGTTCCATTAGAGATAAAAATTCATGGCGATTTGAAAATTTTTTCATATCAAGCGCGGCAGAATGAATTTTTATGAGATAGTCGGTGAGTTGTGACGATAAATCTGACCAGGAAATCGCTAATTCGTTTTGCGGCTTGATTGACTCGGCGGAAATTTTATCAATCATGCCTTCTATTTCTTCAAGCTGTTTGTAAAAATAAACGTTATTAATTTGAAATTTTTCCACCACTTCTCTGCTGCAAGGATTGTCATGAGCTATTATCGGTTTATTAAATTTGGCCGCTTCCAAAAGCGGTATCCCAAATCCTTCGTATTGAGAAGGGTAGATCAAAATTTTGGCCGTATGATAAAGCGATTCCATCTCTTCATTATTCAATTTTCCGCTGGGATGAAAGGTTATTTGCGGATAATTTGGTAATGGCTCCGAACCCAAGACTGTTAAATTGGAAACATTTTTCAAAAAGACGATGGCTTGTTTTGTTAATTTATGAGCAAATGAATTTCCGATAAGAAGTATTTTGTCGGTTTGCGACGACGGTTCTTTGGAAATTTCGTCAATGGCGTAAGGGTAAATAGTTTTTAAATCAAATTTTGAATTGAAAAATTTTTCCGTGTCTTCTCTGACATAATCGCTGATGCAGGTTGCTCCGTCGGCCCAAATGAGCGCTTGTTTAGCCGTGTAAAAACGTTCTTTTTGTCTGAGATAATCACAACGTAAAGAGATGATGTCCAACAGAGTAAAAGCGAATTTTAAAGCCACTTTATTTAGTAGGCGCAAATCTTCGGGATTGAAAATTTGGTAAGGTTTATAGGCTAAAGCAAAAATTTCTCGGATTTCATCTTCGGCGTAAATGACATGAGGAACATCGCCAAATTGTTTTTTGAAAAATTCAAAAGTTTGTCTCGGAATATAAATGTAAACATCAAAAAAATCGCAAAGTTTTTGGCGACTGTGCTGCCAAAAACTCAGTGCGCTGATGGATGTTCCGCTGTAAACCGGAGGTAGATCTGCCAAATAAAAAAGAAATTTAGGTTTAGGTTGTAAAAAGACCGGAGCAAATCGCTCCAACGGGTGTAAATAAAAATCCATGTAATCGTTTATTTTCTTTTCATATTCCGGATAGGTTGAAATTATTTTTTTATCTTCAGCTTTGTTGTTGGTGGTAGAATTTTTGTTATAAACAAAATATCGGTTTGCTTGCACGGCGGAATAACCGGCGCGATTGATGTGACAAATAAATTTATTTAAAGACACATAATCAAAAGTTTCACACATTTCCAGAAAACCGAAATTTTTGATCAAGTCATTTTTGATCAGTACACAAAAAGGTTCGACGGACGGAATAGTGTTGTAAGGAGGTAAAAGATTTGCTATTTTTTGCCACAAAACATAATCCTTGTTTTGATCAAAAGAACCGGAATTGTTCGATCTCGGACAAACCAATCCGTGTTTGTCGTGATCTTTCAAAACTTTTTCCATTTCTTGCAAACAACCGTCAGTTAATTCTGCGTTTGAACTTAAAATCAAAATATCGTTTTTTGATTTTAAAATTTCTTCTTTGGTTTTTGAATCAAACTTTGATTCGTTTAAAATTAAAACAGGGGAGTGAGGTCCGAAAAATTCTGATAAAATTTCAAGATTTTTTTTGGATAATTCAAAACCAGAACCGGCGGTGATAAGTACGGTTGTATTTTTTTCGGAAACCGCGTTTTGCATCATATTTTACAAGGGTTTTGTCGTTAAAATTGTAATTTAATACTACCTGAAAAAAATACCGTAGTAAAGGGGTAAAATTTGATAAATTTGGCTTTCTGTTGTTTTTTTGCTAAAATAAAGGTATTAATTAAAATAAAAATATGGTAAATAAAGAAAAAGTCGCAAATAACGGTAAAACTTGGCTTGAAAAACATAGGGAAAAGCTAACTTTCGGTCAGCGTATAGCCGATATCATGGCTTTTGGTATGGGTAGTTGGAAATTTATTATTTTTCAAACGATTTTTGTTATTGCCTGGATAGGTTTTAATTTATTGGCTTATGCCAATCGTTGGGATCCGTATCCGTTTATCTTACTAAACCTTCTGTTTTCCACCCAAGCTGCTTATGCGGCGCCTATTATCATGATGAGTCAAAATCGCCAAGCTGAACGTGACAGGTTTCAAGCTTTGGAAGATTACAAAACCAACATAGAGGCAAAAAAAGAAATTGAAGAATTACAAATCGCCCTTGCCAGAATTGAAAACGAAAAGTTGGATGAAATCGAAAAGAGGTTGGAAGAAATTATAAAAAAATTATCGGCATAAAAATAAAACCATCCGAAAGGATGGTTTTAAAATAAAAATACCCCCGCGGATGCGGGGGTATAAAGACTGAAAGAACGATAGAATTAGGCGTTAACCTGTTCCTGTTTGGTTGTTGCCAGAGTTCCATGGAGTTCCACAGCGGAGATCTTTTTGTTCTCCGGTTTGACCACCCTTACTTCTCCGATTATTTCAAGCCGGAAATTGGTGTCGGAGCGGTCGATCTGTTTAAGTCTGGAAAATTCCACAATTTCTCCTTCGACAAGCATGCGTATGCCGTCTTTGGTGATGGGGGTGTTGGGCCACCATATCCTGGCCTGTCCATGGTTTGTCATGGCACACCCGCTTCCCATGGCGGCGTTGTACCAAAGCACGATGGCCTGGTTTTCGCCGAGTTCGGGGATCACCGGTTTTTTCCGCGGGGGAACGTCCTTGACCTTGCGCAGTTGCCTGAGTTCGATGCCGAAACGGTTTTCGCCACCTTCTTTGGCATCATTGGTCAGAATTTTATCCAAGGATTCCCACTTCAGGTTGGGCACCACGACACTTGATCCTTCACTGGCGATTTCTTCAAAGTGGGACTGTTGATCCACCAGAAAGATCTGTCCATGCTGGGAGATAACCGAGAATTCGGTTATCAGAATTTTGTTCCCCTGTCTTTCCAGTACTCTCAGGCCGTTCTGCGGATACTTGGTGTGCACGAAACTTTTCTCACCGATGCGGCCGAGAAAAGTGTCGATGTCAAGGTGATAGATACTCTCCCACTGAGGAGTCTTTCTCGTCGGCTTGAGAACAGTGATATTCTTCTGCCAGTCGACGATGCAGACATACTTTCTCCGGTCGCCAAGACAGATCTCGAGCGCGATCTTGTCGTCCATGGTCAGTTTTTCCTGTCCATCACCGATGAGTGCGCCGTTCTTGAGAATCTGAGTTTTCATGATTGCCTCCCATTGTCGTTATTAAAAGGTACAAAACAGTAGATTATAGCACATTTTAGCTATTTTGTCAAGGGGTAAAAGTGGCTAAGATTAGCTAAATAATTTTTTATTTAAGTCCAAAAAACACGACCCAAACTATTGGGTCGTGTCCATTTTGTTGCGGGACTCGGACTTGAACCGAGAACCTCCAGGTTATGGGCCTGGCGAGCTGCCAATTGCTCTATCCCGCTATGTTTAATATGTGATTTGAGCGGTAGACCGGATTCGAACCGGCGACCTTCTCCTTGGCAAGGAGACATTCTAGCCAACTGAACTACTACCGCATTTTGTAAAATGATTATAATTATTTTTTTCTATTTTGTCAAGTAAATGATAACCCCGCTTTTTAAAGCGGGGTTGAAAATCGTTTGAGTTTTTATTTAATTATTATCCAACTGCTCTCTATAATATTCGTCATACATTTCCCAGAAAGACAAAAGTAAAGCGACAACTATTGGTCCGATAATAAATCCCGAAATACCAAAAACAATGATACCTCCAAGCATTGAGAAAAGAATAAAGAGAGGGTGGAGTTGAGCTTCTCTTCCGACTATCACTGGACGAAGTAAATTATCAACCGTGCTTATAACAAAGAAGCCAAAAAGTAAGATGAAAATACCTTGCCAAATTTTACCGGAAAGTAAAAGCAGAATACCGGCCGGGAACCAGACCAGACTGCAACCGAAAGATGGTATCAAAGTAAATAAAAACATGATTACTCCCCAGATCAAAATACCTTGGATACCGGCGATATAAAAAGCCAAAGCTCCGAGAGTGGCTTGCAAACCGCCGACTATCGCTATCCCTTTGATTGTTCCAAAAGCCGTATTGGTAAATTTGTTATAAAGAATTTTTTCGTATTTATCACCTAGTGGACACAGGTGCATCAAAGTCTTCAATATTTTTTCTCCGTCGCGTAAAAAGAAATAAAGAGTATAAAACATGATAACGACCATTACAAAAAAACTGATGGAGTTTTGAGTGATTTTGGTCAAATTGGTAATGATATAAGAAGTTACCAATTGCACTCCTTCGGAGAATTTATCCAGCCAAAAAGATTCGTTGATATTTAGTTGAGCGGTATAGGGGTTATGTTTGATAGTACTGGCGGCATTTTGGATAAAAGAACTTATCTGATCTTGATTATTACTGACTTTGGCATACAAATCAACAGATTGAGCGATAAGAAGAGTTCCTATAATCAATAAAGGAATAGTAATGGCTATTATAGCCGTGCTTAAAGTGATAGTGGCGCTAAGGTTCGGAGTTTTTAATTTATTATTTAATTTCTTATAGAGAGGGTAGAACAAAGAAGCTAATATGGCCGCCCAAAAAATAGGATAAACGAAAGGTTTAATAATGTACAAAAAACAAAGAGTGACTAAACCCAAAATACTTAAAAAAATGATATTGCGAACTTTTGTGAAATCCATATTTTTAAAATGATTAATTCTTTAAATTATTTTTTAAAAGGAATAAGTTGAATCAAACTGTCGCGAGAAAATATTTTCAACGCGATAGCTCCCAGAGTATAAAATAATCCGGAAAGAGATATCAAGATCAAGATAGGTTCTTCTCTTAAATTATAAAGCAAAACTGACATTAGTAAAGAGAGGAGAGTTATTTTGAAAAAAGTAAAGAATTTCGGGAAAAAGCGACTGTAATAAAAAGCTGTTATCAATAATAAAATTCCGGCGTAGAATTCGGAAAAAATAGTGACGTAAGCCGCGCCATACATGCCGAATTTGGGGATAAAAATCAAGTAACCGATGACACTCAAAATCGCATCGGAAAAATAAATCCAAAAAACTTGTTTTTGGCGATTGATAGCTAAAGCCAAATGTCCGAAAACCATACCAAAACAAACGCCGAAAATAGAAATTATCAAAATGCGGAGAATTTTTCCGGCTCCGGAAAAATCGTTACCGGCTACAAAGCTCATTATCGGTTCGGCCAAAACAAAAATTCCGCAAACCATGGGAATAAGCAATGTCATCAAAAGATCAAAAGACAGTTGCGCATTTTTTTTGAAATCTTCCGCAAGTTTGCGAGACCAAGCAAAAGCCAAAAGGGGAGTCATAATACCCATTATCATGGAACAAACTTGGATGACGATATCCAAAACTCTATAAGCGGCGCCGTAAAATGCCACATCGGTTTGCGGAACGAAAAGAGGTAAAAGAACTCTGTCGCCCTGTAAATAAATAGCGTTAAAGATAACCGCCAAAGCCGTCGGCCACATCTGAATAAAAATCGCTTTGGAAATTTCTTTATCAAATTGAAATTTAATTTTTTCGCTTTTATACCAGAGATAGCCGGTATAAAAAAACGAAGCCAGAGTTATCACCGCCATCATTGGTAAAAATCCGAAGTTATTTTTTGCTACCAACAAAGCGCCGAGTATCAAAACAACACGGCCGATAATTTCGCCGATAGATTGCAAGTGCATCTGTAGTTTTGTTTGTAAAGAGGCGATAAAGACTTGATTGATGGAAGTGTTTATAAAAGAAAGAGCGATTATGGCTACGGCTAATTTTATTTCAATAGGATAAGGGAAAAGCAAAATAGAAAAAGGAAGTAACCCTTGGAATAAAATCGCAGTAATAAATCTCAGGGTGAAAAGATTGTTAAAAAGAGATTTCTTATCAAAATCCGGACGAGATAACATGTTGGCGGACACAACCGTAAAACCGAAATCACAAAAAATACCGATAAATTGCAAGAAACCGGTGGCTGTGGCATACCAACCAAATTTTTCCACTCCGAGAGAACGAGTCATTATGGCTACCGCCGCCAAACCCAAAAGAGTGCTGATAATCTTGCCGACCAGCTGGATCAAAGTATTTTGATAAATTTGTTTTGTTTGAGACATAAAAATCCTCATTATTATAGCATAAATTATTTTTTCTGACCAAAAAGGGAAAGTGTGATATAATAAATCTATAAATAGAATTTTTAATTTTCAACCTGCCTGCCGGCAGGCAGGTTTTACAATTTTCAGTGAATTTTCAATGAAGTAATTTACAAAGCGTCATTGAAAATGGAAAATTGATAATTAATTGAAAATTTTAAATTAAAAATTGAAAATTATGCGTTTGAAAGCAGTGTTAATATTTTTATTGATCAGCCTCAGTTTACTAATGACTGATAATGTTAAAGCTATCAGCTTCACTCCTCCTCCTTTCAAAGATTCCGCTTATCTGGGCAAATATGTCAGTGTCTCCGTGAAAGAACCGATTGAAATCAAAGCCGGAGAAACCAAAGAAATAACAGTAAAAATAAAAAATGTCGGTAAAGCCGCCTGGGAGATTACGGGTAAAAATTATGTTTCTGCTTATACGGTTAATAAAAATTACCGCGCCAGTGTTTTTGCCAATAGCACCTGGATTTCTGCTTCCAATCCGGCCAAAATCACCAAAAGAACGATTTCCGGAGAAACGGCTGAAATCAAATTAAAGCTCAAAGCTCCAACCAAAACAGGTACATATCGTGAAGATTTTTATTTGGCTGCGGAAAATAAAACTTGGATTAAAAGCAGTTATTTTTATTTGGATATCAAAGTTATACCAAATACCGCGACGATTGCAAACGATGATGAAAATAAATCAGGAAACGATGTCGGACAACTGCCGGATGAAGCGGAAAAAAGCAGTCGAGAATACAAAGCTCATCTTTCGGCGATGACAGCTTATAAAATGACGGCTAACGGGGGAGATAAAATAGGTTTTATCGTGATGTATACCAATGTCGGATCTACGACTTGGGATAATTTTCTCTGGCAAGAAGCCGGTTCTACCGGCGCGGCGACAGGTTCGTTAAAAGTCAACATTGCCGATAATAGTTGGCTTTCTCCGGTAAAAATTTTTCAAGGTTCGACTTCTGTAAAAACCGGCGAATCAACCAGAATAGAATTTTATTTTCGCGCTCCGCGACAAAAAGGAGAATATGTTGCCAGATTTCAATTGACAGCCAATAACCACACTCTTGACGGAGGAACTTTGGAAATTCCGGTTACGGTTTTGCAGGATGCTCCTTATTCTTATCAAGAGCCGGTATTTACGAATAATCGAATTTTGGTAGCCGAACCGAGTGTGAGAATCGGTCTTTACAAAGCTACGGAAGATGTAAAATTTAAGTCGGATTTTTCCTATGAAGTCTATGCCGGCAGTGTTTTGCAAGGAACTCTTTTCGGCGGAGAAACGGCGACAATGAGATATTCCGGAGGGAATTATTATTTCAACAGTCCAAATTTGAATTTTACCGCTCAAGAAAGATTGCGATTGGTTCCTTATGATTTCAATCATTATTTTACTTTGCTTGATTATGACAGATATGTGAGCTGGAAAGGAAATAAAAATTTTAACGCTTATCGCGGAATAATGGAATTTAAATATTCCCCGAAAAGCGACGCGCCTTATGTAATAAACGAATTGCCAATGGATAGTTATATTGCCGGCATTGCCGAGACCAGTAACGGAGCGGCAATGGAATATATAAAAGCCATATTGGTTGCGGCCAGGTCTTACGCCTATTATCATCTGAACAACGGAGTTCCCGCAGATCAACGCACTTTTGATTTGTATGCTACTACTGCCGATCAGCTATATCTCGGATATAATTCTGAAATTTTGATGCCTCGCGTAGTTCAAGCTGCGCGCGTGACAAACGGAGAAATGGTCACTTATAACAGCCAACCGGTCATAACCCCTTATTTTGGTCATTCTGATGGTAAAACACGCACTTGGAAAGAGGTTTGGGGCGGAACGGATAAAGAATGGCTCCAACCGGTTACATGTATTTATGATGAAGGGCAAAATATGTTTGGTCATGGAGTCGGCATGAGTGCTTGGGATGCTTCGCAACGCGCCGATAAAGACGGCTGGACATATAATCAACTTTTGCAGTATTATTACAAAGGGACAAGTGTAGAAAAAATATATTAGTTTTTAATTTTTTAAATATATGAGTGAAAGTAGAAGGTGGCAAGGGGGAGACAGAGTAATCAAACCTCGAGTAGAGGAGGAAACAATTTCCGATCCCGAAGACCCTTTTTATATACCTACCCCGGCTGAATTCGAAGAAAAAAAGAAAAAAGAAGAAGATGAAAAAAATAAAAAAAAGGAAATAAAGAGCAGCAATGCCTAAAAAATATTCTCCGCCAAAAGCGGAGAATATTTTTTAGAAATTATTTTTGATGATATTGTCTGTCAGCTTCGGCGAGATCCAAGAGTTTTTGTCGCAAGCCGTGAGGATCGGGAACTTTATAAACCACAAATTTTGGTTCTGTGGCCGCTGTTTGAATGATTATCGTGCCGTAATTGAACAATTGTTGAGAAATACCTTTTATCTCCGAAGTTATATCTTGGATTCTGTAGAGATCCACTTCTGAAACCGTACGCGCGAATAAATTGTTTTGATTGACATCCACCAAACGGTCGTTGGTGACAAAAAAGATATCCAAATAAAAGTCCACAAAATAAGAATAAAAAAACAAACTGATGGAAAGCATATAAACACCGGCTATCAAAATGAGAATCGGAGTGTAAACAGCGCCGGTAAATTCCGTGCCCAAGGTGATATAAAAATAAATCCCGGCCGCTACGGGTAAAATCAAACCTAAAACATACAATAAAAATGCCGGTAAAAAAGTGATCAAATGTCTGCGAAGTCTGAAAATTTCTTTTTCGTAATTTTTTAAGGTGACTATTTTGCCGATAGACATATTTTTCAATTATTTATTCCGTATTTATTTTAAATTAAAAATATCAGTTATCCAAGCGCTGTCAAAAACGGTTATTGCCGTTTTCCAATCCACATCTTGCAATAGATACCATAAGAAGAAAATAGTTAAAGCGGAAACGGTGGTTATCAAAACGGTTATTGCCAAACTGGTCATTGTCAGAGAACTGGTTTCAAAAATATGATAAAGATCTATAAAAAAGAAAATAACAAAAATCACCAAAAATCCAAAAAAAGCGAAAAGAAAGGCGTAAAGAGGTATGGAAAAAACGAAAGACATAATAGATTGCTTATATTAAAGTGTTATTTTTTGGTTCTTCAAACCCTAAATGTTTGTAAGCCAAAGGCGTAGCTTTGCGTCCGCGAGGTGTGCGTTCCAAAAAACCTGTTTGCAATAAATACGGTTCATAAATGTTTTCTATACTGTCCATTTCTTCGGAAATGGCCGCGGCCAAAGTGTTTAATCCTACCGGTCCGCCGTTGAACTTTTCAATCAAAGTTTCAAGCAATCGACGATCCACTTCATCCAGACCGTATTCGTCAATTGATAACATAGACAAAGCTTCGTTGGTAATTTTTTCATCGAGTTTTCCGTCATTTTTTACTTCCGCGAAATCGCGAACTCTTTTGAGCAAGCGGTTGGCAATACGAGGAGTTCTTCGCGCGCGCGCGGAAACTATTTTTAGAGATTTTTCATCTATCGGCACATTGAGTATTTTGGCGCTACGATGCAAAATTTGTTCTATATCTTTTTCTTCGTAAAAATTCAGGTGATAAGCATGTCCGAAGCGATCTCGGAGCGGTCCGGAAATCATACTCATTTTGGTGGTGGCCCCGATAAGAGTAAAACGATTAAGCGGCATGCGAATAGTGCGCGCGGCCGGTCCGGAACCGATGATAATATCCAGAGAATAATCCTCCAGCGCCGGGTAAAGAACCTCTTCGATGGTTTTGTTCAAACGATGAATTTCATCAATAAACAAAATTTCACCGTTTTCCAGATTGGAAAGTATGGCGGCCAAATCGCCGACTTTTTCCAAAGCCGGTCCGGCGGTGATTTTTACATTGGCATTCATTTCTTTGCCGATAATATGCGCCAACGTGGTTTTTCCCAAACCGGGGTTGCCATAAAGCAATACATGTTCCAGTGAGTCTCCACGTTTTTTGGCCGCTTGCATGGAAATATCCAGATTTTGTTTGATTTGTTCTTGACCGACAAAATCAGCCAGTTTTTGCGGGCGTAAATTATTTTCAAAAACAACCTCCTCAGGCAGGTTTTCCGCTTGAGCCAATCTTTCTCCTTCTTCGATAATAAATTCTTCATCCATATTGGTTTAATTGTAATATATAAACCTTTTTAAAACAAGCGGATTGACTTTTTCGATAAACAGTGATAAAAAAACATGGTTCTTTTCGTAAACCAAACGTTTAAAGGAGGATAAAATGAACAGTACGTTTGTCCATTGTTCTTTTTGTGGTTTTGAAACACAACAAAAAGAGATCGAAAACAACGGTCTAAAAAAGAAAACCTGTTGTCTGGTGTGTCAAAACACCAACATCTTTGAACTTTGTCGTGTTTGCGGCGCTTTTTATCACATTGAAAAGGGTTGCAACTGCCAAAAAGAAAAATGAAAAGACATTTCAAACCCCGGTCGTATATAAACGGCCGGTTTTTTTATTTTCTTTGTGGATAACTTTTTTTTAAAATTTTATTCTCCTCAAAATTTATCGTTAATACAGCAAAATTAATTTTACTATTGGCTGTCCTTGACGGAAGTGTTATAATGACAATACTAAGATTAAACACAATATGTTGTGTTTAAGATAAAATACAAAACACAACTGGTAGAAAAGGCTAAAACATTAATAAATTTAAAAAATAATTAATTTTTTTAAAAAAATATGTTTGATAAAATCAAAAAGAGGGACGGGCGAGTGGTTGATTTTGACGCCGAAAAAATAATTCAAGCTATCGCCAAAGCCGGCGCGGCGACCGGGGAATTTGATGAAAACACGGCTCGTCGTCTCGCTCTCAAAGTTGTACAATTGGCCGGGAAAATGATTCGTAAAGAAGTTCCGACCGTGGAAGATTTGCAAGATATCGTTGAAGCCGTGCTTATCGATTCCACTTATACCAAAACCGCGAAATCATACATTATCTATCGTGAACAACACAAACAACTTCGTGAATTGACCAATCGCGCCAGTGTGGATTTGGTTGATCAATATCTCTCTCAAGCTGATTGGCAAGTAAACGAGAATAGCAACATGGCTTTTTCTCTTCAAGGTTTGAATAACTATATATCTTCGGAAATCAGTAAAGTTTATTGGTTGAATAAAATTTATCCAAAAGAAATCAAAAACGCCTATTTGGAAGGTGATTTTCATATTCACGATTTGAATATTTTGTCTGTTTATTGCGTAGGTTGGGATTTGCACGATTTATTGGTGGAAGGTTTCACCGGAGTAGCGGGAAAAGTAGAGACCAAACCGGCCAAACATTTACGTCCGGCTTTGGGTCAAGTGGTAAATTTCTTTTACACCCTCCAAGGTGAAGCTGCCGGCGCACAAGCTTTTTCCAATTTTGATACTTTACTTGCTCCGTTTATCCGTTATGACAATTTGAGTTACAAAGATGTAAAACAATGTTTGCAAGAATTTGTTTTCAATGTCAACGTGCCGACTCGCGTAGGTTTTCAAACTCCTTTTACCAATGTTACCATGGATTTGAAAGTGCCGAGTTATTACAAAGATCAACCGGTGATTATCGGTGGTAAACCGCAAAAAGAAACTTACGGAGAATTCCAAGCAGAAATGGATATGTTCAATAAAGCGTTTTTTGAAGTGATGATGGAAGGGGATGCCAAAGGACGCGTTTTCACTTTCCCGATTCCGACATATAACATCACCAAAGATTTTGATTGGGATAATCCTGAACTCAAAAATCTCTGGGAAATGACGGCTAAATATGGTATTCCGTATTTCTCCAATTTCGTAAATTCTGATATGAATCCGGAAGATGCTCGCAGTATGTGTTGTCGTTTGCGTATTGATAATCGCGAATTACAATCCAGAGGTGGCGGACTTTTCGGCGCCAACCCGCTCACCGGTTCTATCGGGGTAGTCACTATCAATATGCCACGTTTGGGTTATACATCCAAAACCGAAGAAGAATTCAAAGAAAAACTCGGTCGTTTGATGGATTTAGCCAAAGATAGTTTGGAAATCAAAAGAAAAATTTTGGAAACTTTGACGGAAAAAAATCTTTATCCTTACGCTAAATATTATTTACGCAATATCAAAGCTCGTTTTGATCAATATTGGAAAAATCATTTTGGCACCATCGGTTTGGTCGGTATGAATGAAGCGGCAAAAAATTTATTGGGAAAAAATATCACGGAAAAAGAAGGTTTGGATTTTGCCATCCGCATTATGAATTTTATGCGCGACAGATTGCAAGTTTATCAAACAGAAACCGGCAGTATCTATAATCTAGAAGCTACTCCGGCTGAAGGCACTTCTTTCCGTCTAGCTAGCAAAGACAAAATCAAATATCCGGAAATTATCGTGGCTAACGAAGAAGAATATCAAAAAGGCGCTCATCCTTTTTATACCAACTCCACTCAATTGCCGGTAAATCATACAGATGATATTTTCGAAGCTATGGATATGCAAGATGGATTGCAAACCAAATATACCGGTGGCACAGTGATGCATCTATTTGTGGGAGAAAAAATAAATAGTGTGGAAGTGGTAAAAAATATGGTGAAGAAAATTTGTAATACTTATAAATTACCATACTTCACTTTTTCTCCGACTTTCAGTGTTTGCCCAAGTCATGGATATATAGTTGGTGAACATTTTGAATGTCCGGATTGTAAAGCTAAAACTGAAGTTTATTCTCGCGTCGTCGGTTATCTCCGCCCGGTACAACAATGGAATCATGGCAAAAAAGCGGAATTTGGTATGCGTAAAACTTTCAAAGTTCCGGGAACAACCGAAGAAGTAGAAACTTTACAAACAACTTGCGCTACTTGTTAATATGAAAATAGGCGGATTGCAAAAATTTTCCATGATAGATTATCCGGATAAAGTGGCTTGCATAGTTTTCACGCAAGGTTGCAATTTTCGCTGTCCGTATTGTCACAATCCGGAATTGGTAAAACCGGAAATGTTCGGGGAAAGTTTAAACGAAGATGAGTTTTTTGATTTTTTGAAAGAACGAGTAGGAAAGTTGGATGCAGTATCTATCACTGGCGGGGAACCGACACTCCAATATGATTTGATAGAATTTATCAAAAAAATCCGCGACTTGGGATTTCTCATCAAACTGGATACCAATGGCACTAATCCGGAAATGCTCAAAGAAATTATAGATCAAAAATTGGTAAATTATCTCGCGATGGATATCAAAGCGCCTTTGGCTAAATACGAAGAAATAACCAGAATGCCGATGAATATAGAGAAAATAAAACAAAGCGTGGAAATGATAAAAAATTCGGGGATTGATTATGAATTTCGCACGACATTGGTAAAAAATTTACTATCGCCTGATGATATCCTGCAAATAGGTAAAGAAATAGCCGGCGCGAAGAAATATTTTTTGCAGAAATTTGTCCCCACCAAAACAGTTGATGAAAAAATGTTAAGTGAAGAAACATATAGTGAAGAAGAATTGGAAAAGTTAAAAGAAAAATTAAAATCTTTTGTCGCCACGTGCCTGTCGCGATAAAAACAAAAAAGCTCCAACGTGCCTGTCTGGAGCTTTTTTGTTAAAAAATCTTGTGTTTTTTGGTTAGAAAGAGTAAAATTTATTTAGAAATATTAAATTAAATATGATTGATCAAATATACTCATATCGAGAAATGTGTGATATAGAGAATGTCCAAACCTTACAACGAGGTATGAACTTTAGAATGAATCCAAAATATTCTGTTATTTTAATGTCGCGTAGATCAAATGCACCTTATGTCGATAGTATTTCTGATGATGGAATTACTATTGAATACGAAGGACATGATGAGCCAAAAATTTCTTATGAAATGAATCCAAAATTATTTGACCAACCTCAACAAACCAGAAATGGCACATTAACCCAAAATGGAAAATTTATTGAAGCAGTAAAAAAATTTAAAAATAAAACTTCTAAAGCCGAAACAGTGAAGGTTTATGAAAAAATTTTAACTGGCGTGTGGTCGTTAAAAGGATTGTTTGATTTAATTGATTACAATATTAAAAACGACGGAAAGAGAAATGTTTTTGTATTTACTTTAAAATTATCAGATGAACAAGATTTAACTACAAATGAACATATTGATCTTGCACATACAAGGCTTATACCTAGTGAGGTAAAAAAAGAAGTTTGGAAAAGAGATAGTGGAAAATGTGTATTATGTGGATCAATGAAAAATTTACATTTTGATCATGACTTGCCCTTTTCAAGGGGTGGAACAAGTTTGACTGCTAAAAATATTCGGTTGCTTTGTGCTAAATGTAATTTAACAAAATCAGATAAAATTGAATAAGAAGTTTTAAAATCAAAACAAATAAAGAACCCTGATCAATAATTTGAAAAAGTATATTACATAATGTAAAAGTTTTCTAATCGCACAATTGTATTATGACCACAATAACAAAAATTATTCTTGGTGCTTTATCGGCAGTCGTTTTGGGTACAGCCGGTTTTTTTCTCGTAGACAATTTGCTTGATTCCAAACAAAAACAATCTGATACTCCGGAAAAAATAGTGGCGGATCAAGAGGATTTATTGTCCAGGGTAGAACATATGCGGATGTTCATGGGTGATACTTGCGATAATAAAAAAGATAATAATAAAAAGATTGAGGCAATGGAAAAAGAGTTAGATGATTTGCTTGATCGTAAAAAAGAATGGCTAAATAATGTGCCTAAATTACCAGATGTGGATTTGGATGATTTGAAAACTGAAAATGAGGGACGACCGGGTTCGGAAGTTCCTGAACTAACGTCAGATGTCCCATCTTTGCCAGATATTGATTCGGAGGATATAAAAGTGCTTGGTTCAGAAGTACCTGAATTGTCTTCAGATGTCCCGCCTTTGCCGGAAGTGGATGTACAAGTAGTGGATGATTCTGGGAATCCGGTTGAATATGTTCCAGAATTACCGGAATTAAATACCGGACGTCCAGGATCAGAAGTGCCAGATTTAACTCCGGATAATTATATTCCCGAATTACCAGAAATTGATGATTTGGATATCGTAGATCCGGATGAGCCAATTATAAAAATGGCAGAATTGGAAGAAAAAATAAAAAATATTTTACAAGAGTTAAAAACCATGTGTGCGGATGAAGAAAAGAAAAAAGTGATTTCCGATAAATGTAGTGATGCTTGTCAAAGATACAAAGATTGCGCTTCTTATACCGAAGACGTAACTCCGACTGATTTGGAAGATGCTTATAATACTTGCATGGAAGAATGTCCGACTTGGACAAAAGAGATAATCAAATGTATTAATGCGGTGGATATTAAAAAACCCAATGATTGTGTTAGTTTTGTGCAGTGTCAATTACCGCAGTTTTATGGGGAGAAATATAGAAAATAGAAAGAGTATAGAATAAATAATTTTTTAAGACTATATTTATGAGTGAAAGACCAAAAGTCGGGGTTGGAGTAATTGTTATTAGAGACGGTAAAGTCCTCCTCGGAAAAAGAAAAAATTCGCACGGAGAAGGTTCTTGGAGTTTTCCGGGCGGACATTTGGAATTCAATGAATCATGGGAGGAATGTGCTTCAAGAGAAACAATGGAAGAAACTGGTATTAAAATAAAAAATATTCGCTTCGGTACTGCAACTAACGATATTTTTCAGGCAGAAGAAAAACATTACATTACAATAATTATGTTGTCCGAATATGATTCCGGCGAAGTAAAAATTATGGAGCCTGAAAAATGTGAAAAGTGGGAATGGTTTTTGTGGAGTCAATTACCTCAACCTCTTTTCGTTCCTATTCAGAATTTGTTAAAAAAAGGATATAATCCGATGAGTCAGTTTTAAAAGAATAGATTTTTTCGAAAAATCAGAAGTTTTGTAAAATAAAAGCTCTGGATATACCGGAGCTTTTATTATAGACTATTGATTTATTTATTTTTTATGTTATAATTTTTCCCAAAGCCCGGGTGGCGGAATTGGTAGACGCACAGGACTTAAAATCCTGCGGCTTCGGTCGTGCGGGTTCGATTCCCGCCCCGGGCACAAATAACACAGACCTTTTGGTCTGTGTTATTTTGTCTGGGGAACGAGCAAATAGTTTTGCTCGTGTCGGGATGAGAACGCCGGAGCGATATTTTATGAGCTTGTGAGCGAATAAAATCGCGAGGCGGTGGCTAGCCCGAGTTTGTGGAAACAAACGAGAGGTAAAGCAGATTCCCGCCCCGGGCACCTAGAAAATAGCTAACTTAACTGTTTAGCTATTTTTTATTTTGTGTTATAATATCTCCATGTTAAGGAGAATAAACAAAAAAGGTGTTAACCTCACACCAAATTTTGGTGTGAGCTTGTTTAACAAGCGGGGGTTCACTTTGATAGAACTTCTTATTGCCATAGCCATATTGGCTATTTTTGCCGTTGGTATTTATTCAACTTTGGTTTCCATCTATAAAGTGGTTCGTTTGGCAAAAATAAAAACTTTGGAGACAGCTATATTGAGCGAAGAATTGGAAGTTGCTCGTAACTTACCTTACAATCAGATCGGTTTGCAAAATGCTTTTGATGTTCCGGGAATTTTGTTGCCGACCAAATATCTCACCAGACATAATTTATATTTTAAGATTGTAAATACGGTCAGGTTTATAGACGATCCTTTTGACGGGACTATTACTTCCACTCCTCGCGATTATTCCCCGGCTGATTATAAGTTGGTAGAGATGGAAATATATTGTCTATCAACCAATCAAACTACTCCTCTGATTTTGAGCACTATAGTCGGTCCGAATATCAAAGAAGACGATAGTAACTTAGGGGCTTTGTTTATTGAAGTGGTGGATTCTCTGGGTCGTCCGGTACCTCAAGCGAATGTTCATATAGAAGTTTTCAATTCTTCTTCATACAAAGACGACGTGACTGATAATAACGGACATTTGTATATTATCAATGTGCCAACGGGAACTTTTTTGTATGATATTACCGTAACCAAAGACGGTTTTACGACCGATGCCACTGCCTCCAGTACCGTTACCAACCCGACTCCGGTTAAACCGTTTGCCACAGTTTTGGAAAACAAAGTTGCTGACCTCAGTTTTTCCATTGATTATTTTTCTAATTTGCAGATAAAAACTTTAAATAGTGTTTGTTCAAACATAGGCAATGCTAGTTTGCGAGTTTATGGGAAAAAATTACTCGGCTTGCCTGAACTACTAAGATTTGATGTGACTAGTAATACGAACGGTAGCGGAGAGTTAAATTTTAATAATATAGAATGGGATGAATATTATTTTGCTCCGACCGGAACAAGTTATTATCTCGGAGGTTCTATCCCGATGTTGTCTTTGAATTTGAATGCCGGAGAAACTCAAGTTTTGACTTTGATTTTGCGACCGCATACAAATTATCCTTTATTGGTGAGTGTCAAAGATAATATTACCGGTATGCCTATTTCCGACGCTACCGTGAAACTTTTTTCTACTACCACCGGTTATAGTAATACGTATCAAACAGGGCTAGGTTATGGCAGACAAACAGATTGGTCCGGAGGATCGGGGCAAGAAACAATGGATGACGAAACAAAATATTTTAGTGATGATAATAGAGTTGATGTCAGTGAGGCTGGAAAAATAAAATTGAAACAAATCGGAGGTGATTATTATGAAGATGGATGTCTAATGTCGTCGATTTTTGATGTCGGCGAGACGGTTACTTTCCGTAATATTTTTAGCGAGCCGTATTCTCAACCGGTTGAAGTCGGCACAGGTTCGATAAGAATGCAGATAGCCACCAGTGATACTTCTACACCGAGCAGTTGGGATTTTTGGGGTCCGGACGCCACTGAAAGTACTTGGTATTCTTTTGAAGAAACGGCTGTAAATTCGGCACATAACGACCAGAGATATTTGCGTTATAAAATTTGTTTGGCTACCGCCAGTACCACTTTTACGCCCGAAGTTGACGATGTCTTTTTCACTTACACCAATGATTGTGTTCCTCCCGGACAGGTATTTTTTGGTTCTTTGTCTGTCGGGGAATACTTTTTGGAAATAAGCAAAGATGGATATCAAATGGTAACAACTTCGGTTGAAATCCCCACTACTTCTCATGAAGTCGTAAATCTTTTGTCGTTGTAATTATGAAAAAAAAATTGGACAAAAAAGGTTTAACCTTATTGGAACTGCTGTTTGCCTTCAGTATTTTTTTGGCGGTTATTTTCGGAGTATTTACTCTTTATAGTATCAGTTCCAAAGCCGACAAGAACGTATGGGAAAGCAGTTTTGTTCAATCTTTGACCTCCAAAGCCATTCAAACTTTTGTAGATGAAATACGCACGACCAATTATTCCACGGTTGGCGGCTATCCTTTGGCTTTGGCAAGTACTACCGAAATAATTTTTTACGCCAATATCGACTCCGATAGTTTGATGGAAAGAGTGAGATATTTTGTTGATGGTGATACTTTTAAAAAAGGCATAACCAAGCCGACCGGTACTTTGCTTTATGAATACAGCACCAGCACCGAAGAAGTGTCTGAAATTGTCTATAATCTACAAACTCCGGTTGGTACCGTCTTCACTTATTATGATGAAAACTATAACGGCGCTACCGTGACATCCAGCATGAGCTATCCGATATTTTTACCGGAAATCAGAGTGGTTGGAATTTCTTTGCGAGTAAAACAAAATTCTTTATCCGGATCTTCGATTTTTGAGATTCAATCCAAAGCGCAATTGCGAAATTTAAAAACAAATTAGAAATTTTATAAAGTGTGAAAAAAAATAAAATAAAAAATATCTGGTTGAATAATCGCGGTGGAGCTTTGATTACCGTCTTGATTTTGGGCGCGATAAGTTTTTCTTTGGTGGTTACCGGTTTATCCGGTTATGCTTTGTATCAAAACAAATTGGCGATGGCCAAACATAATAAAGAAATGGCTTTTCAGATAGCTGATGCCGGGATAGCTTATTATCGTTGGCATATTTTTGAAGATGAAAGTGATTTTCAAGACGGAACGGCGACGTCTGGCCCTTATATTCATGATTATTTTGATAAAAATAAAAATAATATCGGTAAATTTTCACTTGATTTAACTCCGCCGCGAACCGGTTCGACGGTTTGCGCTATTAAATCAACAGGTTGGTTGAATGTCCAGCCGGGAAGCGATCGTACTATAAAAGCCAGAGTTGGTAAACCTTCTCTGACAGATTATTCTTTTTTGACCAATGCCGATATTTGGATAGGTCCCAATGAAATAGTTCATGGAAAAATGCACAGTAACGGTCCGGTGAGATTTGATGGGGAAACAGATGCGATTGTCAGCAGTATGCTCGAAGGTTATTATTGTCCGCCCAATAATCCCGGGTGTTCGGGGAGCCCGCACAAAGGCGGGGTTTGGGGCATAGGCGGTCCGGAAGTATTTTTTGTTTATCCTTCTTCTTTTAAAGATTTTGATTTGATAAATAATAAATTGGATGAAATAAGAACTACGGCTATAAATTCCGGTATTTATTTGGATGGTTCGCCAAATCGCGGATGGCATATAATTTTTTCCACCACTTCACAAAGCGGTAATACGGTAATGCAAGCCAAAATTTACAAAGTAAACACTTGCGAAGGAGATAATTGTTCAACCAATAAGCATTCCAGTAATTATTGCGGTAATTTCAAATGTCGTAATTGTTATAATACTGATCATAAAAAACCCGCTGCTTCTGATTGTTGCGTGGATATTAGCAGTGAAACACTTTATTTGACAACAACAACTCGGGAAATAGCGTATATTTATTCGGAAAAAAACGTGTGGGTGGAGGGTGTATCCAAAGGAAGTGTTGTTGTCGGTTCTGCTCTTGATATTATCATAAAAGGAAACTTGGTTTATCCGACTAAAAGCGAAGATAATATTTTGGGATTAACTGCCAAAAATAATGTGTTGATTCCTTATAAAGTCAGCTCAACTTTGGAAATAAACGCTTCCATGATAGCTCAAGGAGGCGCTATTCAACGTTATGATTATTATGATGGGGTTAGTCCATATCTGATTTTGGATACCATTCGAGTTAACGGTTCGGTTATTTCTTATAAAATCTGGACGTTTACTTGGGTTAACAATCAAGGAGATGTAGTTAGTGGATTTGAAAATACGGAAACTACGTTTAATGTTTATTCTCTTTTCAACCCCCCTCCTTCTTCTCCGGTCAGCGCCAATTACGCGCTTATAGAATGGCAGGAAATCAAATAAAAAACAGTTTGCGGAAAGAAAAAGATAATGTTATAATAAAAAGGTCAAAAAACAGACATTTATTTTGCTATAAATAACTATTTTTATGGGAAGTATCAAGAAATTGGTTATCCCGGTTGCGGGTTTAGGAACGAGATTTTTACCGGCCACCAAGGCTCAACCAAAAGAAATGTTGCCGGTGGTTGATAAACCTATTATTCAATATGTGGTGGAAGATGCTGTAAGAGCCGGAATTACGGATATTATTTTCATTACCGGCCCGAGCAAAAGAGCGGTGGAAGATCATTTTAGTCCGAATTATGAGTTGATTAATTGGTTGAAAAAACAAAAAAAAGACGATGTTGCGCAAGATGTGAAAAAAATAGCGGATTTGGCAAATTTTATTTTTATTCGTCAAAAAGGACCTTACGGAAACGGTACTCCGATTTTGTGCGCCAAGAATATTATCGGAGACGAACCTTTTGCCGTGATGTGGGGGGATGAATTTTTTTATACTTCCGGGAAATCCCAATTAAAACAATTGATAGAGGTTTATGAAAAATATGGTGACCCGGTTTTGACTGCTTATAAAGTTGAAAAAAAAGATACCGGTAAATACGGTATTTTGGACGCTTTGACGGTGGAAAAAGAGATTTATCAAGTAAAAAATATAGTTGAAAAACCGGGGCCCCAAAATGCCCCTTCAAATTTGGCTTCTTTGGGCGGTTTTATTTTGACGCCAGACATCTTTGAAGCATTGGAAAATACCAAATTAGGCAAAGGCGGAGAATTGTGGTTGGTTGATGCTATTTTCAAATTACTCAAAAAAAGACCTATTTACGCCAAATTGATAAACGGTACTTATTATGATACTGGCAGCAAACTCGGTTATTTGAAAGCTAATGTAGATTTTGCTTTACGCGATAAAAAATTACGCAAAGAATTTAAAAAATACCTTAAAAAGATAATCAAATAATATTTGATACTTTGAATTTTCTAAATTATGTTTCCCAGCAAAATAAATTTTAAAATTTTGAGTTTGCTTTTGTTGTCGGGTTTGTTTTTGGTTTCCGGTTTTGGCTGTAAAGGAACGGTTACTCAAGAACAAGCGGCAGCGGTAAAAAAAGTCACTTTGGAGTATTGGACTGTTTATGATGATGTTGGAGCTATAAATGCCGCGGTTAAAAAATTTCAAGCCTATCGTCCTTATGCGAATATAAATGTTCGTCAATATAAACCCGAAGAAATTTATGATAAATTGGTGGAAGCTTTAGCTGAAGATAAGGGACCGGACTTGATATCAGTACCTGTGCGACAGTTGCCTTTTTATAAAAGTAAATTGACAGCCATGCCGTCAACAATAAAAGACGCAATTGTGGAAACAAAAAAAACCGCAACCGGCGGCACGGAAACGGTTATCAATTTGCGGACGGTTACACTTCCTTCTGTTTTGAATGTTGAAAGAGAATTTTTTCAAACCGTAAAAAAGGACGCAGTCTTAGATGAAAAAATATATGGTTTGCCCTTGTCGCTTGATAGTTTGGTGATTTATTACAACAAAGACATTTTGGATAGATCCGGGGTTCCGGAACCTCCGAAAACTTGGGAAGAATTTCAAAATGCGGTGCGCAAAACCACGAAATTTAACAAAGATACGGGAAAAATATCTCAATCCGGAGTAGCGTTAGGATTATCAACCAACATCAATAATTTTGATGATATTTTTTATGTACTTTTGAAACAAAGCGGCATCACTCTTGGAGAAGAGGGGTTTGCTTGGACAGGTTCTAAAAATGAAAATCCTTTGCGTAATGTTTTAGATTTTTATACTGATTTTTCCAATCCTAATCGCGATACTTATTCTTGGAATGCTGAACAAGAAACAGCTTTAGACAGATTTATCAAAGGCGGTTCGGCATTTTTCTTCGGATATAATTATCATTATAATTTGATAAAATCACAAGGTGCGAATTTAAATTTTGATATTTTGCCGCTTATTCAACTCAACACCGAAAATCCCGTTAATGTTGCCAACTACTCTTTGCAATGTGTGGTGGGGAAATCAAAAAATCAAGAATTGGCTTGGAATTTCTTGAATTATTTGGCAAATTTAAATGTTAAAGATTATCTTGATCAAACCGGCAGACCAACCGCCAAAAGGGCTTATTTATTAGAACAAAAAAGCAAACCGGAATTAGCGCCTTTTGTGAACGATTTATTAATAGCGGAGAATTGGTATCGTGGAAATAATTATGAAGCCGCTAAAACCGCGCTCGGGCTTTTGTTTGAAGATTGGATAAAAACTCCGGTTTCCGACAGAGAACAAGATGCGCAAAAGTGGCAAGAAAACGCTATTAATCGAGCGACAACAAAAATTTCGCAAACATATTGATAAATATGCAAAAAATTAAAAATAATATTATCGTTGGAATTTTAATGATCGGACTTTTTGTTCCTTTGAGTTGGGTGCAAGCGCAGAGTAATTGGACAAAAATTTATCCGAAATGTATTCAAGAACAGATGAGCGGGGCTAAAACTCCTGGAGAAAATAAAGCTTGCGACGATGTCGGTATATTTATCGAATTGGCGATAAATATAGGAGCTTATATGTTTACTTTTATCGGAGCTTTGGCATTACTCGTGTTTGTTTACGGAGGATTCAAAATGATAATTTCCGGAGGTGATTCGGGTAAAATAAAAGAAGCTAAAGATGCGATGATTGCCGCTGTTATAGGTATAGTAATAGCTTATTCGGGAGTGGCCATTGTTAAATTTTTGGGAGACTCTTTACAATTGCAAGATGAATACAAATTGGAACAAACGCCTACTACTACACCAAAAAACAACTAATATGAAAAAAATATTTTTAGTTTTATTTTCTTTTATTCTGTTACCGATTCAGAAAGTCTGTGCTCAATCTTATACGACTTCCTCTTTAAAAGAGGAAGCTGCGGCAAAACTTAATCCTTCAAACGTGCAAGGGGTTTCCGATCTGATGAGTAGAGGAATCAATGCTATGGTAATGTTTATGGGAACTATAGCTCTGGCTTTGATGGTTTATGCTGGATTTTTATGGATGACCGCCGCCGGTAATGATAGTAAAATAGAAAAAGCGCGAACTATTTTGGTTTGGACTGCGTTTGGTGCAGTGGCTATCGGAGCTAGTTACGGTTTTGTTCGTTTTGTTATTAATATTTTTGGTTAATAGAACTTATGAAAAAAATATTTTTATTGATATTTGCTTTATCGTTTTTGTTTTCAACCGCCGTTTTGGCCGCCAATGAAAATACTATTAAATTAACTAATCCTTTGAAAATTAATTTGGATAGTCCGGCTGAAATCATAGGTTATGTTATCAAAGCGGTTCTCGGAATTATTGGCGGTGTGGCTTTGGTAATGATGGTTTACGGAGGTTTTCAATGGCTCACGGCCGCGGGTAATGAAGATAAGATAAAAAGCGGTACTCAAACGATGATTTGGGCGGCGATAGGATTGATTTTTGTTTTTTCCAGTTATTTGATAACCGCTACTATTTTTCAAGTATTTTAATAAATAAAGTTGCGATAAAGAATAAAGCGGAGTAAAATAAAGTTATGTTTAAAAAAGAAATTAACAACGGAAAGGGGGTGAGAATATGCAAAAATTAGTTTCGACAATGGTGATTTTTTCAATGATGCTTGGAGGTTTGGTTTTTTGGGCTAACACCTCTTCCGCTCAAACACCTATTCAAGCCGACGATTTAGGTATTTCTTATGGCGCTAAAATCGGTTTGGGTACCCAAGATGTTCGTACCACAGTAGCTTCCATTATCAGAGTGATGATGGGTCTTCTTGGTATCGTAGCCGTGGTTATAATTCTTATCGGCGGTTTCTATTGGATGACAGCCGGTGGAGATGAAGGACGTGTGGAAACCGGTAAAAAATGGATTTTTTCCGGTATTATCGGCTTGGCGATCATTTTGTCCGCCTATGCTTTGGCCAATTTCGTTATCAATTCATTGGTTACAGCAACTACCGATCCTACTATGTAATAACATTTTTTTCAAAGGGGGTTCGCGCGCGCAACCCCCTTTGAAAAATTGTTTTTTGGCGATAAATTATTGTCGTTAGAAAACAATATGAAATCTTTTTTTAAAAAATTTATTTTTGGCGCGATTCTTTTTTCGATTTTGATTTTGCCGTTATCGGTTTGTTTTGCCGATGAAACAGCGGATCAAAAAGCCGCCAAATATGGAGTGCAGAAAGTTTATAATAATAGCCTTTTGTCTCTTATAGGAATTTCCAATCAAGAACCTTTGGATATTATTCAAGGGTTGGTAAGATTGGTTTTGGGTTTTGTCGGTATAGTTTTGATGGTTTTGATAATTTATGCCGGTTTTACCTGGATTAAAGCTCGAGATAATTCCGGAGAAGTAGACAAAGCTAAAGATATTATTGAAAGCGCTATTTATGGTATTGTGATAGTGGTTTTGGCTTATGGAATTTCCGAATTTATTTTTAGTCGTTTAACTTCATCTCCCTAAAGAATAACTATGCGAAAAATATTTTTTTTGATTATTTTAACCGGTATTATGAGTGTGTCTGTGGTGTGGGCTCAAGGAGGGTTGGATACAGCCGGTAAAATATCCGGGTTGAGTGAAACGGAAGTTTCCAAAACCGGCAGCTTGCCGAGTGCAGTAGGTTTGGTTTTAGGACAAGTATCACTTTATCTAGGGATAATATTTTTCTTATTATTGGTTTATTCCGGATTTTTATGGATGACCGCCGGCGGCAACGATAGTCAAGTGGAAAAAGCAAAAAAAATAATTTTTGCCGCGGTTGCTGGTTTGATTATTTCCGTTTCGGCTTATGCGATAACAAATTTTGTTTTTGGTAATATTTTATCTTCTGTTCCGACAGTAGTGGAAAATAAATGTATAGCCGATGAAACTTACGGTTACGCCTCTTGTCAGGATATAAACAGCGATTGTGTCTATAATAATATCAAAGGAGATTATGAAAAAAATCTTTGTCCGGGCGGTGCTAATATCCAATGTTGCAGAGTCAAAGCTCAAAAAACAAATTAAAATTTTATAATCACTGTTTCACAAGAGTTATAAACTCATTTCTATTTTATTCACTCATTTATGAAAAAAATTTTTATTTTTCTTTTAGCAACGGTTTTTGTTTTTGGTATTGCCGCGGTTTCGGCTCAAGATTTGGGCGGATCTGGTTTGACTAATGTAGCCGGTAAAGCGGGAATAAATCAGGCTCCTTTGGAGAGTAAAATAGGGTCTATGATCGCATCTATTTTGGGGATGCTCGGAACAATATTTTTGGTTTTGACGATTTATGCCGGGGTTTTATGGATGACTGCCAGCGGTGATGAAGGAAAAATAGAAAAAGCCAAAGAAATAATTACGGCCGCAGTGATAGGTTTGGCCATTGTTTTGTCCGCTTATACCATAACTTATTTTGTGGGAAGTAAATTGGGTAGCGCTTCAAATAAACAAACTTGCAGTTGTTTTACCAATAATGAAATAGGTTTAAACGAATGTGTGGAAGCCGGTGGAAGCACAGGTAACGCTTCTTTGGCCGGTTGTGATCCAAGTACGGAATTTGCTTGTTGTGTTAATGATTAAATATGAAAAAAACAATCATCATTTTTATTATTACATTTTTATTTTCCGGTTTATTTTATTCTTTTGTTAACGCGCAAACCGCTTCGCCGGCATTTCAAGATTCAAAAGAAAAAATGGATGATTTTGCGACTAAACTTAGTTTTTCCGGTTTTGATGCTTCGACATCAAATATTATCAAAGGCGCGATGTTTTTGGTAAATACTTTATTCTTTATTTTTATGATTTACGCCGGTGTTTTGTGGTTGATATCGTCAGGCGATGAAGGAAAAATAGAAAAAGCCAAAACTATTATTTTTTGGTGTGTTGTCGGTTTGGCTGTTACCTTGAGTGCCTATTCGATAACAATGTTTGTTTTGGGTAAAGTTCAATAAAATATGTTTAAAAAGATTTTTATAATTTGTTTGTTATTCGGTGCGGTGTTTATCCCGAAAGTTTTTTGTTTAGCTCAAGATCCTTTGCAAAATATTGCCGAAAAATCCGGTTATTCTACCGATGTTACCGAATACTCCTTGTCTCAAACTATTGGCGGATATATCAAAGCCGTATTGGGATTTTTGGGGGTTATCTTTTTTGCATTAACTTTCTATGCCGGTTTCTTATGGTTAACTGCCGGAGGAGATGAAGGTAAAATAGAAAAAGCCAAAGAAATAATTACGGCCGCTACTATAGGCTTGATAATAATTTTTATGGCTTACGGAATTACCGCTATGGTTTTGAATTTAACGCGCCAAGCGTCGGCTCCGCCGACTTCTTTGGGTAATTAATTCTTATGTTTAAAAGATTTTTTGTTTTTTCGTTGATAACATTTTTTTGTTTGGCCGGTTCGGTTGCCGCGCAACCGGATATCGGTTTGGGTACGGCCGAAAATATCGCCAAGCAAGGAGGAATTTCTACTTCGGGCGTGACGGAAACATCTTTGGCTGAAACAATAGGCAGATATATCAACGGAGTTTTGGGTTTTACCGGAATCATTTTTCTGCTGTTAACTTTGTATGCCGGATTTCTATGGATGACCGCGGGTGGAGATGAAGGTAATATAGAAAAAGCAAAATCTATTTTGTCATCGGCCGTAATCGGTTTGGTCATAGTCATGCTTTCTTACAGTATTACCGCTTTGATATTGTATTTTGTCGCCGGTACAACAAAACCCGAACCGTACGGAGAACTACAACCTGTAGGCCCCAGTCAGTATAGTGGTTGTTGTTTTGTCGCCGTTCAAGGATGTACCAAAAAAATCGGAGTCGGAGCTGCGGCTTACGAAGTGCCTTGCGGAGATTGTTATGAAAATCAAGGACAACAAAATTGTCAGGGGGTTAGCGGCGCTTGGTTTACTAATACTTGCGCTAAAGCGCAAAATGATTATGATTTCAGATGTGATGAATACAAAGGAATCGTTCCGGATTAATTTTTTAATTTTTTAAAATATGTTCAAAAAAATATTTTTGACTTTTCTGTTCGGAATTTTATTGTTGGGAAATACGAGTTTTTGTTTGGCTCAAAACACCGATGCTGCCAATGAGATAGATAAACAATTACAAGCTGCAGCCGGTGAAAAAGGAGCCGGTTTTGACGAGCCGGTAGACCCGCGAGATGGAATTTTTTTGATAATCAGATATGCGCTCGGAATGCTCGGTTTCGTATTTTTACTTTTGGCTCTGTATGCCGGATTTCTATGGATGACCGCGGGTGGAGATGAAGGTAATATAGAAAAAGCAAAAAGTATTTTGACCGCGGCTGTGATAGGTTTGATTATAATTTTGTTGTCTTATTCTATAACATTGTTTGTTTTTAAAGTCGTATTATTGGAAGGTGCGCCGTTTAGAAGATGGGAATAAAAAAATTAAAAAACAACCTTTAAAGGTTGTTTTTTAATTTTTTAACGCTTCATTTAATATGAGATCGTTAGCCGACAAGGTTGGTGATTTTTTATTTTCCGGCAGTTCCAACAACTGGCGAATTTGCCCCGTAATATTTTTTTCTTGTAATTTTACAGCCAACTTGTTTTGGGTAAAATATTTTTCATTGGTTTCTTCTTGTCCGGGAATCGGTTCGGTTAAAATTATTTTTTTATTCAAATAAGCGCATTCGGCCAGGGTTATCCCTCCCGGTTTGGTAATTACTATATCGCAAATACGTATCAGTTCATCTATATCATCGGTAAATTTTATTACTTGATAATTAACACCCGGAGGAGTTTGAATGTTTTTGTATTTTTGATAAAGCTTATCATTGTCTTTTCCGGAAATAACCAATAAATTTATTTTAGAGAAAGAAGATGTTATTTTTTTAATCAACCGGGTTTGATCTTTCAATCCGAACCCGCCGGACATTATCAAAATAGTTTTTTCTTTCGGGCGAAGATCAAACTTTGTTTTTAAAATTTCTATGTTTTTTTCCGAAAAAAAGTTTGGATGTACGGGTAAGCCAGTAGCTATTGCTTGGATTTTTTTTTCTTGTAATTCGTGAGCTATCTTTTCATGTGCTACATAAAAATTTCTTACATTGGGAGCTAGCCATACTCCATGTAAACCGTAATCAGTAATAACCATATCGATAGGGATTGATTTGACTATATCTTTGACAACCGCGGGAACGATAAAATGAGTGGAGATTATCAAGTCCGGAGAATAATTTTTTACAAAAGAGTGTAGCTTAAGATTATTTAAGCGAAGTATACCGGAAAGTTTATTAAGCAAGTCGGCAAAAAAATAATGATTTGTGGCTTTGTAAGCCAGGCCGTAAATAGCGGGAAAATATTTTACTGAAAAATGATATAAAGAGGCGGTAATTTTTTTGAAAAAACAGTTAGAATAATCCAGAAGATCTATGTGTTCGGTTTGAATTTGCGGATATTTTTGTTTACAGGACAAAAAAAGCGCTTCAGCTGCGCGTTTGTGTCCGGCGCCGGCGGAAAAAGAGATGAATAGAATTTTTTGAATAGGCTTAAGCATAAAGTAAGTATAGTGTGAAAGAGGGGAAAATGTAAAGTATGTAAAATTTTTAAAAGTGTCCTAGGGAGTCGAACGTCGCTCACCGACATTAGTCGGTTCGCTCCTCCATGGGGCTTCTGTTGTTGATGGATGTCCTACGGGAGTCGAACGTCGTCGGCCTTTGGCCTCCTCTTTGGAAAACCTTCGGGTTTTCCAATACCTTTCCTCATCAAGAGAAAACTCCCGTTTTCTCCCTTTCCCTGTTCGACTCCCTTAAGAACGCTGTCAACAAAAATACCCCTATAAATAGGAGTATTTTTGTTGATTAGGGTGTCCTACGGGAGTCGAACCCGTTTTGTCGGTACCACAAACCGACGTAATAACCGTTATACCAAGGACACCATATGGACTTTAGGTATTCCTAAAGTCAATTGATTATATTGCAATTTTACTGACACGTTTACGCAAAATTTTGGTTTTGTTTCTTAAAATTTTGCCTTTTTTGGTGTTCTTTTTGCAATGTCTTATGCGAGCACGATAAGCGCTATTCATAATTTTACATTAAAATTTTAATTAATTTATAAGCATTATAACAGATTTTTTAAAATATTCAACCCCTTCCCACAACTTTATAAACTTTATAACTTTATAAACTTTTAACTCGATTAGTACCCCGGCCAGGAATCGAACCTGGGTCTGGAGCTTAGAAGGCTCTTATTCTATCCACTGAACTACCGGGGCAAAAACGCACCTGCAACTATAGCATATTTTGCCGAAAAAATCAAGGTGTGCTACAATAAACCTGTCTTTAATAATAAAATTGTATATGTTTTTAAATAAAAAAAGTATTAAAATCACATTATTTTCTTTGCTTTTTTGCTGTATTTTATTGTTGCCGTTTTTTGTTTTTTCTCAAGATTTTGGCATGTCCGAAACTGCGGCGAAAAGCGGCTATGATACTGCTTCTGATAATATTTATGTTTCTATCGGTAAAGTATTAAATGTCGCTTTCGCAGCCATAGCTTTTATATTTTTTGGTTTGACGCTTTATGCCGGTCTGCGTTGGTTGACTGCTCGCGGTAAAGAAGAATTTATAGAACGCGCCAAAGCAACGATGGAAGGAGCTGTAATCGGTTTGATAATTACGGTTTTGTCTTACGGAATTACAACTTTTATTATTTCAAGAGTGGGGTCTTTTAGCGGAAAGTCAGGTTGCTGTATTTATTCGGATAGTTGTATCAATGTCGCAAATCAAAGTGACTGTATTAATGGCGGGGCTTTTCATCCTGCAGAAAGCGAGGAATGTCTTTTTGATGCCAAATGTCCCTAAAGGAAGTTGAGATTGAGAGGGGGTATTTCTTGACAAATTCCATTATTTTTGCTATTATCTTTGTATTATAACTAACTTAACCCGTTCGGGTCCCATACCCCAGATCGCGGTTTAAATAATTATTTGTATGTTGGATAATAAAAAGAAACAGCAAATTATCAAAAAATTTGCTACTCATACCGGTGATACCGGAAGTTCGGAAGTGCAAATTGCCATCCTAACTCATGAAATCGAGGAATTGGCCGAACATTTAAAATCTCATCCGAAAGATCATTCTTCTCGTCGCGGTTTGCTCCGCAAAGTTAGCGCTCGCAGACGCCTTATCAATTATTTGAAAAAAGATAACCCGGGAAGTTTTGACGAATTGGCCAAAAAATTAAAACTTAAACAGGCCAGATCAATAAAAAATCCGAATGCGAAAGAAATTGAAAATTTGGAAGAAGAAGTGTTGGAAGAAGAAATAGAAAAAGATTTAGAAAATGAAAAAGATTCAGAATAAAAAATCACATCCTCTTAAACACCCCGAACAACGCGTTGGGGTGTTTATTGATGTACAAAATATGTACTACAGCGCCAAAAATTTATTTGGCGCCAAGGTTAATTTCGGACAAATTGTACGAGAAGCAGTAGCTGGAAGAAAACTTATTCGCGCTATTGCTTATGTTATTTCCACAGAATCCGGAGAAGAACAGCCTTTTTTTGAAGCGCTTTATAATTTGGGTATTGAAACACATGAAAAACCTTTGCAAACTTTTTACGGCGGAGAAAAAAAGGGTGATTGGGATGTTGGTATTACAGTAGATGCTATTCGTTTGTCACCGAGTTTGGATACGATAATAATAGTTTCTGGAGACGGTGATTATTTACCGTTGGTGGAATATTTGCAAAATCAAGGCAAACAAGTAGAAGTAGTGGCTTTTGGTGAAACGGCTTCCTCTCGTTTAAAAGAAGAATCGGATGATTTTATTGATTTGAGTGAAGATAAAGGTAGATTTTTGATCAGAAGCGTTTACAAAAAAAGCTTGTAGTTTTATTTAAAATTTATTAACGGGCTTGGTTTGGAGACAAAAGAGACTTCATCAAAAGAGGTCTTCAAAGCTTCCAAATCATCCCATAACATTTTTGTTATGTTAGACATAAAACAGTGGTCCATGCAGTGGGGCGGTCGTACTTTGACGGTTGAAACCGGCAGATACGCCTTTCTTACTAACGGATCTTGTACTGTACGCTATGGCGATACGGTACTTTTGGCAACAGTCGTGATGAGTAAAAACACTCGCGAAGGAATAGATTTTTTTCCGTTGATGGTAAATTTTGAGGAAAAGATGTATGCTGCGGGAAAAATTAAAGGCAGTCGGTTTATCAAAAGAGAAGGTAAAGCTAGTGAAGAGGCTATATTATCCGGCAGATTGGTGGATAGAGCGATTCGTCCTCTTTTTAATCAAAATATGCGAAACGACGTGCAAGTTGTTTTGACCGCTCTTTCTTTTGATGGACAGAACGATTCCCAAATTCCGGCTATGATTGCGGCTGCTACAGTTCTTGCGATTTCCGATGTTCCGTGGACAGGTCCGATTGCCGGAGCTCGTATCGGAAAAATTGACGGAAAATTTATTTTAAATCCGAGTTTAGAAGAAAGATCCAAAGGAGATCTTGATTTGGTGGTTGCCGGAACTCCGGAAAAAATAATCATGGTAGAAGCCGAAGCCAAAGAAATTCCCGAAGAAGAAATGATTGCAGCTATGCAATTTGGCGCGGGGAATTTGAAACCGGTTATTGAGTTTATAAATAAAATAGTAAGCGAAGTTGGAAAACAAAAAATAGATTTGAATTCCAATTTGTCTGATTCTGAAAAAAAATTACGTGAAGTTGAAGAACAGGTTAGAGCTTTTGTAAAAAGCCATTCGGAAGATTGGATTTTCGATGCGCCGAAAAAAGGCCGTGCCGAAAGGGTGGCAATGGTTGATAAATTCAGCGAGGCGATAAAAGAAATGTTGGAAATGCAAGGAGTGGAAGAAGAAATTCAAACCGTAGTTTTGGCCAGAGTAAAAATTTATGTTGAAGAAGTTATCAGTGAAAGAATTTTGGAAAAAGGACAACGTTTGGACGGTCGTAAAATAGATGAAATAAGACCTCTTTTCAGTGATGTCAATTTATTGCCGCGAACTCACGGCACAGGTATGTTCATGCGTGGTGATACTCAAGTGTTGTCAGTTGTTACTTTGGGGGCTCCCGGAGATAAACAAACTTTGGATACTATGGAAGAAGGAGGAACCAAACGTTATATGCATCATTATAACGATACTCCGGCCAGTTATGGAGAAGCAGGCCCTCTTCGCGGACCGGGTAATCGCGCTATCGGTCATGGCGCTTTGGCTGAAAAAGCCCTTGTTCCAGTATTGCCGGAAGAAAAAGATTTTCCATATACTATTCGTGTAGTTTCTGAAGTTATGGGTAGTAACGGTAGTTCTTCCATGGCTTCCACTTGTGGCTCGACTTTGGCTCTTATGGATGCCGGAGTACCTATCAAAAAACCGGTAGCCGGTATTGCTATGGGTTTGGCATCTGTTGGTGACGCATGGAAAGTTATCACTGATTTGCAAGATATTGAAGACGGTCCGGGAGGTATGGATTTCAAAATTACCGGAACTCGCGACGGGATTACCGCTATTCAGATGGATACGAAAACCGTGGGTTTAAATTGGGAATTGATAAAACAAACTTTTAAACAATCATTTGAAGCTCGTGAAAAGATTTTGTCTTTTATGGAAAAAACAATTTCCCAACCAAGACAAGATTTATCTCCTTTTGCTCCACGAATAGTTACTATAAATATCAATCCGGATAAAATTCGTGATGTTATCGGTCCGGGAGGAAAAATGATTAATAAAATCATAGATGAAACTGGCGCTCAGATAGATATTGAGCAAGATGGTCGTGTAATAATCACATCATCAGATGCTGTTGGTATGAAAAAAGCGGTAGATTGGGTAAATGCATTGACCCATGAAATTACTGCCGGGGAAGTTTATGATGGTGAAGTTGTTCGTTTGGAAGATTTTGGCGCTTTCATAAATGTATTGCCGGGACAAGACGGATTGGTTCATGTGAGCGAAATTGCTTGGAGCAGAACCAATAAACCAAGTGATGTTTTGAAGATTGGCGATAAAGTAAAAGTACTTGTAAAAGAAATTGATAATCTCGGACGTGTAAATTTGAGTATGCGCGCGTTACTTCCGAAACCGGAAGGATATGTGGAATATGAAAGACCTCCAAGAAGCGACAATGGAGGAAGAGGTGGATTTGGCGGACGAGGCGGTAATAGAGGTGGACACAGAGGAAGATAATTAATAAAACAAAAAAAGAACTCCATTTTCGGAGTTCTTTTTTATTAAAATTCTTTTCTTGACAGGGTTGACAAAAAGGCTAAAATGTGCTATAATGCTTTGTTCTTTGACAGTTTATTAATTTGTATGGCGGAGGCTATTATGAAAGTGTTGATTGTTGTCCTGGTTGTTTTGGTAGTTATATTTTTGGCAACGGCTGTTTTTCTGGCCAGCGAACTGGTAAAAAAGTTCTCCTTTATGAGGAGCTTTATTATTAGTTCTCGTTGTTTGATAGAGTACTACTGGCCCGGAGCGGAATTGGCCGGAGTCAAGAGGGGTATGAGGAACATCGTTCTTGTCTGGGATCAACCCTTTAATGTATTGATCGGCTTTGAACTGACACTCCCTGGTTTAAAACCAGGCTTTGATTACTATGGTCATGCCACTGCTGAGTGTATCGGTGATAAATATGCAGTGGTCGTCAACACTTATTGCGGCGGAGGAGACGCAAGGTTTCAGTTTTTTGTCAACCATGAGGTTGACGAAAAATTTGCTGTTTCAAGCACTGAAGAAGACCAGCAAAAGAAGCCTCACGCTACATATCCGCCACACTGGTGGCAGACCATAGGATTTTATGGGTAATATATTCTCGTTCTTTTTTTGGGGCTGCGCGTATGCGCGGCCCTTTTCTTTTTTATTAATATATGTTAGAATAATGGCGATTAATTTTTTAGGGGATGTGGTGAAATTGGTATACACGCGTGCCTTAGGAGCACGTGGAGCAATCCGTGAGAGTTCGAGTCTCTCCATCCCCACTTGTTTCGGAGCTCGAGTCCCCGCCCGACACGCCTTCGGCGTAGCCGAGGCGGGCGGGTCTCCATCCCCACTACTGTTCTTTTTATTTATACGGAGGACAATCATGTTTAAAAAAATTTCAAAGCTCGTGCTTCTTTTTCAGGTAAAACGAATGATCAACAAAGGTCGTACCGAGGAAGTTACCGAAGCTGTTCAGGAAGGGCGATTGTCACTTAATGACAAATACCCTGACGGAGATACTCTGCTGCTTAAGGCTTGTCGTGATGGAGATGTATTTTCTGCACAATATCTCATCAATCACGGTGCTGACATTCAAGTCAAAAACAGCCAGGGTAAAACTTGTCTGGATTTTGCGGTCAAACATGGTAAAGTTGAGCTTATCAACAGTTTACTTGCCAAAGGCGCCACAGTATCAAGGGAACTTCTTCGTGAGCTCATGATCAACAAAGAAAAAGACAAGCTGGAGAAGATTCTCGGGTTGTTGTCTCAAAAGGACATCGACAATGCACTGCTTGTCGCTTGTGATGTCGGTGATGCTGATTTTTACAAGATCTTGGTAAACAAGGCGAATTTCAAATGTTGTGATGAAGAAAATCGCAGTCCGTTAATGCTCGCGATGCGAGGTCGTAATCCCGAGATTATCATTGATCTGGTTGAAAAAAGACTTGTTGATTATTCGGTTCGTGACGTTCATGGTAATTCGATACATAGCTATGCTGTCGGACCGGGTGTAAGCATGGATTTATATGAACGCGTTATGTTGGCTGCGAGTCAAACGCGTCAAAAGTGAATCACCTCCGTTTCTACGGTCCGCTCAGTGCGGACCGATTTTTTTAAAAACTATGTCTGATAAAAATAAATTTTTAAAATTATCTTTTGAGCTTGGAGCAAAAATTCCGGAGCTTGATTTGCATGGAGAAAATATAAACGAAACAGAAGAAAAAGTTGATCAATTTCTTTATCAAAATTTTTTAAACGGTGAACAAGCTGTCAAAATTATTACCGGCGGAGGAAAAGGAGTTCTCAAAGAAAAAATTAAAAATTATTTATTAAAAAATAAACTGGTAGAAGAGGTTGTGGATGATTTTGGCGCACTGTTGGTTATACTATCAAAATAAGCTTAAATTAAAAGAAAATCAGAATTATTTTCTTGTGGATAACTATCCACAAAGTTGCTCTTGACACCTTTAAAATTATTTGCTATTATTTGCTTTGCAATAAAAACTATAAACCACGTCCACATTAATACCGGCTTTTAGCCAAATTGGACCTCTGGGTAAGAAGCTTAAAAGCTTAAAAAAATGTTTACGAAAAAACAATTTATCTTACTTAGAATCCAAGCGGTTTAATGGGGAATCACCCTGAATTTTATGGCCGCTTTGAAAGGCGGTTATTTTTTTTAAAAAATATTGGCAGATGATTTTAACCGAAGTTTTCGGTTGGAAACATCTGGTAAGATTACGGATTGTAAATTGACAATTTAAAAGAATATTTTGGGGCACGACAAAGAACTTTTTAACGTTTTTGTCGTGCGCAATTTCAAATAAGAGCATATGGTGGATGCCTTGACACTAAAAGGCTATGAAGGACGTTGTAGGGTGCGATAAGCTTCGGTGAGGTCCCAAACAACCTTTGACCCGGAGATCTCCGAATGGGGAAACCTGTCCCGCTTGCGGGACACTGTGCACTGAATACATAGGTGTACAAAGCAAACCTGGTGAAGTGAAACATCTCAGTAACCAGAGGACAAGAAATCTCAAGAGATTCCCTTAGTAGTGGCGAGCGAAAAGGGAAAAGTCTAAACCGTATAAATGTTTCTATAGAAATTGGTTGATCGCAAGATTTACTATGATTTATAGATTAAAGGCCAGGCCGTTGTTTATACGGGGTAATAAGACATTGATGTCGATTACCTGTTATATCGAGCAGTCGTTTAATGCTTAACAAAATAAACTGGAAAGTTTAACCACAGAGGGTAATAGTCCCGTATGTGAAAAGTTTTAAACGGTTGTTGTCAGTGTTCTTGAGTAGGACGGAACTCGTGAAATTCCGCCTGAATTTGGGCCGACTATGGTCTAAGACTAAATACTTTTAGTGATCGATAGTGGACAAGTACCACGAGGGAAAGGTGAAAAGCAGCCCGGGAGGGCGATGAAATAGTATCTGAAACCTTATGCTTACAAAGAGCCAGAGCCGCGCAAGCGGTGATGGTATTCCTATTGAAGAATGAGCCTGCGAGTGTGTGTGTGTCGCGAGCTTAAGCCCTTCTGGGGCGAAGGCATAGCGAAAGCGAGTCTTAACGGGCGAATAAGTGGCATATACACGACCCGAAACCGGGTGAGCTATCCATGGCCAGGATGAACCCTGTAGAAATACAGGGGGAGGTCCGAACTCACGCGCTGTACAACACGCGGAGATGAGTTGTGGATAGGAGAGAAATTCTAATCGAACTCGGTGATAGCTGGTTCTCCTCGAAATAGCTCTAGGGCTAGCCTTGAGTGTTCCTTTTGGTGGTAGAGCACTGGATAAGAATTGGGTCCTTCGGGATACCGTTCTCAATCAAACTCCGAATGCCAAAAGTTAAAAACTCAGGAGTCAGACGGTGACGGCTAAGCGCCATCGTCAAAAGGGAAACAGCCCATGATCATTAGCTAAGGCCCCTAAATCCATGTTAAGTGTAAAAGGTGGTTCTAATTCTTAAACAACCAGGATGTTGGCTTAGAAGCAGCCATCATTTAAAGAAAGCGTAACAGCTCACTGGTCAAGAGTTTTAGCGCCGAAAATGTACCGGGGCTCAAACATGGTGCCGAAGCTATGGGATTTATCGCAAGATAGATCGGTAGAGGAGCGTTCTCAACGCACAGAAGCTCAAGACGTGAGTCAGGGTGGAGTGTTGAGAAGTGAGAATGCAGGCATAAGTAGCAAAAAGGCATGTGGGAATCATGCCCGCCGCAAACCCAAGGTTTCCAGGGCAACGAGAATCGTCCCTGGGTTAGTCGATCCTAAGGCGAGGCCGAAAGGCGTAGTCGATGGATGAGCAGGTCAATATTCCTGCACTTTATATAATTTGGTTTAGCTGCGCATTTTGGATTTTTGAGCGTGTTTTGAATATGCACGTTTCGCAAGAAAGAGATGAAACCTTCGGGTGGAATCAATTCAGGATGAAGGAGTGCCTAGAAAAGGCGAAAATCGTTAAGTTATATAAAATCGTACCGTAAACCGACACAGGTGGGTGAGTCGAGTAGACTAAGGCGAACGAGAGAACCTTCGTTAAGGAACTCTGCAATACAGCGGCCGTAACTTCGGGATAAGGCCCGCCACATTTATGTGGTTTCAACAAAAGACGCACTGCGACTGTTTACCAAAAACACAGCTCCCTGCAAAAGCGTAAGCTGAAGTATAGGGGGTGATGCCTGGCCAGTGTCAGAACGTTAAGGGGAGATGTTAGACGCAAGTCAAAGCATTGAACCGAAGCGCTGATGAACGCCGGCGGTAACTATAACCGTCCTAAGGTAGCGAAATTCCTTGTCGGGTGAGTTCCGACCTGCACGAATGGCATAACGATGGTGCGACTGTCTCAACGAGGGACTCGGTGAAATTGCAAGGGAGGTGAAGATGCCTCCTACCCGCAACTAGACGAAAAGACCCCGTGAAGCTTTACTACAATTTGATATTGGTATAAGGTTATTTATGTTCAGCGTAGGTGGGAGCCGCAAGGCGCCAATGAGACACCACCCTTAGGTTACTTTATATCTAATTTTCTCCCTTGAATCAGGGAGAGAAGACAGTGTCTGATGGGTAGTTTAACTGGGGCGGTTGCCTCCTAAAATGTAACGGAGGCGTTTACAAAGGTCAGCTTAGCTCGGATGGAAATCGAGCTGGACGCGCAAACGCACAAGCTGGCTTTACTGCGAGGACAACGATCCGAGCAGTCACGAAAGTGGAAGTTAGTGAACCGACCATCCTATATAGGAAGGTGGAAGATCAACGGATAAAAGCTACTCCGGGGATAACAGGCTGATCGCGCCCGATAGTCCACATAGACGGCGCGGTTTGGCACCTCGATGTCGGCTCATCGCATCCTGGGGCTGAAGAAGGTCCCAAGGGTTTGGCTGTTCGCCAATTAAAGCGGTACGCGAGCTGGGTTCAGAACGTCGTGAGACAGTTCGGTCTCCTATCTGTTGCGGGCGAAGAATGTTGAGAAGGCTCACTCCTAGTACGAGAGGACCGGAGTGGATGAACCTCTAGTGTACCAGTTGTCCCATCAGGGGCATCGCTGGGTAGCTAAGTTCAGCACGGATAAACGCTGAAAGCATCTAAGCGTGAAGCCGTCTTCAAGATTAACATTCGTTATAGACCCCTTGTAGATTACGAGGTTGATAGGCGCTAAGTGTAAGCACAGTAATGTGTTGAGCTGAGGCGTACTAATTGGTCGAGCGTACGACAAAAGCATTAAGAAGTGCTTTCTTGTCCCAAAATATTCTTTTAAATTTTAAGTGTAGAGTTCAGGTGCTTTAAGCGAAGGGGTCACACCCGATCCCATCCCGAACTCGGCAGTTAAGCTCTTCGGCGCCGATGATAGCCCTAAAGGCAAAAGTAGGCCAGCGCCTGAACTCTATACTTAAAGAAAAAAGAACCTGTCGTAAGATAGGTTCTTTTTGTGTTGTATTTTGTAATTGCTTGCGGCAAAAGCGTAGTCCCGATTTTATATCGGGACGAAGTCCCGCATAGTTGCGTAAAGCAACTTGTGCGGGGTAGGCCAGCGCCTGAACTCTATACTTAAAGAAAAACACCCCGCTTTATAGCGAGGTGTTTTTTGTTATTTTCTTTACTTTCGAGATAAAAATTGATAAAATGACCATAAGTAGAAAGTCCATAATGTCCATAAAGTCCGTCAAGTCGCGACTTTATAGACTTTATAAACTTTATAGACTTTTGACTCTTTATTTATGTCCGATTTAGTTAAAAAAACAATTGAATATGTAAAGCTAAAATTACAGGATGAACATACCGGCCATGATTGGTATCATACGGAAAGAGTTTGGAAATTAGCTAAAAAATTACAGGAAGAAGAAGGAGGAGATAGAGAGTTGATAGAATTATCAGCTTTACTTCATGATTTAGGAGATTATAAAAAATACGAGTTTAATCAAATGAAAGGTAACTTTGTTCTTTTGGGAATGATGGATGTACTTGGGATTGAAGAAGAAGACAAAGAGAAAATTTCTCAAATTATAGAAGATGCTCAATTTGTCGGTGATGATACAAAATCTCCGGATTCTATTGAAGCAAAAATAATTCAAGATGCTGATTTTTTGGATGCTTTGGGGGCGATAGGGATAGCTAGAACTTTTGCCACTGGAGGAAAAATCGGGCGCATGTTGCATGATCCGAAAAGAAAACCCAGAATAAGACTTGGTAAAAAAGATTATCAAACTAAAAAAATTTCCGGAACTAGTATAAATTATTTTTACGAAAAAGTTTTGAAATTACCAAAAATGATGAATACTAAAACAGGTAGAGAAATGGCGCAAAAACGCGCTGAATGTGTCAGAGATTTTTTAGAAAAGTTTTTTAAAGAGTGGGAAGGGAAACAATAATAAAAATTTTCAATTTAGAATTTTCAATTTTCAATGAATTTTTAATGTTACAATTTTCAATTACAAACCTATTTGATGGTAGGTATATTGGAACATTGTAAATTCAATGAAAATTAAAAACTGAAAATTATATTTGTATGTTTTTATATCAAAAATTTGGGTTTGTAAATACGAAAGATTTGTTTAAAAAAGCAATGAAAGGCCACTACGCTCTTCCGGCGTATAATTTTAATAATATGGAACAACTCCAAGCTATCGTAGAAGCTTGTTTGTTGACTCAATCGCCGGTAATTTTACAAGTGAGTAAAGGTGCTCGCGAATATGCGGATTCTACAATGCTTCAATATATGGCGCAAGGAGCGGTAGAAATGATAAAAAGAATTGCCAGAGAAAAAAAACTAAAAAATATTCCGATCGTTTTACATCTTGATCACGGCGCTGATTTTGAAATTTGCAAAAGCGCTATTTTGAGTGGTTTTTCTTCGGTGATGATTGACGGTTCTTATTTGCCATACAAAGAAAATATCAAATTAACCAAAAAAGTAGTTGATTTTGCTCATAAATACGGAGTTTCCGTAGAAGGCGAACTCGGGGTTTTGTCAGGTGTAGAAGATGAAGTAAAATCAGAGGTTTCCAATTATACCAAACCGGAAGAAGTGGTAGATTTTGTGAAAAAAACCGGTGTAGATTCTTTGGCTATTTCTATTGGTACTTCTCATGGCGCCTATAAATTCAAACCTGGAGTTGAACCGAAAATTCGTTTGGATATTTTAGCAAAAATAGAAAAACAACTTCCAAATTTTCCAATAGTTTTACACGGTTCAAGCAGTGTGCCTCAAGAATATGTGAATATTGCCAACAAAAACGGGGCGAAACTTGAAAAAGCTATCGGAATTCCTGAAAAACAATTACGTTTGGCTTCCAAATCCGCGGTTTGTAAAATAAATGTAGATACAGACGGGCGTTTGGTAATGACAGCGATGATTCGTCTTTTCTTGAATAATAAAAGAGAGGAAATAGATCCGCGGAAATATTTAGGATTAGCCAGGGAAGAGTTGAAAAAGATGTACATGCGTAAAAATAAAGAAGTTTTTGGCAGTAACGGGAGGGTGTAGAGAACTATGTTTGATTTTATTTTTGTAGATTTAGACGATACTATTTTTGATACCCGTCGGTTCAAAGCCGATATTTTTGGAGTTTTATCGGATTTTGGCGTAAAAGAAAAGGATTTTAATTTGGCGTATAAAAACGCGGCTGAATTACCTAAATTTGGTTATTATGATTATACTTTTGAAAGACAATTGGAAGCATTAAGAGAAATGGGATATACTTTGGGAAATGAAATTACGATTCAACTCAACGATTTATTTAATATTAATTATAAAAAAGTTGGGGCGGAAGATTTTTTGAAAAGTTTGCAATGTATAGGTAAAAAAATAATTTTATTGACCGCGGGTAATCATTTTTTTCAAGATAAAAAAATTAAAAATATCAATTTGACGACATATTTTGATAGAGTGGAAATTATTGACGGGGGAAAAGATGATATAGTTGGTGAAGCTGTTAAAAAAGGAAAAGTTTTATTTATAAATGATAATTTGGAGGAAAATAAAATGATAAAAGAAAATTTTCTTGAAGCGAAAGTGTTGAGTATTATGAACGAAACTTATTGGACGGAGGAAGAATATAAAAAAGAGAAATTGGATTATTTTGAGAGCTTGGAGGAAATAAAAAAATATTTGGAAAAATCAAATGCAATGAGCTGTAAAGAATTTTAGATTTTTGATTGTAGATTGATAATAAAAAAACAAACTGTCATCCTGAGCGGTAGCGAAGGATCTGTAAGTAAGATAATTGCTTATTACAGATTCTTCACTTCGTTCAGAATGACAAATTAAAACTCTATATCTATGAATTTAAACAATATCGGTGTAGTTATCTTATCTGCCGGCAAAGGAACCCGCTTGGGTTGTACGGATAAACCAAAAGTTATGCTGGAAATCGGAGGACGTCCGATAGTTTCTTATTTGGTAGAAACTCTAAAAAACATGGGGTTTGAGCGAGAACAAATTTGTTTGGTCGTAGGTTTTTGTAAAGAAAAAGTTATAGAATATTTTGATGGTAAAGTAATTTATGCGGAACAAAAAGAATTACTCGGAACCGCTCATGCAGCTTATACCGGGATAACAGCACTACCGCCAAATATAAAACAAGTTTTGGTGATGAACGGAGATGATGGAGCTTTTTATACAAAAGAAACTTTGGAAAAATTTATTACTAAACATTTGGAAAGTGAAGCAGTGCTGTCTATTTTGACAGTTGAATTGGAAGATCCGACTATGTATGGACGTGTTGTTGAAGAAGAAAATGGACAAGTGCATATTATTGAAAAAGAGTATGTAAATGAAGAACAAAAAAAGATAAATATAACCAGTACCGGCACTTTTTGTTTTGACAGAGTTTGGTTTGAAAACATGTTTCCAACCATGCCCAGAATGCAAAAAATAAATGAATTCGGTTTACCAACAACTTTGTCTGTGGCCAATGAACAAGGAAAGAAAATTCAAGTGATAAAATTGGAAAATAATGACGAGTGGTTTGGAATTAATACGCCGGAAGAGTTGGCAAAAGCCGACAAGTTAAAAAGTCGCGAAGCGACACAATAATTTTTACTTTACAAACTTTATAACTTTATAAACTTTTAACTGTCATTGTATGTGTGGCATCATGGCTTATATTGGCAAAAAACAAGCAACCCCTATTTTACTCAACGGGTTGCGTCGTTTGGAATATCGCGGTTATGATAGTGCCGGACTGGCTGTCTTACAAAATGATAATTTGGTGCGTTTTCGTGCTATAGGTAAAGTTGATAATTTATCGGAGAAAATTAAAAATGAAAAATTAAATAGCACTATTGGTATTGCGCATACTCGTTGGGCGACTCACGGCGGAGTGACGGAAAATAACACACATCCGCATAGTGGTTGTGATGACAAATTGATGATAGTGCATAACGGAATCATAGAAAATTATCGCGAAATAAAAAAAGAATTGGGAGATCATAAAATAACTTCGGAAACCGATACGGAAATTTTGGCGCATTTGATAGAAAAAAATTTTTCCGGAGATCTCAAAGATGCAGTAGTCAAATCTTTGCTTCTAGTTCGCGGAACTTACGGTTTGGTGGCTATTCATGCCAAAGAACCGAAAAAAATGGTAGCCGCTCGTTTGGGCAGTCCCTTGGTTATTGGAATAGGAGATGAAGAATATTTTTTGGCTTCCGATGCTTCGCCGATTTTACCTTATACCAAACAAGTCGTATTTCTCAACGATGGTGAGGTGGCGGAAATTACGGAAAATTCTTTGCAAATTTACAATCTCAAAGATCAAAAAGTGAAAAAGAAAATAGAAGAATTGGATTGGAACGAAGAGCAAGCGCAAAAGCAAGGGTTTCCGCATTTTATGTTGAAAGAAATTTTTGATCAACCGACTGTTTTTGAAGATGCGATTGCCGGACGTATTAATTTTGAAGAAGGTACGGCAGTGCTTGGAGGTCTCAATATGACTCCGGAACAAATGAAGAGTATAAATAGAATTATTTTGATAGCTTGCGGAACAGCTTCATATGCCGGACAAGTGGGAAAATTTGCTTTTGAAAGATTGGCGGGAATTCCAACTGATGTAGAAATTGCATCCGAGTTTCGTTACAAAGATCCGATAGTTGACGAACACACTTTGGTTTTTGGTATCTCTCAATCCGGAGAAACTGCTGATACTTTGGCAGCTTTGCGTGAAGCTAAGCGTAAGGGCGCATATATTCGCGGTATTATCAATGTGGTAGGTTCTACAATAGCGCGAGAAACAGATGGTGGAACTTATATTCACGCCGGCCCGGAGCTTGCTGTGGCTTCTACCAAAGCCTATACCAACATGGTGGCGATTTTGATTTTATACGCGATTCAATTTGGTCGCAATAATAAATTATCTTTGGCTACCGGTCAAAGATTAATTTCCGCGATAAAAGAAATTCCGGAAAAAATGAATTTGATTTTAAAACAAAACGATAAAATAAAAGAAATCGCACTCAAATATAAAGAGTATAGAGACTTTTATTTTCTCGGTCGTGGAATAAATTATCCGGTAGCGTTGGAAGGGTCTTTGAAACTCAAAGAAATTTCTTATATTCATAGCGAAGCTTATCCTGGTGGAGAGATGAAACATGGACCGATATCTCTTCTTGACGAAGATTTTCCGGTTTTTGCGATTGCGACCAAAAATCAGTTGTATGAAAAAATGGTTAGCAATATCACCGAAGCTAAAGCGCGAAAAGCGAAAATAATCGTATTGGCGACAGAGGGTGATGAAGAAATAAAACATTTAACAGAGGGTGTGATTTATGTTCCGCCGACTATGGAACTTCTCGAACCATTACTCAATACTTTACCACTTCAACTTTTTGCTTATTATATCACTGTCGCGCTTGGTAAGGATGTGGATAGGCCAAGAAATTTGGCCAAGAGTGTGACAGTGGAATAATCTTCTATATTATGTTAAATCCTATTATTGAAAATATTAAACCAAGCAAAGATTACGCCTTGCTTGATAGTGGAGATGGAGAAAAAATGGAGCGCTATGGCGATGTAGTTTTGAGTCGTCCTGATCCGCAAGCGCTTTGGCCAAAATCTCTGAATGATAAAGAATGGAAAAGTGTTGATGCTTATTTTCAACGAAGTGGTCGTGATGCGGATTGGAAGTTTAATCGTGAAATAGAAAAACGCTGGATGATAGAATATGAAGGTTTAAAATTTTGGATTAAGCCCAGTGCTTTTAAACACACGGGATTATTTCCCGAGCAAGCGACCAACTGGAAATGGTTTGGTAAATTGATTGAAGAAAGAACAAAAAAAGGTGAGGAAGTTAATGTTTTGAATTTATTCGGTTATACCGGTGGTGCGAGTTTATATGCAGCCAAACATGGGGCGAAAGTTTGCCATGTGGACGGTAGCAAGAGCGCGATTGGTTGGGGACGCGACAATGCGGAAATTTCCGGACTTGCTGATAAGCCTATCCGCTGGATATTGGATGATGCGATGGAATTTGTAAAACGTGAAATTAAACGCGGAAAAAAATACGACGGCATCATCATGGATCCGCCGGCATTCGGGCATGGTCCGACAGGGGAGATGTGGAAAATAGAAGAGGATTTTTTGAAATTACTTGACGCGACACAACAAATTTTGACTGACAAACCTTTGTTTTATCTTATCAACGGCTATGCTTCCGGATATTCGGCAATTGCGTATGGAAATTGTTTGTTGCCGATGCAGAAAAAATTTGGAGGCAGTATTGAGATTGGGGCACTCACGATTGAAGAGGCAGGGCCCCTCACCGAACGAAGTTCTGGTGATGGGGAAAAAAGCGGACGACTTTTGCCGTGCGGGATTTTTGGGAGATGGAGTGAATAAGATTGCAAAAATTGCAGAGATTACAAAGATTAAAAAACCGCCCGGTTGGGCGGTTTTAAAATTGAAAATTTTAATATCCCAAAAACGCCAGCATGCCCAAAAGCCCATGAAACAACCCCAAAGCCAAAGAGATATAAGCCATGAGGAAATGCCATTTTGGTGGAATGGTCATATTGCCGTGAGTATTTTTATAACCGATGTAAGCGGTAAAAAGAAAACAAAGAAATGTGAACATCCCGCCCCAGGCCACGGCTGGCAACCCGAGGATTTGGGAAAATGCCAATTGTCCAATCATATTGATTTAATTAAGAATTAGTAATATTATTATAGCATAAAATAGATAAAATAGTCCTGTCATTCTGATCCGCCTCAGGCGGAGAAGAATCTGTAAAAAGCAATTATCTTGCTTGCAGATCCTTCACTGCGTTCAGGATGACAAAATGTCTTATGCTTAAAGTTTTATACGAAGACAACCATCTCATTGCCGTCCTCAAACCGGCGGGTTTGGCGACCCAGGGGGACGAAACCGGCGATGTTTGTCTGATGGATGAAGTCAAAGATTATCTCAAAGAAAAATATAAAAAAACCGGCAATGTTTTCCTGGGTTTGCTTCATCGTCTTGACCGGCCGGTTAGCGGAATTGTTTTATTTGCCAAAACCAGCAAAGGCGCATCACGATTATCCGAACAGATCCGTAATCATGAAATGAAAAAAGAATATTCCGCGCTGGTGGAAGGGAAATTGAAAAATCGAAAAGGTACGCTGATAAATTTTCTCAAACATAATGAAAAAAATAATAAAGCGGAAATTTTTGACAGAGAAGTTCCGGATAGTCAACGAGCCGAATTGGATTACGAAGTGATAAAAGAAATAAAAGGAAATACTTTGGTAAAAATAAATCTCAAAACCGGACGCCATCATCAAATCCGCGCGCAATTCGCGCACCTTGGTCATCCGCTTGTTGGCGATATTAAATACGGAGCAAAAAATCCGTTGCCTGATAAAAGTATTGCCTTGTTTGCGGATAAATTGACTTTCAAAACTGCGACAGGTGACAAGGATGTGGTTCTGGAAATGCCTTTGCCAAAAAATTTTATTGATTAAAACAAGGTTGACAAAACCTTGTTTTTTTGTTTAAATTACAATGTTCTTTTTATTAAAAATTAATGGAGATAAAAATGCCAAAAACATCTTTGGTTTATGTTGATCGTTCTATACCCATAGAACAAATGAAGGGGAAAGCTTATGATTTTGCAGAGGATTTTATTTCTTATCCTGAAGGTATGGCGGAGAATATTAATCTTAAGGCATATCCTTTTGGTTTTCCTATTTCTTCAAAAAATGTAGTAATTTTTTTAGAAAATCAAACAGAGAAGCCAGCAGATGTGGCAGATCTTGTTTTTTGGGCAGAGCGTTTCAAAAGTGAAGAAAGGGTAGTCGTTGCTTTGGGAAAAATCTTTGATTTTCCTAATACAGCCAAACCGAAGAGAGTCGTTTGTTTAGTAAAAAGATCAGATGGTAAAAGGTATTTAGAGTTTCATGATTGGAATTCTACATGGCCAGAGTCTTGTATCTTTTTGGCCAGAGAATAAAAATTTGTTCTTAATCCCGCATTGGTTCGTCCGTGCGGGGCTTTTTTTATTTTTAAACCCCTGTTATAATGATTTTACTATGGAAAAGATACTTGATTTACACATCCATTCTCGATATTCCCGCGCTTGTAGCCGGGATTTGGAGTTACCCAAAATCGCGACAATGTGTCTCAAAAAAGGGATAGATATTGTTGCCACCGGTGATTTTACGCATCCGAAATGGTTTGAACATATTCAAAAAGAATTGCAGGAAGTCAGTGATAGCGGTTTGTTTGAATTGAAGAATGAAAAAAATCCGACTCGTTTTATCTTGGGCACGGAAATTTCTTGTATTTACCGCGACAAAGAAAAATGCCGACGAGTGCATCTGTTAATTTTTGCTCCGAGTTTTGAAGCAGTGGAAAAAATAAACGCTGATTTTGATAATCTTGGTTTTAATCGTAAAGCTGATGGCCGGCCGATCATTGGCTTATCTGCGAAAAAATTATTGGAACTTATTTTGCGCGCGGATAAACGCTGTTTTATGGTTCCGGCGCACGCTTGGACTCCGTGGTTTGCCATTTTCGGTTCCAAGTCAGGTTATGACAGTATCAAAGAATGTTTTGAAGAATTGACTCCGCATATCACAGCTATTGAAACCGGTTTAAGCAGTGATGTGGTGATGAACAGACGGCTATGTGCCTTGGATAATATTGTTTTGATTTCCAATTCCGACGCGCACAGTTTGGACAAGCTCGGACGCGAGGCCAATGTTTTCAATTTTGAAAGTGAAAAAGAAATTACTTACGACAATATCGTAAATATTTTGAAAACCGGAGATAAAAAGAAATTTTTATACACTATTGAATTTTATCCCGAAGAAGGGAAGTATCAATACGATGGACACGCGACTTGTGGAGTGTGTTTGTCGCCCAAACAAAGTAAAAAAGAAAAAAATATTTGTCCGAAATGCAAAAAACCGTTGGTTATCGGTGTGGAACATCGTGTGGACGATTTGGCTGACAGGGAAGCGGCTGATATTCCGTGGGAAAAATTTATTCCTTACAAATATATCGTGCCTTTGGCGGAAATTTTGTCGCAGATTTTGGAAGTCGGTCCAAAATCCAAAAAAGTTGTGGTTGAATATGAACATTTGCTCCAAAATATCGGCAGTGAATTTTATATTTTACTCAAAGCCGGTGAGCAGGAGATAAAAAAGTATACCCATTATCCGGAACTTTGGCTGGCGATAAATAATATGCGCACAGGCAGGGTGGGTCTTCAACCGGGATATGATGGGGTGTTTGGGAAAATTGGACTGATAGGGGAGAAAGATGTCCGAAAGCCGATACAGGAACAATTGATTTAAGATTACAAAAATTGCAAAAATTACAGAAATTTATTAATCGCCAATTTGGCGATTTTTAAATATAAAAAAAGACGGCTAGGGTGGGTCGTTGTGAAGAAAATTATTAAGGTAACAATCTTTGTAATTTCTGTTATCCTGCCTGCCGGCAGGCAGGATTTGCAATCTCTGTAATTGGTTTTTGGTCCTTGACCAAAAACAGGATTTTTGGTATAATTTTACGGACAAATTGAGAATGCGTCGAAAAAGGCGTATTTTAATTTGCCCGAGAGCTAATTTTTGCCAAATTTAGCTAAAATTGGCCAAAAGGTCGGTCTTTAACAAAAAAGTAACCTTTGAACGCCTATGATGTTATTTTTTGTAGGAATTTTGGAGATGCTCATTGTTTCTACCTGGACCAAATTGGTGTCAACCAACCATATTTTGGGCAGTGGAATCGTGACCATTTTCAACATCTTAATTTGGTATTATGTGCTACAGACCATTGTGGCCGATATCCAAAATTGGCAGGTAGTGGGATTGTATGCGGTCGGCTGTGCCCTGGGCACTGTCATGACTACATTCTATTTCCAAAGGAAAGAACGCCTTGCCAAGCATAATTAACGCTTATGCAAACCATCGAAAACCCGGACCCTAGTCCTTGTCCGAGTCAATAAAAGCCGCTTATATTTATCCAAAGTATAGGCGGCTTTTTTTATCCACCACGGAAGATTGACAAAAGAGTAAAAGTAGTGTAATTTAAGATGTTCTTTTATTTTTTTATTTTATTTTTTTTGGAGGTTGTTATGCAAGATGGAGACAAAAGCGATAGTGTAAAAGTATCAAAAGATGAATGTAAAAAAGGAGATTCTTGCGAAGTGGATGGAATATATGAGTTTACCCCTGTTTTTTTCACAAACGAAGATCCAGGAGTGGATAAATTTATCAACTACCAAAAAAAATTCTTTGAAAAAAATTTCAGCAAACTCTAAGCGTTACTTTATTTAGGTGGCGCTTTTTTATTTACCCTGTGAACTTTCACCCCGATGTAAAATCGGGGTGAACCTGCCATAGGCAGGAGTTCACAGGGTAAACCCCGTGAGAGATGGCACTTTTTATTCATGAAACACCCCTTGACTTTTTTTGGGTAGTTTGATATCATTTTATTCGAACGTAAACGTCTAAAAAACGTTAAGAAATCGTGGCTGATTTTATAACGTTGTTTTTTTGTTTAATAATTTATAAATTAGCTCTTTTAAAGAGCTAAAATTTAAAGCATTTTATGCCTACAATTAACCAAATAATTAGAAAAGGCCGCAAAAGCAAAGTGGTTAAAAGCAAAAATCCGGCAATGCAATTTACGATTGATAATTTACATCGTCGTAAAACAGTTTTTGCCAAAGGTTGTGCTTTTAAACGCGGAGTATGTACCAAAGTTTATACTACCACTCCGAAAAAACCTAACTCCGCTTTGCGTAAAGTCGCCAAAGTTCGTTTGAGCAATGGTGTGGAAGTTATCGCTTATATTCCGGGAGAAGGACACAATCTTCAAGAACACTCCATCGTACTTATTCGCGGCGGTCGCGTAAAAGATTTACCTGGTGTTCGTTATCATATCGTTCGCGGTGTTTACGATACTCAAGGTATCGAAAGTCGTCGTCGCGGTCGCAGTCTTTATGGCAGCAAGAGACCGAAAGCCAAAAAAGCATAATGTAAGTTTACTATAAATTAAAGTATTTAATATATGCGTGGAAAAAAAGCAATAAAAAGAAGCATTACTCCGGACCCGAAATATGGCAGTGTCTTGCTTGCTAAATTTATCAATTATGTAATGCAACGAGGTAAAAAAACCGTCGCTCAAGCAATAGTTTACGAAGCTTTGGATAAAATTTCCGAATTAGCCAAAAAAGACGCTTTGGTGGTTTTTGAAGAAGCTATTCGTACCGTATCTCCTCAAGTGGAAGTCCGTTCCAAAAGAGTCGGTGGTGCTAATTATCAAGTTCCGCTACCAGTTCGCGGTGAACGCCAAAATTCTTTGGCTTTCCGTTGGATTATCGGAGCCGCTCAAGCAAAAAAAGGACAACCGATGGCGCAAAAATTGGCAACTGTTTTATTTGAAGCATCTCAAGGATTGGGTGATGCTATCAAGAAACGTGATGATGTTCATAGAATGGCTGAAGCTAACAAAGCTTTCGCTCATTTTGCCAGATTTGCCAAATAATGACACGAAGTGTCATTCCGAATTTACTTCGGGATAAACATTAAATTTCTTAAATAAATTTTAATTATGCCTCGCGAATATCCTTTGGATAAAACCAGAAATATCGGTATCATGGCTCACATCGATGCCGGTAAAACAACTTTTTCCGAACGCGTTTTGTTTTATACCGGACGCAAACATAAAATCGGTGAAGTACATGAAGGTGCTGCGGAAATGGATTGGATGGAACAAGAAAAAGAACGTGGTATTACTATTACTTCTGCCGCTACAACTTGTTTTTGGAAAGGTCATCGTATCAACCTTATCGATACTCCCGGACACGTTGATTTTACCGTTGAAGTAGAACGCTCTTTGCGCGTACTTGACGGAGCCTGCGCTTTGTTTGACGGATCTCAAGGTGTGGAACCTCAATCTGAAACTGTTTGGCATCAAGCCGACAAATATAATGTTCCGCGTATTGCTTTTGTAAATAAAATGGACAAAATGGGCGCTGACTTTTATATGAGCTTAGCTTCCATTAAGGAGCGTTTAAGTAAAAATGCCGTTGCTATTCAATTACCTATTGGCGCGGAAGGAACTTTTTCCGGTATTATCGATTTGATTGAAGAAAAAGCTTTTAAATTTGAAGGTAAAAATGGTGAAAATATCATTGAAATTCCGATTCCGGAAGAATTGAAAGAAGAAGTAAAAAAATATCGCGCGGAAATGATAGAAAAAATCGCCGAAGCCAATGATGATTCAATGGCTAAATTTTTGAATGGCGAAACATTTTCCATTGAAGAAATTCGTAAAAATATTCGTGAAATGGTTATTGCCGGAAGAATATTCCCGGTTATGTGTGGCAGTGCTTTGAGCAATATCGGCGTTCAACTTGGTCTTGATGCTGTAGTCGCTTATTTGCCAGCTCCTACCGATTTGCCGGAAATCAAAGGAACTAATCCGGACAGTGATGAACCTATGTCTCGTAAAGCCGAAGACGAAGAACCTTTTTCCGCTTTGGCTTTTAAAGTTGCTACCGATCCTTTTGTCGGTCGTTTGATTTTCTTCCGTGTTTATTCCGGTAAAGTTACTACCGGTTCATATGTGCTCAATTCTACCAAAGGCGAAAGAGAAAGAATTTCTCGTATCGTCCGTATGCACGCCAATCATCGTGAAGATGTAAACGAAGTTTTTGCCGGTGAAATCGCCGCTGCTATCGGGCTCAAAGATACGGTGACCGGAGACACTCTTTGTGATGAAAACAAACCTATAGTTTTGGAAAAAATTACTTTTCCAGAACCGGTTATCTCTATCGCTATTGAACCGAAAACCAAAGCTGATCAAGAAAAAATCGGTATGGCTTTACAAAAGCTTACCGAAGAAGATCCGACTTTCCGCGTTCATACTGATGAAGAAACTTTACAAACCATCATCGAAGGTATGGGTGAGTTGCATTTGGAAATTATCGTGGACCGCATGAAACGTGAATTTAAAGTGGAAGCCAATGTCGGCGCTCCACAAGTTGCTTACAAAGAAACCATCAAAAATTCCGCCGAAGCCGAAGGTAAATATATCAAACAATCTGGCGGTCGCGGTCAATATGGTCATTGCTGGTTGCGTGTTGAACCTCAAGAAGATAAAACCAAAGGTAACTTTGAATTTGTCGATGCTGTCAAAGGCGGTGTTGTTCCTCGCGAATATATTCCGGCCATTGAAAAAGGTATCAAAGAAGCCATCACTCGCGGTGTGCAAGCAGGTTATCCGGTAGTGGATATCAAAGTTACTTGTTTTGACGGTTCTTATCATGAAGTAGATTCTTCCGAAGCTGCTTTCAAAATGGCCGGCTCTATGGCTTTTCAAGATGCGTGTCGCAAAGCCAATCCGATTATTTTGGAACCTATCATGAAAGTTGAAGTTTTAACCCCGGAACAATTCATGGGAGACGTTATCGGTGATTTGAACTCCAAACGAGGTCAAATTCAAGAAATGACTGAACGCGGACAACTCAAAGTGGTGAAAGCCATTGTTCCGCTCGCTTCTATGTTTGGTTATACCACCAATTTACGCAACATTACTCAGGGTCGCGCTAGTTCCACTATGGAATTTTCTCATTATGCCGAAGTACCGAATAATGTCGCTCAAAATATCATCTCTGGAAAACAAAAATAAAACATTTTGTTAAATAAAAAATCTCTCCGCAAAAACGGAGAGATTTTTATTTTTTAAGCTTTACCTATTCTTTTTCTTGCTTGTTCTAATTCTTTTTCTTCCAATGCTTCTTGAGAAATAATTTGTGTTTTTGATCCTTCTCCTTCTCCTTCAAATTCATCATCGTCATATAGAAATGGATTTGAGATATTTATTTCTGCTAGATCCCGTATGTTTTGTTCAGTTAAGACACTGTGTTTTTTTAAATCCTTATGCTCTGCCCTGTTTGAATTTTTAAGGGCGTTTTGTTTTTCTAATCTTTTTTGTGAAAATTTTATTTCTTCGGCTTTTTTGGCCTCATCTAAATTCCATGTTCCTAATCTCATATGTTTAAAATTAAATTTTTTAAGTTGTTATTAAATTGTTTAAATCATTATTTTCAACAGGTTTAGTAACCAGAGATTTTAAAATTTGTTCAAAGAATGACTTTCCTTTTTCGTCAGATTCTCTTGAAATATTTTGAACTAAATTTTCAGGACTTTCTTTTAGGTAGTTACTAATTATTTGTATATTTTTTTTACCTTTCTCTACCAATTTCATAGAATCAGCACTACCGGGATCGTAACTTTCAACCAAACTTTCTATTTGTTTTAATTTTTCCAACACGAGTTTATCTTCTAAGTTTATTGGTTTTCCATCTACCATTTCAAAACCTTCTTTTAAATAATCTTTATAATCTACAGGTTTAGAAATCCAATCGGTTTGTTTAGAAATATCAATTAAAAAATTTCTAAAATTATTTAAAGAGTTTGCCAATTTTTGTTCCTCAATAACTTCGCCTCCGCCTTCAGTTTCTCCAACAATCTTTTCTTGTTTTAGTAATTCAGTTTCATTATGTTTTTCAATTTCCATCAAAAACATCCAAGTGGTGTATAGGTCATTGAATTCTAATTTTTCTTCTTGGATTATTTTTTTTATAAAACTTTCTTTTTCTTCCGGAGAAGTTAATTTTTCATATTCTAAAAACAATCTCTTCATTTTTTGATAATAACCTTTTTTTAGTTCACTATTTTTAAATTCCGAATATTCCATAGCTGGCTTTAAAGGCTTTTTTGCTTTTTTCATATCTTCTTCTGCCATCTTTTCTAATATTTTTAATTTCTCCGATGATGCTGGATCTATAGAAGAGATATAAAAACCATCTTTTTTTTCAGGTTTTTTGTTTTGTTTTATAAATTCATGGTATGGAGGAAAAGAATTTTCCATATTTTTCTCTTAAATTAGCTATAAAACATATTATTATAGCACAGTTTGACACCTTTGTCAAGAGCTTTTTGCTTTATTTTGGCTAAAATTAGCCAAAAAGCTATTTTTCTAGCCATTTTTATTTTAGCATAAAAAATAAAATTAGCAAAATAGCTGAAAAACTTGACTTTTCTTCACATAATGTTAAAATGAAAAAACTTTTAAAATCAATATTTCTATGTTTAATAAAGTTTTTAAAGATTTATTTCGTTTACTGCGTCAAACAGATGGTCGTGGTGTTTTGGCAGACGGAGAAAACGGGGATTTGTATGTTATTTTACCGGCTTCTGAATATGAAAAACTTACTTCTGGCACCCATCATCAAATTGCAAATTTGAATGAAGATGAAATGCTTGAAAAAGTAAACAAAGAAATAGCTTTCTGGCATTCTCTGCAAGAAGAAAAGAAAAAATATGAAGAATTTGAGGAGATTTTGCGTAAAAATAAAGAAAAAAAGAGCATCAACCGGGCTTTGGAACAGCTTATCAATGAAGATAGAAAAAACAACCAACCAGAAATAAATTTTAGCAGAACTGAGCGAAAAAACAATCTTGGACCGGGTTTAGTTTCTTTGAAAGATGTCTTAACCTCTCAGGATGTAGTTTCTCGCCGTCGAGATGTCAAAAAAGAGGATTTTGAGCAGAAATTACGCAAAAAAAATGATCCGGACCAGGAGTTTTATAATAACGGTTTTTTTGGAGAAGAAAATCTTAATGATATTCCCGAAGAAGAGGAAAGGTTTTATTTGGAACCGGTTGAATAATATCAAAATTAAACGGTGGCTAATTTATGCACAAAATGTCCACATTAGCCTCTTGCCAAAATTAAAAATACCTGCTATAATGCAAAAGCTATTAAAAAACAGCTGTTAACCAAATAAACGGTTATGGGCTGTTGTTTGATAACATTTTTTATTTAAAATTTTTTTCGCGGTTGGATTACAAAACTCTTATCCCGACCACTCGGGGAAAGTGCCGCACGATTTAAGTTAACCAATATGGCTGAATTCGTACGAAGCAAGCCACACGTCAACGTTGGTACTATTGGCCACGTCGACCACGGTAAGACTACTCTTACCGCTGCTATTTTGTCAGTTTTAACTGCACATGGCATGACCGCTCAAAATAAGGGCGTGGATGATTTGGACAAAGCTCCAGAATCAAAAGCTCGCGGTATTACCATTTCTACAGCTCATGTAGAATACGAAACTGATGCTCGTCACTATGCTCACGTTGACTGTCCTGGTCATGCTGACTATGTGAAAAACATGATTACTGGTGCCGCTCAAATGGACGGTGCTATTCTTGTTGTTTCCGCTGCTGACGGTCCTATGCCTCAGACTCGCGAACACATTTTGCTTGCTCGTCAAGTAGGTGTGCCGTATATCGTTGTCTTTTTAAATAAAGTTGATCAAGTTACCGATCCGGAATTGATTGATTTGGTGGAAGCCGAAGTTCGTGATTTGCTCAAAAAATATAATTTCCCTGGAGATACCACTCCTATCATTCGCGGTTCCGCTTTGAAAGCTTTGCAAAATCCTAGCGATGAAGCTGCTTCAAAATGCGTATTGGATTTGATGAAAGCCGTTGATGAATATATTCCGACTCCTACTCGCGATGTTGATAAACCGTTTTTGATGCCTATCGAAGATGTATTCTCTATTGAAGGTCGCGGTACTGTAGTTACCGGTCGTATCGGTCGCGGTTCCGTTCATATCAATGATGAAGTTGAAATCGTCGGTTTGAAAGAAGAAACTTCCAAAACCGTGATTACCGGTATTGAAATGTTTAATAAACAATTGAAAGAAGGTCAAGCTGGAGATAACGCCGGATTGTTGCTTCGCGGTACAAAAAAGGAAGATGTAGAAAGAGGTATGGTTTTGGCCAAACCTGGCTCCATCACTCCTCATACCGAATATGAAGCTCAAGTTTACGTGCTCAAACAAGAAGAAGGCGGTCGTCACAAACCTTTCTTCAACGGTTACAAACCACAGTTCTATATCAGAACTACTGATGTTACCGGTGAAGTCACTTTGCCTGCCGGCACAGAAATGGTTATGCCTGGAGATACTGTTAACTTTACTGTTAAACTTATCAAACCGGTTGCTATGGAAGACAAAATGAACTTCGCTATTCGCGAAGGTGGTCGTACCGTTGGTTCCGGTGTAGTAACAAAAATTATTAAATAATTATAGTTAAGGGGGTGCAAGTGATTGCGCCCCCTTAAGCTATAAAGTTCTTTAATGTTAATAACATGACAGAAAAAAATCTGACAATTAAGAAACACGCCGAAGTAAGCAGAATCAGAATCAAAATTCGCGCTTACGACAATAAGATTATTGATCAAGCAACCAAGACCATTATCGAAACTGCAGAGCGCAATGATGCCAAAGTCGTCGGTCCGGTACCGCTTCCAACCGAAGTGAATAAATTTACCGTCAACCGTTCCACTTTTGTGCATAAAGACGCTCGTGAACAGTACGAAATGCGCATTCATAAACGTTTGATTGATATCTTGGACGCCTCCGCCAAATGCATTGATGCTTTGATGAGTCTCAATTTGCCTTCAGGTGTAGACGTGGAAATTAAAATGTAAAAGAAGTTTGTTTACAACAAAAAAATATTTTTCCCGAGAAATTTAATTTTCCTTATCCGTTTGAATTTTAAAAATAAACGAAGACGGGTTGACAAAAGTCAAAAAATGACTTAGGATGGGAAAAAATTTATTATTGAATCTTTAACTAAATAAGATTGTTCAGCTCAAAGCTGACAAAAACCTTTAGGCAAAAGAATCGATAATGCAAAAAGAAAGGAAAACGCTAACAAAAATAAATGTATTGTAAAAAGCCAAAGACTCTTTTTAAAAAGGGTTTCCTGCGATATTGAAAGAGGGTACGCAGAAAAAGGGCTAGAAGCAGTATCATTGATGATAGAAATATCGATGTTAGCGCTTCTAGTTTTTTTGTTAAGCACCTCGTTTTAACCCGAAACGAGAGGCCTATGACATTTATTTATTATGAAATTTATTTTAGGACAAAAAATGGAGATGTCGCAGGTATTTTTACCGAGCGGCGAAATGGTTCCGGTTACCAAAATTCAAGCCGGTCCCTGTGTTGTAGTACAAGTAAAGGACGGAAGCAAAGACAATCAAAAAGCTTTACAGGTTGGTTTTGGCGATAAAAAAGAATTTCGCTTAAGCAAACCGCAAGCCGGTCATTTGAAAGGTTTGCAAAGTGTTCGCTTTTTGAAAGATTTTGCCGTAGAAAAAACAGACGGTATTGAAAAAGGGGATTTGATAACCGCCGAGACTTTTACCGCCGGAGATATTATCGATGTTATTGGTTTTTCCAAAGGACGCGGTTTTGCCGGTGTGGTTAAAAGACATCATTTTCGCGGAGGTCCAGCTTCTCATGGTCATAAAGATAACTTGAGAATGCCGGGTTCTATCGGCGCCGGTGGCGTGCAAAGAGTTTTTAAAGGCATGCGCATGGGCGGACGTATGGGCGGCGAACAAGTTACGATAAAAAATTTGGAAATTGTAGAAGTTAATCCGCAGGAAAATATTTTATATATTAAAGGAGCCGTACCGGGAGGTCGCAATGGATTTTTGATTTTGCAAGGAAACGGCGATTTGAAAATCAGCAAAAAAAATGCAGAGGTCGAAGTTAAATCAGCAAGCGTCGCAGAGGAAACTCCGGCTGAAAACAACGCTTAAATATTTGAATTTATATGAAAACAGCAGTTTATAATCTTTCAGGAAAAGAAATCGGTGCCGTTGAATTAAATGATGCCGTATTTAACGTTGAAGTAAAACCGGCCGTTGTTCACCAAGTTTATGTGGCGCAAAGCAGCAATGCTCGCGAATCTATCGCTCATACCAAAACCAGAGGCGATGTCAGAGGTGGCGGTAAAAAACCATGGGCTCAAAAAGGCACTGGTCGCGCTCGTCACGGATCTTCTCGTTCTCCGATTTGGAGCGGCGGTGGTGTGACTTTCGGTCCGACATCGGAACGTAATTGGAAAATGAAAATAAATAAAAACACCAGACGTTTAGCGGTAAAAATGTGTTTGACCGATAAAGCTCAAAACAACGCTTTTTATGTGGTTGAAGATTTTAATTTTGTCGAACCGAAAACAAAATTGGTGGCCGAATTTTTGAAAAATTTACCGAGTAAAAACAAAAATTTTGTTTTGCTCAATGATGAAAGCAATAAAAATTTGGTGAAAATTAGTCGTAACCTCAAAAAATTGAACACTATTCGCGCCAAAGACGTGACTGTTTCCGATTTGCTCAACAAAGAAGCTGTGATTGTCAGTAAATTGGGTTTGGAACAATTGGAAGCCGTTTTGGTTAAATAAAATCATCAATAAAGAAATATATGACAAGCGAAATCAAAAAAGAAAATAAAACCAAAAAGGCCTATAAAATTATTTTACGCCCTCTCGTAACCGAAAAAATGGCTATTGAGGCGGGTAAAAATAAATACGGTTTTTTGGTCAATCGCACAGCGACAAAAAATGAAGTTAAAAAAGCGGTTGAAGAAATTTATAATGTAAAACCGATAGCGGTTAACATGATAAACGTTCAAGGAAAATTTGTTTCTCGCGGACGCGTTACCGGAAAAAGAAGTGATACGAAAAAAGCTATTGTTACATTGGCTTCCGGACAAACTATTACTCATGAAGGTGTTTAATCGCTCACGAAATAAAATATAAAAAGTATGCCTATTAAAGTTTACAAACCTACCACTCCGGGACGCCGTATCAGCAGCGTAGATTCTTTTTCCGATGTGACAAAGAAAAATCCGGAAAAATCCTTGGTAACAATTTTGCGTCAAAAAGCAGGTCGCAATAACCAGGGTGTTATTACTGTTCGTCATCAAGCCGGTGGCGCGAAAAAACTTTATCGTTTGGTTGATTTCAGACAAGAAAAGTTTGATATTCCGGCTGAAGTTTTGGCTATTGAATACGATCCGAATCGAGGCCCGCGTATAGCTTTGATTAAATATGCTGATAATGTAAAATCTTACGTTTTGGCTCCTGCTGGATTGAAAGTCGGAGATAAAGTGGTTTCTTCCAAAAACTTAGTAGAAGCCAAAAACGGCAATCGTATGCCTCTTTTTCAGATTCCGATAGGTCTTTTCATTTATAATGTTGAAGTTACTCCAGGTAAAGGCGGACAGTTGGTCCGTGGTGCCGGTATGTCAGCTCAGTTGGTTGGTGTTGAAGGAGATTTCGCTTTAATTAAACTTCCTTCAGGAGAAATCAGAAAAGTTCGTAAAGAAGGTATGGCTTCCATCGGTATGCTAAGTAATGCCGATCGTCGTCTTATCCGTTGGGGTAAAGCTGGTCGCATGCGTCATCGTGGAATCAAACCTAGAGTTAAAGGTAAAAATATGAATCCGGTAGACCATCCGCATGGTGGTGGTGAGGGACATTCTCCGATAGGTCAAAAGAGAGGTCCGATGACTGTTTACGGTCAAAAAGCCCGTGGTGTAAAAACCCGAAAACCAGGAAAATGGAGTGAAAAATTTATTATTAAAAGACGCGTTAAAAAAACCGCTTAATAAGTAATCAATATGTCTAGAAGTTTAAAAAAAGGACTTTACGTCGATCCGCGAATTATGAAAAAAGTGTTGACGATGAAAGATAGCGGAAAGCGTCAACCTATCAAAACATGGTCTCGCGCTTGCGTCATTTCTCCGGAAATGGTGGGAACGACATTTTTGGTCCACAACGGTAAAGATTTTTTGAATGTTTTTGTGGAAGAAAATATGGTAGGTCATCGTTTGGGAGAATTCGCTCCGACCAAGAAATTTATTCGCCACGGCGGTAAGATGGCCAAAGAACAAGAAGCGGCCGCTAATGCCTCCGCCGCTCCGGCAGCAGCTCCGGCAGCTAAAAAATAATTAAACATATGAACCAGGAAGTTATTGCAAAATTAAGATTTTTGAGAATGGGGCCGCGAAAAGTTCGTTTGATTACCGATTTGGTAAAAGGACGTAAAGCTTTGCGCGCTCGCGATATTCTCACTCTTACCAACAAAAGAGCGGCTTTGCCGATTTTGAAATTATTAAATTCCGCTATTGCTAACGCTAAAAATAATTTTAAATTGGACGAAGAGACCTTGTTTATCAAAAATATCACCGTAGACGGAGGTCCGATGCTAAAACGTTGGATGCCGAAAGCGCACGGTCGAGCGACTCCGATAAGACAAAGAACATCTCACGTGACGATGATTTTGAAAACAGTTGAAAAACGCGAAAAATCCGCCACTAGCGGAAAAGCTAAAAAATAATTTTAAAACCTATGGGACACAAAGTACATCCGAAAATTTATCGCATTCCCAATATTTATGCTTGGGATTCCAGATGGTTTGGAAAAAAAGACCAACTTTCATTGTTTTTGAAACAAGAAGTTAATATACGAGCTTTTTTGAATAAAAAATTAAAAGAAGCCGGAATTGATTCTATTTGTTTGGAAAGAACTCCGAAAGAAATGACCATTACTGTTTTAGCTGCTAAACCGGGCGTAGTTATCGGTCGTAGCGGTCAAGGATTGGAAGATATCCGCAAAGAAATAGAAAAAAAATATTTGGGATATAAATTGAAAGTAAAAATCAATGTTTTACCGGTAAAACAACCGGCTCTTTCCGCTCAAGTCGTCGCTCAAGGAGCGGTGGCTGAGATAGAAAAACGTATTCCTTTCCGTCGTATCATGAAACAAGTACTTGAAAAAGTGATGGCAGCAGGAGCTAAAGGAGTAAAGATCAATATGGCCGGTCGTTTGAACGGCGTGGAAATAGCTCGTCGCGAAAATCTTTCCGCCGGTAAAATGTCGCTTATTACCTTACGTTCCGATGTTGATTACGCTTTTGCCGAAGCCCACACTATTTATGGAAAAATCGGCGTTAAAGTTTGGATTTATTACGGAGAAGCTTTCGGACGTCGAGATAAATTTGAAAAAAGGGAAGAAAAGAAATAATTAAAACAAATATATGTTGTTACCTAAAAAAGTATTGCATCGCAAATGGCAAAAAGGTCGCAGCCGCCAAAAAGGCGTAGCGACTCGTTTGACCACTTTGGCTTTCGGAGATTTCGGTTTAAAATCCGAAGATTTCGGCTGGATTACTTCCCGTCAAATTGAAGCTGCCAGACGCGTATTGACTCGTTATGTACGTCGCGGTGGTAAGATTTGGATTCGTATTTTTCCCGATAAACCGGTTACTCAAAAAGGCAATGAAACTCCGATGGGTGGAGGAAAAGGATCTCCGGATCATTATGTGGCCGTAGTAAAACCTGGCACCATTATTTTTGAAATGGGCGGTATTACCAAAGAATCGGCGACCGAAGCCATGACTTTGGGTGGTCATAAATTAGGGGTTAAAACTCGCATGATTGTGAAATAATAATTTGAAAAATATGGATTTTAAAGATATCAAAATTAAAACTTCCGAAGAATTGGAAAAAATTTCCGCGGACTTGAAAGAAGAATTACGAGTTTTACGTTTTAAAGTCAGTGCTCAAAGTTTGAAACAAAATAGCAAAATTTCGGAAACAAAAAAAACCATTGCGCGCATTCAAACCGAACTGAAATTGCGCAGTTTAAATAAATAATAAAATCGTATGGAAAAGAAACAAACAAAAAGCAAGAGCATGCGCTCTTTCATCGGTCAGGTTGTTTCCGCAGCGATGGAAAAAACCGCGGTGGTCAAAGTCGACGCTTTGAAAATGCATCCGAAATACAAAAAATCGTATCGCGTTTCCGAAAAATTTCACATTCACGATGAAAAGAAAATCGCTAAAGTCGGCGATACCGTCAAATTCGTGGAATGTCGTCCGTTATCCAAAACCAAAAGATGGCGTTTGGCAGCGGTGATTAAAGAGCAAAAATAATTTTTGAAATATATGATTCAACATCGTTCAATGTTGGTGGTGGCTGATAACTCCGGAGCCAAAAAATTACAATGTCTTCGCGTGCTGGGCGGTTATAAAAAACGTTATGCTCGTTTAGGCGATATTGTCACTTGTTCCGTCAAAGAAGCCGCTCCGAGAGGTTTGGTTAAAAAAGGCGAAGTAGTTCATGCGGTTTTGGTGCGTATTTGCAAAGAAACCAGAAGAGGAGATGGAACTTACATTCGTTTTGATGAAAACGCCGCCGTCATAGTAGACAGAAAAAACAAAGAACCGAAAGGCACTCGTATTTTCGGACCTATCGCTCGCGAATTGCGCGTCAAAGGTTTTCAGAAGATTATTTCTTTGGCTCCGGAAGTTTTATAAAGAAAAGAAATTTGATTTTAAAAATATGAATATAAAAACCAATGACAAAGTAAAAATTATCGCCGGTAAAGATCGCGGTAAAGAAGGAAAAGTTATCCAAGTTTTCAAAAAAGAAAACAAAATCGTGGTCGAAGGTGTGAATTTACTTAAAAAACATTTACGCGCCAGAAAACAAGGCGAAAAAGGTCAAATTATAGAATTACCGGCTCCGCTTAACGCTAGTAACGCCAAAGTTATTTGTCCGAAATGCGGATTAGCCGTGCGTGTCGCCGCCAAAGAAGAAGCTGATGTCAAAAAGCGTGTTTGTAAAAAATGCAAACAGTTTATCGATTAAAAATATGACTCCTATTTTATATCAAAAATACAAAAAAGAAGTGGTTCCGGCCTTGATGAAAGAGTTTGGTTATAAAAGCGTTATGCAAGTGCCGAAAATTACCAAAGTCGTCTTAAATGTCGGCTATGGTCGCTTTTTGAAAGAAGGAAATTTCGCCGAATTGGTGGAAAAAAACTTAACTAAAATTTCCGGTCAAAAACCCGTTCGCACAAAATCCAAAAAATCCATTTCTAACTTTAAAATCAGAGAAGGGATGGAAATCGGAGCTGTAGTGACTCTACGCGGTCCGAGAATGTATTATTTTTTGGAAAAATTGTTGAGTATCACTTTTCCTCGCGTGCGTGATTTTCGCGGTATTTCCGATAAATCTTTTGATCGTCAAGGAAATTATAATTTCGGCTTGAAAGAATTGTCGGCTTTTCCGGAAATTAAACAAACCGAAATCGATAAAACCCACGGCTTGGAAATAACCGTGAATACCACGGCTAAAAGCAAGGAAGAAGGCAGATCCTTGTTGGCTCTTTTGGGTTTTCCTTTTATCACCAAATAATTAAACCCTTATGGCTACTCAAAATCAAATAGCAAAATCAAATCGCAAACCAAAATTTAGCACTAGGATAGTGCGTCGTTGCTGGAAATGCGGTCGTCAGCACGGTTTTTTTCGCAAATTCGGTTTATGCCGTATTTGTTTTCGCGAATTAGCCAACGATGGCAAGATTCCGGGCGTTCGCAAATCAAGTTGGTAAATTTTAATTTGCGATTTATTTAAATATTTTTAACAAAAAGCTTTATGATGACTGATCCTATCGCCGATATGCTGACTAGAATCCGCAACGCTTCCATGGTGAGAAAACACGAAGTTACGGTTTCTTATTCAAAACTTAAAATGGCGATTGCACAAACTCTCGCAAAAGAGGGTTATTTGGAAAAAGTGGAAAAGACCAAAGATAAAATTCCTCAATTGGTTATTTCTTTGAAATACGAAGGTCGCGAACCGATGATTCATTCGCTTAAGCGTGTGAGTAAACCGGGACAAAGACGTTATGTTAAAAGCGGCGAAATCGGCAAGGTGCTTAACGGTTTCGGTATCGCTATATTGTCTACTCCGCAAGGAATTATGACCAACTGGGAAGCTTCCCGAGAAAAAGTCGGCGGTGAAGTTATTTGCGAAGTTTATTAATTTCCACATCTTAATTTTATAATTATATGTCTCGTGTAGGTAAAATAATTCGAAAAATTCCTTCCGGCGTAACCGTGGAAATAAAAAACGGCAATTTGATAGTTAACGGTCCGAAAGGTAAACTTAGCTTGGCTTTGCATCCGCGTGTAACCGTAGCTCAACAAGATGGCTCGTTGACAGTGAGCGTTGTTGATGAAACCGATAAAAAAGATCGCGCTTTGTGGGGAACATTCTCCAGTTTATTGGAAAATTTATTGGAAGGAGTAACTAATGGTTTTAAAAAAGAATTGGAAATCAATGGCGTAGGTTTTAAAGTTGCTATGAAAGGAAAAGATTTGGCTTTGGAAGTTGGTTATTCTCACCCTGTTGTGTTTGCGGCTCCGGAAGGAATTTCTTTTAAAGTTGAAAAAAACCTTATTACCATAGAAGGTATTGATAAACATTTGGTCGGCGAAACCGCGGCGCAAATCCGCAAGATAAGAAAACCGGAACCTTATAAAGGAAAAGGCATCAAATATGTTGATGAAGTTATCCAACGAAAAGCCGGTAAAACTGCGGCCAAAACCGCTAAATAATATATAGCTTAATAATTACCGTTATGAAAAGAAATTTTTCAAAAGCTAAAAATAATTTGAGACAAGTGCGACATCAACGTGTTCGCGCCAGAGTTATTGGAACTTCCGAAACTCCTCGCTTGTCGGTTTTTCGCAGCTTAAAAAATATCACCTTACAATTAGTCGATGATTCCAAAGGGATAACTTTATGTTTTGTAAATTCCGCGGAAATTAAACCGTCTAAAGTTGAAGGTAAAGAGGCTAAAGTGGCCGTAGCTTTTTTGGCCGGTCAAAAATTGGCCGAATTGGCGAAAGCTAAAGGTGTTTCCAAAGCTATTTTCGATAGAGGCGGTTATCGTTATCACGGACGTGTCGCTGCAGCCGCAGACGGAGCCAGAGCGGGCGGTTTACAATTTTAATAAATATTTTTCCATATGAATAAAAATAATCGCAAAAAAGACAACCGTCCTCGCGAGGAAAAGAAAGAGTTTGACCAATATATTTTGGACTTAGCTCGCGTTACTCGCGTTACCGAAGGCGGAAAACATCTTAGCTTTCGCGCTTGTGTTATTTTGGGAGATCGTAAAGGTAGAGTCGGTTTTGGTTTGTCCAAAGGAAAGGATGTACAATATGGTGTAGAAAAAGCCGTTCGTCAAGCAAAAAAACACATTATCAATGTGCCGATAGTAAACGATACTATTCCTCATCCAGTTATCTCTAAAGCCAACGCTGCCGTAATAATGCTCAAACCGGCCCCAAAAGGTTCCGGTATTATCGCTGGTGGTGCGGTTCGCGCTGTTTTGGAATTGGCCGGAGTTCCTAATGTATCTTCTAAAATATTGGGTCGTACCAAAAACAAAATCGCTATCGTTCAAGCAACTTTTGCCGCACTACAATCTTTCAAAAGCAAAAATGGACGCTATGATGTGATGGCAAAAATAAAAGAAAAAGAACAAAATAAAAAAGTTTCAGTCGAACCGGCTGTTGTTCAGAAAGCAGAAGTAAAATTCACTCCAGCCAAGCCGGTAAAAAAAGAAACTAAAAAAGGCAATAAAGAATAATTTTATGAAATTGAACATTCATACTTTAAAACCGGCTCGCGGTTCAAACAAGAAAGGCAAAGTAGTCGGTCGCGGTAACGCTTCCGGACACGGTACTTCTGCTACTCGCGGCGGAAAAGGACAAACTGCCAGATCCGGCGGAGCCCATCGCTTACGTCAAAAAGCTTTTCGTCGTTTGATGCAATCCACTCCGAAATTAAGAGGTTTTAATTCTTTGGAAGTAAAACCGGAAACTTTGACTTTTGAAACTTTGGAAAAGAAATTTCAAAACGGAGATAAAGTTAACATAGCTTCGTTGATGGAAAAAAATCTTATCAAAGATACTGTTAAAAATGTAAAAATCGTAAACACCGGCAAACTAACCAAAAAGTTAGTTTTTGAAGGAATTAAATTTACGTCTACAGCCGCGGAAATTGTTAAAAATTTAGGCGGTGAAATTAAATAAAACAAGGTTTTAATTTAAGGTTATAATTTTCAAACCCTATGTGGGAAACCTTTCAAAAAATTTGGAAAATCAAAGATGTTCGCAATAATATTTTGGCGGTTTTGGGATTATTGGTCGTCTTTCGTTTGGTAGCGCATATTCCGGTTCCGGGAGTTGATGTCCGCAGTTTGCGTGATTTTCTTGCCGGACAACAAATGTTTCAATTGTTGGACGTATTTGCCGGAGGTACAGTAAAGAATTTTTCGCTTGTAATGCTCGGTGTGGCTCCTTACATCACTTCTTCCATTATCTTTCAATTATTGACTATGATTGTTCCGAAATTGGAAGAAATGAGCAAAGAAGGAGAAGGCGGTCGTCAAAAAATTAACATGTATACTCGTTGGTTAACCGTACCTTTGGCTTTTTTACAGTCTTACGCCATGATCAAATTATTGAGTAATTCCGCTCGTTCCATTTTACCGGCTGATTTTTCAGGATTTGATATGATGATAATGATGTGCGGTATTACCGCGGGAACCATGTTTTTGGTTTGGCTCGGCGAACTTATTTCAGAACGCAAAGTCGGTAACGGTATTTCTTTGCTTATCTTTGCCGGTATAGTTTCTTCTTTGCCTACGGCTTTGGGGAGCGTTGTTGTAAACTATAATTCTGGCAGTTTGTATACATTGTTAATGTTTGCCGGTTTAGCTGTTTTGACAGTTGTTGGTGTGGTTTTTATCAATGAAGGTCAACGTCAAATTCCGGTAAATTATGCTAAACAAATGCATGGTAATAAAGTTTATGGCGGGTCTTCTACTCATCTGCCGCTCCGTGTGAATATGGCCGGAGTTATTCCGATAATTTTTGCCATTTCTTTGGTAATGATACCCCCGATGATCGCTCAATTTTTCGTAAATGCCAAAGCTGAATGGTTGCAAAGTTTTGCTTATTTTATTATCGGTTTATTTCAGAACCAAGCTTTTTACGGTATCGTTTATTTCTTGATGGTTTTCGGTTTTACTTATTTTTACACTTCAGTTGTTTTTCATCCGCAAAAAATCGCCGAGAATCTACAGAAACAAGGCGGTTTTGTTCCGGGTATTCGTCCGGGTAAAGAAACGGAAATGTATCTGCAAAAAACCGTTAATCGTATCAATTTGGTCGGAGCTTCATTTTTGGGTTTGATTGCGGTTTTACCTCTGCTATTGCAAGCTATTATCGGTTCTCGCAATTTAACTATCGGTGGAACTTCTCTGCTTATCGTGGTTGCGGTGGCTATTGAAACTTACAAACAAATAGATTCTCAAGTTACGATGCATCAATACGATCATCTGTAAAAAATAATATATTTTCAAATTAACCCCGCTTCAAAAATAAAGCGGGGTTAATTGTATAAAAAGGGTGTTTTTGTTATAATACCGACGTAAAAAATAATTTAAAAATCATGAAAAAAATCATTATTTTTATAGGCAGTCCGGGTTCGGGAAAAGGTACTCAAGCCAAAAGAATGGTGGAAGAATTCGGCTATGTTCATATTAGTACGGGAGCTTTATTACGTCGCTTAAGCGAACGACAGGATTTGGCAAAAAAAGAGATAAAGGCTCTGGAGTTTATGAAAAAAGGGCACCTGGTTCCGGATTGGCTGGTTTATAAAATAGTTTTTCCAGAAGCTGACAAATTGATTTTAAAAAAATCAAAAGGTATTATTTTTGACGGCGCCATTAGAAATGTAAAACAAGCTCGCGCTTTTCAAAAACATTTTGAAAAACTTGGTTTAGGCGATGAAGTTTTGACTTTGGATATCAAAATTTCCAATCGGGAATCTTTTGATCGATTAACCAAAAGACGTATTTGCGGTAAATGCGATGAAATTATCCCTTGGACTTCTCTTACCGCTAAATTGAAAATTTGTCCTAAATGCGGAGGTAAATTAAAATTGAGAAAAGATGATAATTTGGTTGTTATCAAAAAAAGAATCAAAGCTCAAGGTTCGACAGCGCAAAAACCGATTTTGGATTTTTATCGTAAACGAAAAATGTTGAAAATTATTGATGGAATGAAAAGTATTGACGAAGTTACGCTTTTGGTAGAAAATGAAATAATAAACGGTTAAAATATGCTTATAAAAAGCAAAGAAGAGATACAAAAATTACAAAAAGGAGGTAAAATTTTAGGCCAAATTTTAGCTGATTTGAGCCAATTTTGCATTGTTGGAGAAAATACTTTGGAAATAGATAAAAAAGCCGAAGAAATGATAAAAAAAGCAGGCGGTAAACCGGCGTTTAAAAATTATCAAAGCGACCCCAGAGACATTCCTTTTCCGTCTACTATTTGCGCTTGTGTAAATGAACAAATAGTTCACGCTATAGCTTCAAAAAAAGTCATTTTGAAAGATGGAGATATTTTTACCGTTGATATCGGCATGGAAAAAGACGGATTGTTTACCGATACGGCGATTACTCTATGTATAGGAAAAGTTAATCCAAAAATAAAAGAATTAATGCGTGTCACAAAACAATCTCTTGAAGAAGGAATAAAAGCGGTTAAACCGGGGAATAGTGTGGCGGATATAGGTAAGGCTATTGAAAAGTATGTAAACAGTCAGGGAAAATACGGTATAATCAGAGAATTAGTAGGGCACGGAGTCGGGCATAAAGTTCATGAAGATCCGATGGTGCCTAATTATTACGATAGAAAAATGGAAAATTTCAAATTGAAACCGGGAATGGTTTTGGCTATAGAGCCTATGGTTTCTCTAGGTGATTGGAGAGTGAAAGACGGTTCGGACGGTTTTTCCATAGATACCATAGACGATTCGGTTTGCGCTCATTATGAACACACAGTGGTTGTTACAGAAAAAGGGTGTGAAGTAATTACAAGGAGACCGGATGAAAACAAAGAAGTTGTTTAATGAAATTCTAAGCTCCAAATCCTAAACAATATTTAATATCTAATATCCAATATTTAAATTTTGTAATTAAATATTTGAATTTAAATATTGTTTAGAGTTTAGAAATTAGAACTTAGAGTTTTATAAATTTATGAATATTTTAGGTGTTGATTTTGGAACAAAAAGAATAGGGCTTGCATGGACACAGATGGAAATCGGCGTTGTTTTGCCTTATGGTCAAATCAGAGGCAAAGATAGAACGGAAATGTTGCTAAATTTAGCCAAATTAATCAATGAAGAAAAGATCGATAAAGTGGTTTTTGGTTTACCGTTAACATTGGAAGGTCAAGAAAGTCCAAATAGCAGAAGGGTCCGTGCCTTTATTGATGATTTGAAAAAAAATATCAATGTTCCTGTTGATTTTTATGATGAACGTTTAAGTTCTTTTGCTGCAGACCAAATGGAAGGGGGAGCAACACGTGATGAAAAAGCTGCAATGATAATTTTGCAAGATTATTTGGAAGCAAATAAATAAAATATGTTATCGTTTGTTTTGAAACGTCGAGATTTAAAAGAATTTGATCAAGTAGTAGCTTTATTTTCGGCGGAAAAAGGAAAAATAGAAGTTTTAGCCAAAGGTGTCAAAAAAGTTATTGCTAAAAATTCGGCTTATTTGGAGCCGTTTTTTTTGATTGAAGCGGAGATTGTGGAAGGAAAGGAAGTTTGGCACCTGACCAAAGCTGTTCCGGTGGAAAGTTTCAAAAACATTCGGGCTAATTTGGAAAAAAGTTTGATAGCTGGATATATTTGTGAAGTTTTAAACGTGATTTTGCCGGAGAGGGCGGCGGAAAAAAAGATTTTTGATTTGGTTTTTGGTTTCTTGAATTATCTCGAGAATACCAAAGAGGCAAACAGGGTTTTAATAATTTCTTTTTTGTGGAAATCATTATGCTTACTTGGATTTTTACCGACTTTGAAAAATTGCGTCATTTGTGGGGAGGATAAAGAAACAAAATATTTTTCCGCTTTCCACGGTGGGTGTGTTTGTGAAGATTGTAAAAGCAAAACTATTGAAACAAATAATATGTTGTTTTTTAATACTCAAGAAAAACAAAGTTTGAAATTACTTATCACCGGACTTTGGCCGCAAATCAAAATGAGTGAAGAAGATCTTGAAAAACAAGAAAAACTTTTATTCATTTTTTGTGCTTATCATAGCGAAAAAAAGATACCATTACCAAGCCCGTTATTGAAATAAAAAACATCGGAATTGATTCCGATGTTTTTTATTTTGTTTAAAAAAATTATTCAACAAATGGACCTACAAACTCTATTTTTTTATCGGGATGTATAACGGTTTTTCCCCCGATAGGTAAGATCATTGTATTTTTGTTTAACCCGTGACCGAAATTTTCCACTTTTAAAATATAAAGCGGGTCGTTATCTGCCATTCTTTTTTTCAATACATCGGAAATTAAATATTCAAAAACATTGGTAAATTTTTCTTCCGGTTCGCGATTGAAGATAGAATTAAAACGACGATAATCTCCGGATAATTTTTTTTCATTCATTTTTCCGATAACCAAAGCTTTGATATGTCGGAAAACTCCGCGCTGATCAAGAGATATTACGATGCGGTGCAAATCTTCCAAATCCATATCAAGTTCCTCGATAAATAAAATGTAATCTTCCCAAGAGCGGGGATTGATTTCACCAATATCCAGCATATCGCGGAAAGTGCTGAAATTACCACCGATGCAAAAACCCTCAATAGGTTTTTCCGGCGCTCCGGCATGCCCTATCCATTTATAGCTTTCTTCTTTAAAAGAAAAATTTCTTTGTGTTCCGGAAATAATATCAAAAAAAAGTTTATTATTGTCATGATCATAAAGTCCGCAAGCGTTGGCGTAACTGAAAGTTAAAAGTTTGAGCTTAAAATACAAATAGTTTATCAAAAAAGTACTATCGGAAAATCCGCTGACAATAGGTCGACGTTTTTTGATGCGTGATAAATCTTCTGGTGATAATTTACGAACTATATCAGCGCAACCGGTACCACCATAAACAGGCAAAAGCCAATCTACTTTTTTTAGGGCTTTACGTAGTTTTCGCAACCGTTCCAAACCGGAAGCCGACAAATAGCGTGGGTCAAGGGAGTTTCTTTCCACGTCAAAGAATTTTGTCATCGGATAATCTTTTTGGATTTTTTCGATTGCTTTTTTGAAATCACCCAAATCCTTTCTTTCTACCGGAGATGAGGTGTGAACCAAGCTTATTTGGCTAAGTTTAGTGAGTTTTTTTGGATAAAGCATATATTTTTTATTGTCTTTATTTTAGCAAAAATTAGCTTAAAAATCAAGATAATAAATTTATGAAAACTATTTCCGGAATGGCAAGAAAACGTATTTGCCCGCCCGATTCTCCGGCTCCGACTGAGGTGAAAATAGGAATATCGTTCCAATAATTAAGTCCGCGATAGAATTTTTTTGGCAAAATCAAATCAGCTTCGCCCAACGGCCCCAAAAAAGGAAAAGCCAATTGACCTCCGTGAGTGTGTCCAGATAATACTAAATCTGGTTTACGGAAAATAACGGGGTATGACAAAATACCGTCAGGATTATGAGAGATAAAAATCAAAGGAATTTTTTCCGGAAGTTTTTCCAATGCCGAATAGTCATTTTTACCGGCATAAATATCGTCAATACCAAAAAGACAAATATCTTGTTGTTTGATTTTTAAACAGTGCAATTCGTTACGCAAAAGAGAAATTTTCAGTTTTGACATTTCGTCTATCAATTCTTGCGAGCGGTTTCCCGTGCCTAAACGATCCAAAGATCTGTCCGGTTGTCCCAAACCGTATTCATGATTGCCAAGTACATAAAAACTCGGATATTTTTCCGCGATTTTTCGCAAAGGTTCCAAATATTTACTTTCGTTTTCAAAAGTTCCTTCATTATCAATCAAATCTCCACCAAAAATTACCAGATCCGGATTTTGATCGATAATTTTTTCTACAACTTTCTCCACCCAAACGGATTTTTTGTGATTTCCGACTTGAATATCAGTCACAAAAGCGATTTTGAAAGGTTGTTTTATTTTCGTATCATTTATTTCTATGGTTTTAGTAACCAAAATAAAAGGTTCAATAAAATGAGAATATAAAGCGATAAAAACCCCAAAGATTAAAATTGTAATTAAAGCATAACTAAGATTTTTTCTTCTATTGAAAAATAAACCCGCTATTTTCAAATCGCGAATTATAAAATAAACCAGCAAACAAGCCGTGATAATATATCCGTAAATAACGACATTTATAAAATTCATAGTAGCTTTATTTTAGCCTTTTTTTGAAGAAAAAACAATATCGGTTCAATGATTGATTAGACAGTTTCTTCTAAATTTGCTAAAGTTTATTTATAAAATAATTTTTTATGAATAATCAAAATCCAAATCACAATCATTGTCAGTATGCCGATGATGATTACGAATCAATAGGAACGCTTTTTAAATTGAGAGCTCCGGCCTTGATGCTCGGATTAATGCTCGGTATTGGTATTTCTTTTGTAACTTCCAACTTTGAAGAAGTTTTATTAAAAAATGTTCAATTGGCTTTCTTTTTGCCTTTTGTGGTTTATGTGGCTGATGCTATAGGGACACAAACCGAAGCTATTTATTCCAGAGATTTGAAGACCGGTAAAGCTGATTTTAGTAAGTATCTACACAAAGAATTTTCTTTGGGAGTGATTTTTGGTCTTATTTTTGGCATTGTTTCCGGAGTAGTTACATTATTGTGGCTCCGTAGTAATTTATTGTCCTTAACCGTTTCAATAGCTTCTTTTGTAGCTATTGCCACTGCGCCTGTCGTAGCTTTGTTGGTGGCGCACGCTTTTCAATCAGCCAATAAAGATCCGGCTGCTGGTACTGGGCCTATTGCTACAGTTATTCAAGATATGCTCAGTGTGGTAATTTTTGGTTTAGTAGCGAACTTGATTATATTGTAAAAAGTTCGATTTTCGCCTAGGGTACCCCGCCTAAAATAAAAACAGGCATTAAGCCTGTTTTTATTTTAAGTGCCCTAGGAGAGAATCGAACTCTCACACCTTGCGGTACACGATTTTGAGTCGTGCGCGTCTACCAATTCCGCCACCAGGGCAAATGATTTTGAATTTTTAATTAAGCCACCATTTTAATAACTTTTGGTTATCTTGTAGTCCCTCACCAAACGAAGTTTAGGTGATGGGGCCGCCACCAGGGCAAGTTTTATGTCAATAATAATATCAATATTTTGATTTTTTGTCAAGCTTGTGTTAAAATAAACACAGTCATGAATTTTTGGCTAATTTTTCAATATATGTCCAAAGTTATCTCTGTAGTTAATCAAAAAGGGGGTGTGGGTAAAACTACAACAGCTGTAAATTTAGCCGCCGGTTTAGCCGAATTGGGGAAATTTGTGTTACTTGTAGATTTGGATCCTCAAGCCAACGCCACTTCGGGGTTGGGAGTAAATCACAATGAACTTGAAAAAGGGCTTTATCACGCATTGATTAATGAACACCCTGTTCATGATGTTATTGTCAATTCCAAACATGAAGGTTTACGCATTATTCCCGCAACCGCCGATTTAGCCGGAGCTAATGTAGAATTGGTTAATTTGGATAGACGCGAATTTAAATTAGATGATATTTTAGCGCAAGCCAAACATGCTTATGATTATATTATTATAGATTGCCCGCCTTCTCTTGGTATTTTGACTTTAAACGGTTTAGTGGCGGCTGATCATATTCTCATTCCTGTACAGGCTGAATATTATGCTTTAGAGGGTTTAGGACAACTTCTCAAAACTATTGAATTGGTGAGAGAAAATGTTAAACCTGAGCTTAATGTTTTGGGTGCGGTTTTAACCATGTTTGACAGCCGTAATAGATTATCCGAAGAAGTGTTGCATGAACTTTATAAATATTTTCCCAACAATATTTTTCGTTCCGTCATTCCGCGTACCGTGCGTTTAGCTGAAGCTCCTTCTTACGGAAAAAGTATTTTTCATTATGAACCCAGTGGTAAAGGAGCAAAAGCCTATGAAAGATTAAGCAGGGAATTGATGGAAAGATTTGAAAACAGCAATTCTAATAATATTTAATTTTAACTTGCAACTTTTAACTTAATTTTATGTCTTTAGGACGCGGTTTGGGTGCTTTAATTTCTGCCAATAACAATCAAAAGAAAGAGGTAGCTACAGCGCCGGTTATTTTGAAACCGGCTGATGTTGTTGTTTCTGAAAAAGAAAAAAATGATGTAAAAAAAGAATTAAAAAACGAATCTGGAAATATTTGGTTTGTTCCCGTAAGTAAAATTACCGGAAATCCAGATCAGCCGCGTAAAAATTTCAAAGCCGAACCTTTGAATGAGTTAGCGGAAAGTATCAAAAAACACGGAGTTTTACAACCTTTGATTTTATCGGAAAAAATCGATGGGAATTATGAAATAATTGCCGGTGAACGTCGCTGGCGCGCCAGCAAGATTGCCGGTTTGGCGACAGTGCCAGCGATCATAAAACAATATAAAGATCAAGAAAAATTGGAAATAGCTTTGATAGAAAATGTTCAACGCGCCGATCTAAATCCTTTGGAAGAAGCTTTTGCTTATCGACGTCTAGTAGAAGAATTTGATTTGACCCAGGAAGAGGTGGCCGACAGGGTGGGAAAAAGTCGTTCAGCCGTAGCCAATACGTTGCGTCTTTTGGATTTGCCCGAACAAATTAAAGAATCTTTAGTTGAGGGAAAAATAAACACCGGACAAGCCAGAGCTCTTCTTTCTTTGCCTTCGGACAAGGAAAGATTGGATATGTTGGCCTCCATGTTAGGAAAAAAGATAACTGTTCGAGAACTGGAACGTGAAACGCAAAAAGTTAGAATTAAAAAAATTCCGATCAAAAGAGACGCCAACCTGTTATTTTTGGAAGAAAAACTTCGCGAATCTTTGGGAACAAAAGTTTCCATTACCGCTCGCGGGGAAAGTGGAAGTATCAATATCAGTTATTATTCCAAAGATGAGCTTGCTCAACTTATCCGTAAAATTACCGGCCTTGAATAATTTTATAATTTTGTATTAAAAAAATAGACCTATTAGTTAGGTCTATTTTTTTAATGGCGGAATCAATTTCTTTAACCAGTTGGTTTTATTATTATTGAGAGCTTCTTTAATTTTTGTTTTAGCGCTGTTTGTTTTTACAAATTCCAGCCAGTCGGAATTGGGATTTTTTCGTGTTCGGTCTACCAATATTTCCACCACATCTCCGTTTTTCAAAGGAGTATCCAAACTGACCATTTGATCGTTTATTTTTGCGCCGATACATTTGTTTCCTACGTCGGTGTGTATTTGATAAGCAAAATCAACTGGAGTGGCGTTTTCAGGTAAGTCTATAACATCGCCGACCGGAGTAAAAATAAAGATTCGATTTTGGAAAAAATCCAATTTTAAATTTTCCAAATCGGACATATTATTGAGAATCTCTTTTTGAATTTTAGCCAGTTCTTTGGCCCAAGGTATATCGCGATTCGGTATTTTAGCTTTACCTTTTTCATCATAATGCCAATGAGCGGCGATACCATATTCGGCTTCGTCATGCATTTCAGGGGTGCGAATTTGAAATTCCACTATTTTACCGTCATCGCAAAAAACAGTGGTGTGTAATGATTGATAACCGTTTGGTTTTGGTTGGGCGATGTAATCTTTGATACGTCCTTTGAGCGGTCGCCAAAGTTTATGGATGATGCCAAGTGCCGCATAACAGTCTCCTAAATCTTTTACCACCACACGCAAAGCCACAATATCGTAAATTTGATCAACCATCCAGTTTTTTGCCAAACATTTTTGATATAAACTGTAAAGTTGTTTTTTTCGGCCATGAACATCGATCGTTTGAATATTATTTTTAGCCAATTCTTTTTTGGCGGTTTCCATAGTTTGTTCCAAATATTCTTCGGATTCGGAGATGAAATTATCACGAATTTTTTTAACCCTGGCGTATTCTTCCGGATAAACATAGGGAAAAGAAAGATCTTCCAAAGCGCCTTTAAATTCGCCCATACCGAGACGGTTGGCAATAGGGGCGTAAATTTCTAAGCTTTCTTTGGCAATGCGATATTGTTTGGCCGGAGTGTGAAATTCCAAAGTTTTCAGATTGTGAATACGGTCCGCGAATTTGATAATCATCACGCGCATGTCCTCGGCCATAGCCAAAAACATTTTACGCAGATTTTCTATATATCTTTCCAAGCCGCGGTATTTCAATTTACCAAGTTTAGTGATGCCTTTGATCATTCCGGCGATATCGTCGCCGAAATTTTTAGCTATTTCTTCCAATGGTATGCCGGCGTCTTCCGGCACGTCATGAAGCAGCCCGGCAATAACGATATTTATATCAATATGCATTTTGGCGAGAAAATATGCGGCAGTTAAGGGGTGGGTAATATAAGGTTCTCCGGAATATCTCTTCTTGTCTTTATGAGCTTCTGCGGCATAGTCATACGCTAAAACAGCCCGTTCAACATCGCTTGGTGAACAGTATGTTTTTAATTCTTTAAAAAGCAAATTTGCATCTAAATTTTTGGGAATTTCGAAAAACCAACCTCTTTTCATAAAATTTATCTCTACTATATATCATATCCTCAAATTCAACTCTTGACAAGATGCCAAAAATGTGCTATATTATATTTGGTAATGTCAAGATAGCCTTTAAAGCTGGCTTAACTCCGTGCACAATTTATTGGGCACGGAGTTTTGCTTTTTATCTTGCTTTTTTTATTCTTTTTTGTTATTATTATTTTGCGTTGCGGCAGAACCTTGGCATTACCAAAGGCATTAAGGCGTCTCGCCGTTGCGCAATTTAGAAACACTTCCCCCCTGGGGAGGTGTTTCGCTTTTAAAAAACCCTCCCGTAATCAGGAAGGTTTTGTTTTTTTATTCGCATTCTTTATTACTGCATTTTTCCACGCCTTTTCTATCAGTTACCATCGGAGATTTACACTTTTCGCAAAATTTACCGGTCGGTTTATCCCAAAGCGCAAAATCACAATCCGGATATTTACTGCATCCGAAAAATATTTTTCCGCGTTTACTTTTTTTCTGAACAATATCGCCAATATTGCATTTCGGGCATTTCATATCTATTTTTACATCGATATTTTTGATATTTTTACATTTTGGATAGTTGGCACAGGCCATAAAAGGACCAAAACGCCCGACCTTCTTGATCATATCGCCACCGCATTTTTCACATTTTTCACCGGTTATTTCTTCCGGAGCTTTTTCTTCCACTTTACCGTCACGATTGATATTTTTGGTATTTTTACATTCCGGATAACCGGTACAAGCGAGAAATTTTCCATAACGAGAAGTTTTGATAACCATTGGTTTTCCGCATTTTTCACAAACTTCATTTGTTTCCATTTCCACAATATCTTTTTTTACCAATTCTTTGTCTTTGGCAACCAAATTTTCTTTGAAAGGTGTATAAAAAGCGCGAATCACCGGAGGCCATTGTTTTTTTCCTTCCGCGATTTCATCAAGAGATTCTTCCATTTCCGCGGTAAATTTATAATCCACGATTTGCGCGAAATGTTCTACCAAAACATCATTTACCAAAAAGGCAATATCGGTTGGAGCGAGACGTTTTTTTTCATCACGATCAACATATCCGCGACTTTCAATCGTGGCGATAGTCGGAGCATAAGTACTCGGACGGCCGATACCGAATTCTTCCATGGCTTTGACCAATGTAGCATCGCTATATCGGGCCGGCGGTTCGGTGAAATGTTGTTCAGGTTTTAATTCATCACAATCAACCTTATCTCCGGTAGTGAGTTCCGGCAAAGCGTTTTCTTTGGATTTTTCCGGAAATAATTTCAAGAAACCGTCAAAAATAATAGTTTGACCGGTAGCGCGGAATAAATAATTGTTTTCAGATACTACATCCATGCTTACGGAATTCATTTCCGCTTCCGCCATTTGGGTGGCTACGGCTCGACGCCAAATCAAATCATAAAGTCGAAATTGATTTCTGTCCAAATACGGTTCTACTGATTTTGGTGTGCGGAAAACATCTGTCGGACGAATAGCTTCATGCGCTTCTTGCGCGTTTTTATTTTTGTTTTTATAAAATCTCGGTTCTTTCAATCCGTATTTTGCACCATATTCTTTGGCGATAACATCTTGGGCTTCATTTAAAAATTTTTCCGATAAATTTACCGCATCGGTTCTCATATAAGTGATGAGACCGACATGTCCTTCGGTTCCGAGCTCCACGCCTTCGTAAAGTTTTTGCGCCAACATCATAGTTTGTTTGGCGGAAAAACCCAGAGCGTTATTGGCTTCTTGTTGCAGAGTGGAAGTGGTAAAAGGAGGTAGAGGATTGCGTTTGGTTTGTTTTTTCTCTAAATCTTTTATAGTGTATTTTTGATTTTCCAAATCAGCGATTATTTTATTTACTTGTTCTTCGTTTTTCAAATCCATTTTGTCCAATTTTTTGTCAGCGATGGAATGCAATTTTGCTTCAAAAGAAGAACTTTTGTTTTTGGAAAAAAATCCGTCCAAACTCCAATATTCTTCGGTTTTAAAATCTTTGATTTCACGTTCGCGTTCTACAATCAAGCGGACAGCTACAGATTGCACGCGTCCGGCAGATAATCCTTTGGCGACTTTACGCCATAAAAACGGAGATAATTCATAACCGACAAGTCTATCCAATACACGACGAGCTTGTTGCGCATCCACCAAGTTCATGTCCAATTCGCGCGGATGTTTGAGAGCTTCTTCAATAGCATGTTTGGTAATTTCGTGGAAAGTGATGCGTTTGAGATCTTTCTTTTTCAAATCCAAAATTTCGGACAAATGCCAGGCAATAGCTTCTCCTTCGCGGTCCTCATCGCTTGCCAGTATTATTTCATCTGCTTTTTTGGCCGCGTCTTTTAGTTCTTTGACAACCTTGGTTTTATCTTTGGAAACTATATATTTTGGCACAAAATCATGTTCAACATCAATACTGAGCTTGCTTTTTGGTAAATCTCGGACATGACCAAAAGAGGACTTAATAGTGAAATTTCGTCCTAAAAATTTGGAAATAGTCTTGGCTTTTGTAGGAGATTCTACGATTACGAGTGTTTTCATAAAATTTATTAAACTCTATACTACTATATAGTTCCTTTTTCGTCAATTTATCATCAAAATGTGGTATATTGCCAAAATCATCAATTTATGCTATAATTAGATAAACAAAGCAGTTTTAAACATTTTTCTATGTCCGAAAACCCAAATTTCCTTAAAAACAAATACAACCTTCACACCAGTGAAGAAGTTTTGAATGCCAAAAAACGCACTGAAAGTCAAACCGGCGAAAAGGTAAAAGGTGATCCGGAATCCATGATTCAAAATTACCTTGATCGTCTAGAAGGTTTAGTCCTTGATCCTGATAAAAAGCAGAGTAAAAAAACAGTTAATGCGGAATCTCGTCCTCGGGCGTTGTCATTACTCCGAGAAATGGTAATGGATAAATATGTCCGTCCTCATAAAGAAAAAATGGCTGAAAACGCGGCCAGAGTTGAAGAACGTGCCGCCAGAACTTTGGGCATAGAAGCTCAATATGGACAAGAAGAACTTGCAGAGCGCGGAGAAATCGCTGTTACTGATGTAGAAAAAAGTTTGGATGGTTGGATTTCATATCTGTCCGATGCCAACGAGCCTTATCCGACTTGGTTTAGATATTACGCCTTTCGCAACATCCTTGATATGGGCGATTATGACAAAGATAAAGGAGAATTTACTAAACGATCTCCGGGAACGGTCCGTCTTTTTCCTGATATTGATCGAGGAGCTTTAGCATATGTGCAACAAATGATCGAAGCTGATAAAAATCCGGAAATACTTGAAAAACTCAGAAAAGCCCAAAAATCAGCAGCTTTGGAAAATATTCCTGAAGATCAATTAATTACCAAAGAAAAAGTGGCAAATTTCGCTAAACTTTCTTTTGCCAAACAATATACCGAAGCGATAAAACAATCTGGAGAAATTACTCCGGAAATGCGAGAAGAAACCAGAGGTGAATGGAAAAAATATCAAAAAGACACAGACCCGACGGCTCTATGGGCGTCCCTGCAAAACAAAGGCACAGCTTGGTGCACTAAAGGTTTCGGCACAGCGCAAACCCAGCTCAAGGGCGGTGATTTTTATGTCTATTATACTTTTGACAAACAAGGCAAGCCGACCATTCCGCGCATAGCCATCAGAATGCAAGGAAAAGATATCGGTGAAGTAAGAGGAGTATCTGACAATGACCAAAATCTTGAAGGTAATATGGTAGATATCGCGCAAAAGAAAATGAACGAACTGCCGGGAGCGGAAAAATATATCAAAAAATCCGCGGATATGAAACTCCTCACCCAAATTGATAAAAAAACCAAAAACAACGAAGAACTAAACAAAGACGAATTAACTTTCCTTTATGAAATAGACCGACCTATTCAAGGTTTTGGTTATGACGATGATCCTCGTATCAAAGAAATACGAGATACCAGAAACAAAGATAGAGATATACTCATAATTTTTGATTATGAACCTAATCAAGTTGCTCATAACCAAAAAGAAATCAATGAAAATACTAAGGCCTACGTTGGTGAACTGTTCCCAAATATTTTCCAAGTTCTTCAAACCGAACATATCTACACCGAATTTCCCGAAGGTAAAATCCGAAGATATAACATTGAAATTGGCGGAAAAAACAAAGATGAATTAGAAGAAGAAATGAAAAAACAAAATATCGTAATCTCCGACTGGGCGCAAGATGTGTTTAATAGTCCTGATTTTACTACTTCAAAAACCAAACAAAATGAAACCCTTATCCGTTTAAAAGTAGCAGATCTCAAAACTAAAAATCAAACCACGGATGAAATATTTGCCAAAGCTAAAGAACTTGGTTTAGAACTTTGTCCTCCGGAAACGGGGCCAAATTTCAGATTGCAAAATCAAACTAGAGAATATATTGTAATTGGAATGAAACAAATAGCCGACAGCGTCCGCCACCCGCGCGTGTTCACTCTGCGCAATAGTGGCGACGCTCTTTGGCTCGACAGCAACGATGCCAGGCCTGACTTTAGGTGGTATGATTACTACGGGTTTGTCTTTTCTCTCCGCCCGCCAGAGGCGGGCAGGCAAGTGTAATCACTTGTTAACTTATTTTTTTATTTTGTTTCTTTGATATTTTGATACTTCTAAAATAAATAAAAAATGACAGAATAAACCCTGTCATTTTTTTATTTTCAAAATTATTTCAAATTCTAGATAATATTTTTGCAAAATAAATAATTTTTAATAAAAAAGCGCCCATAAAGGACGCTATTTTGGAGGTTCCATGGGATAAACCCTAACTTCAATTTTTTTTTCTTTTTTTTCTCCCCACAGCGGTGGAAGCACCTCTCTTACAGAAGTAGCAAATCTTAATTCTTCTTCATCTACCTGATTGATTTTGTCTATTCTTTTTTGTTCTTTTTCCGAAAGCTTTGACATGACTAACCCCTTATTAAAATTTATAAAGATCTAATTTTATTATAAAAGTAATAAAATAATTTGTCAATTTAAACAAATTAAACGATATTTTTATAAAAATTCATATTCCCGGCGTTTTTGATAATACCTCTCATTTCCAAAAGTACCATTAGAGTGCTGACTTGGGGAGCGGGTAGGCCTGATTCACGGATGATAAAATCAATGTTTTTTGGCTCAGTTGACAAGGTATTTAGAATTTTTTCTTCATCAGAGCTAAAATTCATCACTGTTTGTTTTGTGACTTCTTTGACCGCTAAATTCAAATTGAGAATTTCCAAAATATCCTCGGATTTTAGTACAATTTTGGCGTCTTTTTTCAATAATAAATTACCTCCGGCGCCAAAAACTGAGTTTATAGGGTGGGGGAGGCACATTACAACTCTACTGTATTCTTTGGCGTTTTCCGCTGTAATCAGCGATCCTGAGCCATTTGGGGCCTCAATAACCAGTGTTCCGGGGGTAGAACCGGCGATAAGACGGTTTCGCATGGGAAAAGAGTAAAGTGTGGGTTCAAAACCGGGCGGATATTCGGAAATTACCGCTCCGCCGTTTGCGACTATTTCTTCGGCTAATTTTTGGTTGTTTACCGGATAAATTTCTTTTTGCACTACACTACTTCCCAAAAAAGCTACGGTTTTTCCGCCAGCCTTGAGAGCATATTCGTGAGCCAAAGCATCAATTCCGAGAGCTAATCCGGAAACTATCACAAAACCGCGTTTTACCAGATCAGTGACAATAGTTTGTACGGCTATTTTGGCATAAATACTATGTTTGCGTGTACCAACTACACTTATACTTCGCGGAATAAAAGAGGGAATTTTTCCGCGCACAAATAAAACAAACGGAGGATCCTTTATTTCTTTGAGTAAAGTTGGATATTCCGCATCATCTATTTTAATCGCGCGGATATTTTCTTTGTCCAAAATTTCTTGTAATTTTTCTTTTGTTTGTTTATCTTTCCAAGTCACGAATTCCTCAGCCACATTTTCTTCCCAACCGGCGGTAATCAAATCACTAATTTCGGCAGACCAAATATCTTCGGGGTTTAAAAAATAATTCACCGCCTTTTTGAAGCGGGAATAGGTGATTTTTGGGAAGAAGGGGAGTAAGAGAAACACAACGAAATTTTTAATTTTTAATCAATCTTCAATTGTAAATTGTAATATTGGAAATTCATTAAAAATTGTAAATTGTAAATTATGAAAGTATTTTTCCACAAATTTCCTCAATAATTACATTCAATTCTTCCATTTCCGATTTGCTAAAATTCCGTAGCACAAACTCTGCCGTCTCTCCCATTTTTTCTTTGTCTTTCCAAGCCACACCAATGCGAATGCGAGCAAATTCCTGTGTGCTTAAATGTTCAATGATAGATTTTATGCCATTGTGTCCGGCTGCAGATCTGTCGGTTTGATATTTTACTTGTCCAAAAAGTATATCTTTGTCATCCTGGATTACAACAATATCTTTGGGTTTGATTTTATAAAAATCCATTACCGCGCGAACAGATTCGCCGGATAAATTCATGAAAGTTTGCGGTTTCATGAGTAATACGTCTTCGCCTTCAAGTTTGGTTTGCGCGATTTCGGCATTGAATTTTTTTTGGAATTTAAAACTTGCGCCAAGTTTTTGGGCCAGCGCATCAACAACCAAAAAACCCGCGTTATGACGCGTTTTTTCGTATTCTTTACCGGGATTTCCAAGACCGATTATAAGTTTCATATGAGTATAGTATATATTATATAGTGCTTAACATCAAGAAGGATATAGAAATAATCAGGGAGACAAAAATCGTCCGCCTTAGGCGGACGATTTTATTTTTATCTGTATCTTTGCGCGGTGCGTACAAATTTTCTTTTTCTAACGGGTTTTTCTCCGGCTTTTCTCTCTTGCTTGTTAAAAGCCAATTGTTTCAATTTTGAAACTTTGATTATGAGCGGAGTGGCGAAAAAACCGAATTTTTCACGCAAGCGTTTTTTGAGATATTGGATGTAAGAATTATGTAAAGAAGTTTTTACCTTGATCATCAATTCAAATACCGGCGGATTGCTGGCCAATTGTTTCAAGCTCAAAATCTTCGGATGGCGTACACCTTTTCCGGTCGTCGGCATTCTTTTGTGTGTAGTATTTTTGAGGAATTCTTTCAGTGTGGCATCATCAAGCGTGATTTGTCTGGCCTCATATGCTTGTTTGATAAGAGGAAAAATTTGGTGTACGCGATATTGCGATTTGGCGCTAACAAAAACAACGGGCGCAAAATCCAAGTGAGGAAAATTGTTATAAATCAATTGTTTAACTTCTCCGCGAAACTCATCGTCATTGGCTTCGGCCTTATCCCATTTATTTATTACGATGATAGTGCTTTTGGTATGTTCTTTAAGAAATCCGCCAAGTTGTTGATCTTGATCAGTTATCGGTTCTCCGGCATCAAGAAGAAATAAAACAATGTCGGCTTTATTTATAGCATCCAAACTTTTACCAATACCTATTCTTTCCAATTCTCCGCTGACTTTGGTTTTGCGTCTTATACCGGCTGTATCAACAAATAACATAGCTTGATCTTCGGCTTCCACCAAAATATCGTGCGGTTCGCGAGTAGTATGCGGCATTTCGCTTACAATAACTCTTTCTTCTCCTATCAAGCTGTTAAAAAGCGTGGATTTACCAACATTGGGTTTTCCTATCAAAGCTACTTTAATCGGGTTTAAATTTTTTTCTTGTTTGGGACGAATTTTTGTTTTATTGAATTGTTTATAAAGTAAGTCCAAAAAGTCTCCTACATTACTGCCGTTGCCAGCTGAAACTGGAATAGGTTCTCCTAAACCCAATTTGAGCCACTGCTCTTCATAAGCACGGGAACGGAAAGCGGCATTATCCGCTTTATTGGCTACCAAAATAACAGGCTTATTTTTTTCTTTTTGTCTGAGACGGCGAGCCAATTCTTTTTCTTGAGGCAAAAGTTCATCTTGAATATCAACCACAAAAACTATCACGTCGGCTTCGTTTAGAGCTATTTCAGTTTGGGCGATGATTTCTTTTTCGAGCGGCACACTTTCGTCAAAGGTTAAACCTCCGGTATCAATAAGGCGAAATTGTTTTCCGCGCCAAGAAGCGATTCCTATATTGCGGGTGCGGGTAGTGCCGGGAATATTTGAGACCAAGGCATGCGCGGTTTCGGTGATTTTATTGAAAAGGGTGGATTTACCAACATTAACTCTGCCGACCAAAGCGACGGTAGGTAGATTTTGTTCTATGATTTTTGCGGGAGTAGCCATAAGCCAGATTTAAAAGATTGAAGAAATAGCAGAGATTACAAAGATTAGATAATATCTTTTCAATTTTTAATTTTTGTAATTTTGTAATTTATTCTTTTGCATCAGCGCCAAGAACGATAAGAATATCAGAGATTAGCGAATTTGTCAATATTTCTGAGGTTTCTCCTTCTTCATCCAAACCTTCATAATTATTGGGCAACGCATCAGTGGTGGTAATAAATTTTGCCAAATACCAGTCAGGAGCTGAGTTTATTATTTTACCCGTTATGTCTTTATTTAAAGCAATGATTACCTCGTTATCAATGTCTTTATTTATGAGATAAATAGTGGTTTTTTCCGTAGGTCTTTTATCGGCGTTTCCTATAGAAATGACATTAAAACCGTTATCTTCTAATTTGCTTTGATAACGAGAAGCCAATCCGGCGCGCCAAGTACCGTTGAGTATTTCTATTTTTATATTCGGCCAGACGGGAATTGTATGACGTTGATCAGTCGATGATACGGTTTTCTTTTCTTCGTTGAATTTATAAACAGATTCGTCGTTTATTACTACATTCCAATTTGGAGTAGTGGTGACATTGTCAAAGATTCTATTTATAGCGTAATTGATATAGTCCAACTTTCCTCCGCGAGGAGCGAGCATAAATGCACCATTTTCGCCGACATAAGGAACGGTAAAGCCGTTGATTCCACTATCAAGAACCAAGTTTTTTATATCTGTTTGTTTAGTGTTTTTTACCAAATTTCCCAAATAAATTATCTGTCCTATATTAAAATTGGTTGAAATATTTTTGGATAAAGAATCCAAAATATTTTTTATTTTTGCCGGATTGCTGTATGTTTCAAAAGACATTAGTTTGTCTTTGAGTAGAGACATGATTTGTTGTTGTCGACGAGAACGAGCAAAATCGGAATTTTCACCATTGGTTCCGTGACGAGAACGAGCATAAATCAAAGCTCTTGCGCCGTCCATATGTTCTACACCTTTTTCAAATTGCACAGTTTGGTAAGAATAATTTTCTCCGGGGTATGATTGGTCAATAAAAGAGTTGGATATATCAACATCCAAACCGCCTACGGAATTAATTATTTCTTCAAAAGCTTTAAAATCGACACGTACATAATAGGGGATTGAAATACCAAAAATTTCTTCAAATACTTGTCTGGCATATTCGCCTCCTTGTCCGGGGTTTTCCGCTTCTCCAATAGCGTCGGCAAAGTTTATTTTATTTAATCCCTTATCTTTTATTTGTACACCCAAATCGCGGGGAATGGAAATCATAGCTACTTCTTGAGTGCTAGGTTTGATACTGACGATAATATTAGTATCGGAAAGATAAGGCCCGTCATGTCCGCTACCACCTATACCAAGCAAAAGTATGTTTATCCTATCATCCTTTTGTCCTTCTACCATTCCGCCGGAATTAAAAAACAGATTTTTTACCGAAGAAAAAATACCGAATTTTTTCGGCTCCAACAATTGTAAGCCGCCACTTTTGGCGCTTTGTATGTTATGATAAGCCAAAAAAGAAAGTAAGACCAAAAATACTCCGGTCGCTAAATACCACAGTCGATTTATTTTTTTTGTTTTTCCAGCTTCAAGATCTTCGATTTTTTGTTCTTCAGTTGTTTGTTTTTCTTTGTTTTCCATACGAAAATGATTATATCATAGCGTTTTTTTAAATTCAATGTTTGTTTATTCTATGATAAAATAAGCACTTGATAAGTTTTTTTGCCTATGTTAAAATTAATTCGGGGTGTAGGGGGTTTTTTGTTATAAATGTTCTCAGAAATAACTTGAAAATATCTGAAACGGATTCATAGCTCAGTTGGTTACCCTCCCGAACGTACCATTCGGTACGGGCGGGGAGCATACGCTCTTAAATATGCGGAGGGAATGATTCAAAAAGGATGATTAGCTCAGTTGGTTAGAGCGTTGCATTCACATTGCAAAGGCCACTGGTTCGAATCCAGTATCATCCACATAAATAAAAATATGCCACAAGATTTGACCAAAGAACAAGTTAATTTTGGAGAAGTAGTATATTCTTGGAGTTTTAAAGAATATGAAAAACATGAACGTTCTTCTCGTTGGTATTGGCTTGCCAGTATTTTAGGATTAGCTTTGGTTGCCTATGCTTTTATAAGTCAAAATTATCTTTTTGGCATTATTATTGTGCTTTTTTCCATTATTATTTTTTTACAAGACAAAAACGAGCCGATCGAAATTCCTTTTGCTATCGTAGAAACGGGCATTATAGTTGGTAATAAGTATTATCGTTTTAGTGAATTGAAAGATTTTTGGGTTATTTATAATCCTCCGGAAGTTAAGGTTTTATATTTTGGACTCAAAGATGTTTTTAAACACCGTCTGCATATTCCGTTGGGTGATATTGATCCGCGTTTGGTACATAAATATCTGAGTCGTTTTGTTACGGAAAATTTAGAGGAAGAAGACGAGCCTTTTTCCGATAAAATGGGTAGACTCTTGAAATTACATTGAACTTGTGTTATAGTATAGCCAGTTTAAAAATTGATGCTAAAAGCATCAATTTTTAAGCCCAAAAGGTCTCGTCGTTCAACGGATAGGACAGCAGCCTGCGAAGTTGCAAATCTAGGTTCAATTCCTAGCGAGATCACATAATAAAAAAACACTCCCGTTAGGGGGTGTTTTTTTATTACTATGGTTACACTAGGAATTGAACTTGAAAGGGTTTGGGAAAACAAGCGGGACGAGTAGGCGAGATCATGTTTCCTTTATTTTTTCCCCTAAATCTGCTAAAATAATATCAACATTTCATTTTATAATTTTATAAATTTATATGGGTGTAGCCGAAGCTGTGGCCATAGTTCTGGGTCTTTCTTTATTTGAAATTATCAGCAGTATTGATAATGCTGTTATAAACGCCGATGTTTTAGTAACCATGTCGCAACGCGCGCGAAAATGGTTTTTGTTTTATGGTATTATTATCGCTGTCTTTGTTGTTCGAGGCCTCTTACCTCTTATTATAGTATATTTTGCCAATCCCGATCTTGGTTTGGTCGGTTCATTTTGGGCTACTTTCAGTTCAGATCCAGCGGTCAAAGAAAGTATTGAAAAAAGCACCCCTATTCTTTTGGCCGGCGGTGGAATTTATCTTGTCTTTTTATTTTTTCATTGGTTATTTTTGGAAACCAAAGAATACGCTTTCTTTTTGGAAAAATATGTTCATCATAAATTGAATTTTTGGTTTTATTCCATAATTTCTTTGATTTTGCTTTTCGTTGTTTGGACTACTATCAAAATTAACCCTTTTATCGCGCTTGGTGCGGTAATAGGTTCAACGGCTTTTTTTATCACTACCGGTTTCAAGACTAATGCCGAAGCTGCTGAAAAAGAATTAAGTCATAATAAAACCATGTCAGATTTTGCCAAAATTTTGTATTTGGAACTTATTGATACCACTTTTTCCATTGACGGTGTGCTCGGGGCTTTTGCTTTTACAATGTCGGTACCGTTGATTGTATTAGGTAATGGTCTAGGCGCTTATATAGTTCGTTATTTTACTATTCATGGTTTGAACACTATCAAAAAATATCGTTATTTAAAAAATGGAGCTATGTATTCCATTTTATCTTTGGGTGCAATTATGATAGGGGAAAGTTATAATTTACAAATTTCTTCATTTACCGCTCCGATAATAACTTTTGTCGTAGTCGGAATTTTCTTTTGGTTATCTGTTAAAGAATTGGAAAAAGAAAAAGTTTTGAAATAAATATGAATTTAACCACCCCGATATCTTCTTTAAATAGGGTGGGCAAAACAGCTGCCGCGCATTTGAAACGCCTTAACATTAAAAATGTTGGGAATCTTTTGTCATATTTTCCTTTTCGTTATGAAGATTATCGTCAAATTTACAAAATACGGGATTTACAAGAGGGTGTGACGGCTACAGTTTTAGTCAGGGTGGAATTTTTAAACAATAAAAGAAGCCGCAGGCGTGGAAAAAATATTATTGAAGCCATGGTTAGCGATGATAGCGGATCCTTGCGGGTAGTTTGGTTTAATCAACCGTTTATTTCCAAGATTTTACAAACCGGGGATCAAATATATTTATCGGGGAAAATAAGCGTCGACATGTTCGGAGTGAAAATGAATAGTCCTCATTATGAAAAATTTAAAGAACGTCAATCACATACTGCACGCTTGGTGCCTATGTATCCGCTGACTCACGGCGTATCGCAAAAACAAATGCGATATCTTGTAGAACAAGTTCTTCCCTTAGCCGACAAAATGAAAGATTGGTTGCCTGAGGAAGTTATAGAAAAATATGACTTTGCGCCATTGTCTGCAGCTGTTCGCGGAATTCATTTCCCTGATGATGAAATAGAGCTTAAACAAAGCACTGATCGTCTCAAGTTTAACGAATTATTACTTTTGCAACTCAAAGCCGAAATTACGCGTGCCAATAGGACAAAAAGAAACGCACCGAAAATGAATTTTTTTGAGCAAGAGATAAAAAACTTCGTTTCTTCTTTGCCATATAAGCTGACCGATACCCAGCGCTTGTCAGCTTGGGAGGTTTTGCAGGATTTACAAAAGGATATACCTATGAATCGTCTGTTGTCCGGCGATGTAGGGTCGGGCAAAACAATTGTCGCCGGTATTTGTTTGTTAAATGTTGTTTTGAATAAGTTTCAAGGTGTTTTAATGGCGCCCACCGAGATATTGGCCAATCAGCATTATAATACTTTGTGTAAGCTATTAGGTGATAAAGTAAGGATCGCGTTGCTTACCAACGCGAAATTTTCAATTTTCAATTTTCAATTTTCAAGTAAGGTAAAATCTAATAATAAAAAAGAAGTTTTTGATAAAATTAAAAACGGGGAAGTAGATATTATTATTGGTACTCATGCATTGTTGGGTGATAAAGTTAATTTTTCAAAATTAGGAATGGTGGTGGTGGATGAACAACATCGTTTCGGTGTGAACCAAAGAAAATTGATAAAAGAAAAAGGGGCAGGAACGCATTTCTTGAGTATGACGGCCACTCCGATTCCGCGATCTTTTGCTTTGATGGTTTATGGTGATTTGGATGTTTCTATCATTTCACAAATGCCTCTTGGAAGAAAAAAAATAATGACACGTTTGGTAGAAGAACATAATCGTCAAAAAGCTTATGAATTTATCGGTGCTCAAGTAAAACAGGGGAGACAAGTGTTTGTGATTTGCCCGTTAATAGAGGAAAAATTAAAAGAAGATGAAACAGAACTTGAAATAAATAATTACCAACCGGCTTGGAATGTTTCTTTGGAAAAGAAAAGTGTGATGAGCGAGTATGAAAAATTGAGTAAAAATATTTTTCCGAATTTACGAGTTGGATATTTGCATGGCAAAATGAAAAATGAAGAAAAAGATTTGATAATGAAAAAATTTAAAGATAAAGAAATTGATATTTTGGTTTCTACGTCTGTAGTTGAAGTCGGAGTAGATATCCCGAATGCCACAGTAATGATGATAGAAGGAGCAGAGAGATTTGGTTTGGCACAATTACATCAATTCCGCGGACGCGTGGGTAGAAGTGAATATCAATCTTACTGTTTTCTGTTTCCGCAAAAACAAACACAAAAATCATCCGAGCGTTTGAAATATTTTGAAAGAGAAAACAATGGTTTCAAATTGGCGGAAAAGGATTTGGAAATCAGGGGACCGGGCGATGTATATGGCACGGCGCAGAGCGGAGAAGAAAATTTGCGTTTGGCCAAATTGACGGATCAAGAATTGGTAAAAAAAGCGCGGGAAACGGCAAAAGAATTAGCGCCAAAATTGGCCAAATACCCCGGGTTAAAAGCTAAATTCGGAGCTTGGGAAAAAAGCATCCACCTTGAATAATTAATAAATAAATCCTGTTAATAAAACCCTTGAACTATCAAGGGTTTTGTGTTAAAGTATCGGCGGTTCGTTATTATTTTTTTATAGGAGGCATTCCATGCCCGGTAATGGAATTTTAACTGCGGCTCAGGTAGTCGAAGCTCTGTTCAAAAAAGCGGCTCCTTGTCGTCATCGCGAACTGAAAGGTCAAGAGGCTGCATGCCATTTGACCCAGGTTGGAACCATCGCCGAATTTGTCGGCGGAGCTTCCGATCTGAAGACTATTCCAGAGGGTGAAACAACCGTTAAGTTTTTTGACGGTTCCAAAGCCCGCTTGGTTTTCCGGCATCTTGTTTGCACCAATGTGCATGTGCTAGAAAACGGATCTATCCCGAAAGAATTTGAAGATGTTCAAAAAGCAGAAGAGGCAAAAAATCTTTGTTTGCTTGCAGAAAAACAGGCGAAAAAACCTTGCCGGTGTTCGCAAACAAGACCTTCTTAAACCTATCTGATCTGAATCATTTGTACCTTAATTTTAAACCACCCTTGCGGGTGGTTTTTTTATGTATGCTTTATAATTTCCTGAATATTTTTTATTTCTACTATTTTTACTTTTTCCGAAGTTTTAAGTTTATTTTTTGCTCCCAAATTTGTGATGACGGCTTTCATGCCGAGTTGTTCGCATTCTTTTATCCTTTTTTCAGCATAGGGGACAGGTCTGATTTCTCCGTTTAATCCAACTTCACCAAATGAAGCCAGGTGGGAATCAAGTGGTTTGTCTTTGTAGGCACTAGCAATGGCCAGAGCCGCGGCCAAATCAGCCGCCGGTTCGTCGGCTGTCAATCCACCGACCACGTTGAGATGGATATCGTATGATTCCAAATTGAGCCCGACGCGTTTTTGTAGTACTGCTATCAAAACGTGTAAGCGATTGAGGTCAAATCCGCTGGCTTTGCGTACCGGATAGCCAAAAGAAGTTTTAGAAACCAATGCTTGTATTTCTAAAAGCATTGGGCGGGTGCCTTCCATAAGACAGGTGATGACATTACCGGGTAAATTTTCCTGGCGTTCTTCCAAAAACAAGGCACTGGGATTTTTTACTTCTTCCAATCCGTTTTGTCCCATATTGAAAACTCCGACTTCATCCGTACTGCCAAAACGGTTTTTAACTGTGCGTAGTACGCGGTAAAAATGGTGGCGGTCGCCTTCAAGATAAAGCACGGTATCAACAAGGTGTTCCAAGGTTTTTGGACCGGCCACTTCACCGTCTTTGGTGACGTGTCCGACCAGAACTATGGCTGTGTTGGTTGTTTTGGCAGTTTCCATGATTTTGGTGGCGCAAACGCGGATTTGCGACAATCCGCCAGCTTCACCATCTGACTCGGCCGAATAAATTGTCTGTGCGGAATCAATCACTACCAAAACCGGTTTTTTTTCTTTTATGGTGGCGATTATTTTTTCCACGTGTGTTTCATTGGCCAATATCAGGCTATTATTTTTTATTCCCAATCTATCAGCACGCATTTTTATCTGTTCAGTGGATTCTTCGCCGGAAATATAAAAGGTATTTTGGATGGTATTGGCCAATTGCAGGGCAATAGTGCTTTTTCCGATTCCCGGTTCGCCTCCGAGTAAGACAAAACTTCCGGGCACAAGCCCGCCGCCAAGCACTCTATCTATTTCGGAAATGCCGGTTGTGATTCTTTTTGTTTCCACGCCTTTTATTTCATTAAGCGGAACGGTTTTAATGGTCGGATAAATTGTTTCTTCGGTTTTTTCGTCAGGGGATATAGTAGTTGGATTTTTATCTATTGTTCCCCATTTTCCACATTCCAAACAACGCCCAACCCATTTTTGGAATTGCGCGCCGCAATTGGAACAAATAAAAATTGTTTGATTTTTGGGCATAATATTTTAAAAACAAAAGGAAGTTTATTTCTTGTAGCATCTATTATCAGTGGTCCAGTCGGTATAGTTTCCTCCTAATTGTTTAAAAACTTCTTTCATAAATTCTTCTCCGGGATCCTGTTTTTGATTGGTAGCTCCTTCACATTTGGTAATTTGTTGGTGAGAAAAAATTCCACCAGTACCGTTGAACAGATTATCCACATTATTGGTTAGAGGGATTCCGTAATTCACACTTATTTTTTTTACCAAAGCAGCAACTGCTTCAATCTGTTTTTTATTACCCAATAATTCTTTGGTGTTTTCTCCCATTATCTCTATGCCTATTCCTCCGATATTCCAATTTTTACCGCTAGAACCTCCGTGACAAATAACTTTTTCTTCCAATTTTTCGGTAATTTGATAAGCACTTCCGTCTCTGTCTAAAATTATTTGGCAAGAAGCCCCCGGTCTTTCATTAATAGGTAACTGGTCATTTCCCCAATATTTAACTATACCGGAAATTTTTGTTGCCGGTGGGGTGGCTGTATAATGGAGGACTACGGCTTTTATTACTGCCGGCACCTCGCAAGTATTTCCATAACGAGTACTATAATTTGAATGTTGATAAAAGTCTCCTTTAAGCCCGAAATTTGACGCTAAAGTTTGTGGTTTTCCCGACATGCCGCCACATTTTCCGGCAGTTTCCGGACCGCTTTCTCCTTCACCTAAACCTTCGTATATTTCCATAGGTTGGATAAGCTTTACCCCCAAACTTTTTAAATTTAAAAGTTCAGGATTTATCAGATAAAGCAATGTGTAAGATCCCCAAGCCAAAGCTAACCCGATAACGGCTTGAGTTATTCTTTTGTATGCGTCTTTACGATCTCCACCTAAACCCGAACCTACTATTTTAATTCCCGAAACGATAATCATGATAACCGCCAAAATACTTATGATGGTTAAACCGAAATTATAAACGGCGCGGATATATTCTCCGACCCAAGGGAAATAAGCTCGACCGCTCTCATCCATTATTGAAGGGGGTTCGGAAAATTTTTCTAAGCCTGGAATTTTTACTTGTAATGTCGGAGCCTTTAAACCGAATTCGTCTTCTATTTTAGTTGTTGCCGGAACATAAACTTTGCAATAATTTTTAGTTGTATTATTGCTGGCTTGATCAAGTTCTATGGCTTTTTTATTACAAACTCCTTCTTTGGTTTCGTTGGGGAATTTTTGAACGTAAGGATAAATAGTGGCGTCTATTCTTTCATAGGGAACGGAATAAACTTCACAAACGCATCTGATCGTTTCGTAAGTTGTCGGAACGGCCTGACAAAAAGAAGCTATTTCGTCACAGTTTTCTATGCCTGAAGGACAATTGCGGCCGTTTATTACTACCGGTAAAGAATCGCAAGACGATTCGCCAATATTGGTTACGAATTCTTGCGTAGTTTTTTCTAGAGGGTCTCCATTTTTATTGATGTAAGTGCAAGTACAAAGAACATCTTCAGCGGAAGCAAGAGAAGGTTGTAAGATTCCGAAAAAAATAAACAATAATGCGATGAATTTTTTCATATTATTGTATAGGGACTTGTTTTAAAATATTTTCCAATTTTACATCGTCGGTTAAATTTACTTTTTTATTGTTTATAAAAATATTGGGAGTTTCTGTAAAACCGAGATTTGTTAAATTGTTTTGTTCGTTAATGATGTTATTTTTGTATTCATTATTTTGCAGACATTGATTGAAAAGTTCGGTATTCAATTTCAAATCTGTAACGAGCTTTTCCGTTGTTTTTGTGTCAAAATTACGCAATTGGACGGCCTGGTTTAAAAAATCCCAATATTTATCTTGCAAGTCGGCACACTTAAGAGTGAGTAGGGGAAATGTTTTTTTATTGCCTAACCAATCTTCTTTTGCTATTTCTCTGGTTATCAAACGAACCTGTCCCGGATTTTTTTCTATAAAAGAAATTATTTCCGCATGCCTTTTTGCGCACAGGTCGCATTCAAAAGAAAAAAATTCGTTTACCGTGGTTGGTGCCCCCGGATTGCCGTAAATATGTTCTTCTTCATCAGCTGGTAAAATTACCGATAAATCTTCGATTAAAGGTTTACTTGTCGGTTTGATATTTATTTGCGAACTTTTTTTGATAACCGAAAAAGTAAAAAGAAACATTAATATTAAAATCAATATACTTAAAAACATTATTTTTTTATTCATACAATTTTATTGTTTAGCTTCAAATAAACCGGTTTGATTATAATCGGAAAAAAATAATTTAGAAGCGGTTTTATCAAAATAAATGTTTTTTATGGAATAATCTCCTCCCAAATCTATCGGAGATTTAAGTCCGGTTGATAAATCTATTTTATAAAGATCATCCAATGTACCGTTGGCGATAGAAGGGGATATGCCGGCGCCTTGAGGTAAGGTTCTGGGTACGGCGCAATAAAGAATATTATTATCGGCAAAAGTGCATTTGTTCGCCCAAGTATTAAGCTTAAGCAATTCTCTTCCGGAACCGATTTTTTCTCCTGAGGCATTGGTTATCCATAATTCTGGTTTATAATTGCTATTCGGGCTGTAGACACTGTAAAGCAATTTTTCTCCGTTCGGAGACCATTGAGATTCAAACCCTAAACCTTCGACGGTTATAGATTTGAAATTTTCTTGATTTTGTCCTATTAACAATATTTCTTTACGATAAGTTCCCAGATCATTACCGCCGGTTTTACTGAAAGCTATGACCGAACGATTAGGAGACCAAGAAACCGTTACTTTATCTGCGTTGTTACCCATAGGTTCGATAAGAGAGGTGCCGGTACCGTCGTCTTTTACCGTCAGTAACCAACGATTATCTTCCGAATAGCCGATGCTTTTGGCGGCGATTTTATCATCGTCCGGAGAAAAAGAAAACTCTTCCCAGTGTTTAGGTAGGGTATATTGTTTGTCTTCTTCGAAATTATAAATTATTTTATTTTGGTCCGGAAATTCCAAAATTGCTTTATCACTGCCGTTAGCCCAAGTTGTTTTGGAAACATTATAAAATATTTTGTCGGAAAGTTTTTGTACGGCTCCGTCATTTTCCACTTTATAAAATTTTCCATCGTTTTCGTTGTAAAATCGTAATTCGCCGTTTTTATTATTTATGGCGGTATAAGAAACAGGTTGTTCAATAAGTTTAGTAACCGTTTCTCTTTGATAATAACCCGGACCGACTGTCGGAATAGTACCGGCTGTTGGTAAGGTGGTTGTAATTATTTCTCCGTTTGGACCGGTAGTGGTAACTACACGAACTCCAGAAGGTACAAATCCTTGACCGGTGGTGGTTGTTATTTGTTCACCGGAAGGTTTGGTTGTGGTTCCGGGTATAGTTCTGGAGAAAAAATAATAAAGACCGAAGCCTAAAAGTGCGGTAATCGCGACTAAACCGATTATCAATAATATTTTTTTTGTAGTTTCCGACATATTTAATTTATAAATTTAAAATTATTTTTTTATTGGATTTATTTTTCCAGCTTCTTCTACAAAAGGTTTTAATTTCGGCCAAAGCAGAGGGGTAAAAACTAAAGCTGCGCAGGGAGGTAAAACAAAGATAAAGATCAATCCGACTATAGGTATTAAAGCTAAAGGTGAAATCAAAGCAGTTAATATTATCCAAACGGCGATAAAACCGGCTATTTGTTCGCCAAAAAAAACTTTTAATCCTCGGATCAAAAAGGCGGTTATTTTTATAAACCCACCGGCAACCGGTATAGATGTGGCGGCGGTAGCGGCTAAACGGGCAGCTTGCTCTTGTTGCGAATCTACTTTTTGTGTTTGAGCTTGTTTTTTTTGACTCATTTCCACAGCGGCGTTTGACTGTTCCTCCGGAGATAATTGTTCTTTCTGCTCCTTATCGATTTTTTGTTGTTTTTCCGCTTGTTTTCTTTTTTCAAAAGCTTCATCGGCCGCTTTGGAAGTCGATGATTCTATATCCGGCTGTTCATATTCGAACGGTTTCGGAGTCTGATATTGTTTTTTGGCGTCGGAAAAATTGTCCGCCATATTAAACAATTGTTAGTTTATCGTTTTTTATCTTTAACGAATATTGTTTTTTTATTTTTCCTTTCAAAATTATTTCTGCCATCATTTCTTCCACACGGTTTTCTATCAAGGAACGCAGCTCGCGAGCATTGAGATTCTGCGGTTTGAGTGAAGAGATCGCCCAAGTGAATATGTTTTGCGAAGCTGCTAATTTGGTTTTATAATTTTTCAATCTTTCATTGAAAGAATCTATTTCTAAACGAGCTATTTTCTCCAAATGTTGTTGAGTTAAAGGATTGAATAAACAGATTTTATCTAAGCGATTTATAAGTTCCGGAGAAAAACGTTCTTTAAGTTTTTCCATTAATTTGTTTTTGGTATCAGAATTATGATTTTTATCATCTGTAAAGCCAAATGTATCCTTACTAAGTTCATCGGCAAACAAAGAAGTGGTCATAATTATTATAGCATGTTTTAGAGAAATTTTCTTGCCGGTGGAATCGGTAATAGTGCCATTCTCCAAACATTGCAAAAGAAGTTTTGTTACGTCACGATGGGCTTTATCTATTTCGTCGAACAAAATCACACAATAAGGATTCATTTTTATCTTATCGGTAAATTGATTTGTTTCTTTGTAGCCGACATATCCGGCCGGAGAACCGAGTAGTTTAGAAACTCCAAAAGATTCGTTAAATTCGCTCATGTCCAATTTTATCAAAGCATCGGTATTTGGATAAAAATATTTAGCCAACAATTTGCTAAGTTCAGTTTTTCCGGTCCCGGAAACACCCACAAACATAAAAGAACCCAAAGGTTTTTGCGGATCGGTCAATCCCAATTGTGATTTTTCGACGGTTTTTATGATTTCATCTATGATTTCATCTTGACCAATTATGTTTTTTTTCAAACCTTCTTTGATTTTTAAGAAACGATCTCTGTTGTCAAGTATGAGCTCGTTTGGGGTGGTGCCTATGATTTTAGCTATTGTTTCCATGACGTCTTTTTCTGTGATTGTACCGAGAAATCTCTCTTTTTGTTCATTGATTTCTTTTTCTAATTTTTTTATTTCTCCGGCTATCTTTATTTCATCTTCTTTCATGGTCATTGCTAAGCCAAAATCATTATCCAAAGCCGCTTTTTCCTTATCAAAGATTATTTTATTCAATTTTTTTCTCAACTGCCAAAGCTTATTTTCTTTGATATCGGCGCTAAAACTCAATCTTTTGGCTGAAGCTGTCTCATCTATCAAATCAATGGCTTTATCAGGTAAAAATTTATCGTTGATGTAGCGAACCGAAAGTTTAACCGCAGCTATAACCGCATTTTCGTTTATTTTCACTCGGTGATATTTTTCATAATTTTTTTTCAAACCGTTTAAGATTTTGACGGTTTCATCAATCGTCGGTTCGCGTACGATTATCGGTTGAAAACGCCTTTCCAAAGCAGCGTCGCTTTCAATAAATTTTTTAAATTCAGCTCCGGTGGTACTACCTATGCAACGAATTTGTCCGCGAGCCAAAGCCGGTTTCAAAATATTTGCCGCATCCATACTACCTTGCGAGCTTCCGGCTCCTACGATATTGTGTAATTCATCGATAAATAAAATAATATCTGGATTTTGCAAAGTTTCCTCTATGACTTGTCGTAAACGAGATTCAAATTCACCGCGATACATGGTTCCGGCAATAAGTAGCCCCATATCGAGTGCGTAAATTTTTTTACGTTTTAATAAATCCGGCACTTCGCCTTGAGTTATTTTTTTTGCCAAACCTTCAACAATAGCGGTTTTGCCTACTCCTGGATCACCAAGTAAAATGGGATTATTTTTATTGCGGCGACAAATAATTTGCACCAGACGTTCTATTTCTTTTTCTCTTCCGATAACCGGATCAATATTTTTTTGAATTTCCTGATCTGTCAAATCGGTGGCAAAAACTTCTAAAGCCGATTCCGATTTTTGTTTGATGTTATTTTTTGATTTCTTAGGGATAATTTCCGATACGGGAATTTCGTTTTCAATATTTTCGGAAATTTTATCAAATGTTTGAGCTATTTCATCAATTTGGGGAAATTGAGAAGTTCCGACAAGGATATTTTTTAACTGGTCTTCTATTTCTTTGATTGAAGTTTTAGTTTGATTGATTATCTCAGAAACAACAGGGTCATTTATTTGTAAAATAGCCGACAGTAGATGTTCGGTTCCTAAAAAATTATGATTATTTTCTGAAGCGATAAGAAAAGCTTTCTCCAAGACTCCTTTAGCGATGGAAGATAGTGGCGCCAAATCGGCTTGGGTGGTAGTGTTAACTGAAATTTGTTCGGGATCCTGTCTGTTATTTGAAGGAATATTTAAAATGGCATTTTCCAATATGTTTTCTTTTAGATTGGTTCTTTGTAATATTTCGTGAGCCAAAGAACCTTTTTCTTTCAAAATGGCAAATAAAAGATGTATCGGAACAACTTCCTTTTGTTTTAATTCGGTTGCCAGTTGGATGGCTTTGACCAAAACATTTTTGAGATGTGTACTAAATCGTTCGGATAAATGCATAATTATAATTACAAGATTTGATTTAATTCTTCCACTTCATGACTAAGCATGATATTGTAATCCATATATTCAAAATTGCCGTTAAATTTTTTTCCGGCAAAAAGTAGTGGTAGCCAATATTTGTCATCAGCCCACATTTTTTCGTAAGGTATTTCGCTTTTGAGAAACCATGCGGGACGCATTTCTTCGCTTTCGGTCGGAATACCATCAAAATCGGTGACAGAAAAAACCGCTACTTCCATTTCTTCACTCGCACCGTCTTGAAATTTAAAGTTTAATAAACCAAATTGTTCCATTTTTAAAGGGGTAATACCTGCTTCTTCTTGTAATTCGCGAACAGCTGCCTGTTCAATAGTCTCTCCGTCTTGAATTTTTCCTCCAAATCCGTTCCATTTATCCATTCCAAAACCGCGTTTTTTCATACCCAAAAGAACTCTACTTTCATCGTGAACTATGCAAAGAGTTAATATTTTTTTCATATAAAATCAAAAATAGGAATTTGCTTAATTCTCGGGGTTATTATATAATTTTTTTATATAAAAAACAAGATCTAATTTCAATAGTCTATGTCAATTTATAAGGCTTATGATATCCGCGGTATTTATCCGCAAGAGTTAAATGAAGAATTGGCTAAAAAAATCGCTCAAGCCTTTGCTTTGATGCGTAAAAAAGAGCTAAATAAAGAGCAAATTACCATTGTGGTAGGTGCTGATATGAGAATATCTTCTCCGAGTTTAAAAAAACAAGTGGTTGAAGGATTGATTCAAAGCGGAGTTCGGGTAATTGATGTTGGCTTGGTTTCCACTCCGACTTTTTATTTTTCTGTTGCTTATTTCGGTTATGATGGAGGGTTAATGGTTTCCGCTTCGCACAATCCGGCGCAATATAATGGGATAAAAATTGTGCGTGAAGGAGCTAAACCTTTTGGTCAAGGCAACGGTATGGAAGAATTGCAAAAATGGGTGGAACAAAACGAATTTATAATTTCTGAAAACAAAGGTAATGTTGTTTTGAAAGAAGAAATATTGTTTGCCCAGATAAAAGAAGAAGAAAAATTTGCGGATTTAAAAAAAATAAAACCCATGAAAATAGTCGTGGATACGGCCAATGCTATGGGAGCTCAATATTTGGAAGAATTATTTAGAGATTTACCGCAAATAGAACTCATAAAAATGAATTTTGATTTGGACGGCACTTTTCCGGCTCACGAAGCTGATCCGTTTAAAGAAGAAAATAATACAGATTTAAGAAAACGTGTTTTGGAAGAAAATGCTGATTTGGGTATTGCGACCGATGGTGACGGAGATAGAATATTTTTTGTTGATAACACCGGAGAATTGGTAGAACCCGCTATAATACGCGGGATTATGGCGGAATTATTTTTACGTGATAACCCGGGAAGCACGATTTGCTATGACATTCGTCCGGGAAAAATTACTCGCGATATGATTTTACAAAACGGAGGAGTGCCAAGTGTGACTCGAGTCGGTCATTCGCTTATCAAAAAACAGATGCTTGAAACAGGTGCGGTTTTTGGCGGAGAATCTTCTGGACATTTTTTTGCAAAATTTCCTTACGGAGTTTTTGAAGCGCCAATGATTGTGACTTTAAAATTATTGCAAGAACTTTCAGAAAAAAATATTTCCTTGGCTGACTATGTAAAACCTTTGAAAAAATATTTCCATTCCGGAGAAATAAATTTTAAAGTTGCGGACAAAACCGCGGTACTGGAAAAACTCAAAGAAAAATTCGCGGATGCCAAAATTTCCGATTTGGACGGGCTGACTTTTGAATATCCTGATTTTTGGTTTAACGTCAGAGTGAGTAACACGGAATCTCTATTAAGATTGAATTTGGAAGGAATAGACGAGGAAATAGTGGTGAAAAAAACCTCTGAAATAAGGCAAATTATTGAAAAATAGTTTAAAATTAGTTCCGTTTAAAGGTTAAAACAAACAAAAAAACCAGTTTAAAGCTGGTTTTTTTGTAGGTAGAAGTTATGGAATGGGACGGGGCCCCGCTTAGCGGGGTTGACAAAAGATAAATTTTAGTTTATACTGATGCGAGCTCTTTATTCATCATACGCACATGAGGTGTTAAATGAAACGCGTTTTTATTAACGGATTGGTTTATTTCATTCTGCTAATATTGATTTGCGGTATTGCCGTAAATTCAATGTTAGGCGGTAAAAAAAGGTATGGCAGATTTTCAGTAAGATCTTTTCATTTTTAGGAGGGAACGATGCCGTCAGAATCCGGAATTGTGTTTGTTTCTGCTAATCATTGTCAAAATCCTGAAATGGTGGTTGAAGAATTTGATCGAGGAATCAAAGACTTTGCCATTAAAAAACCTGAAAAACGCGTGCTTTGCGCGCATACTGGGCAGTCTTATGAAATTGGAAGAAAGATAAGCGACTGCATGCAGATTAAACCGATAGCAAGTTCTTTTTTGGAGGCGGAACACGATCAGAAAGCAATGATATCTTTCATAAAAAATTACGCATCGGCGTGTACTAACGGTGAATTGGTATATGTCGTAGTCAATTTCAACCAGATGAAATTTATCAGAAAAAATTTCAATGATCACCTTGCCTGTTATTTCGTAGGAAAAAGATACGGAATAAGATAGTTCGTTCAGTCTACCGGGGTTTACGAAGACCCCGGTTTTTTATTTCAATAAATATCAAAACATTGACTTTTTTGTTATTTTATGCTTAAATTATATGTTAGTTCTTTATAATAAAACAAAAGGGGTAAAAAGATGAGTGGACGTATGAAGCAATCTTTAACTCCTGAAGAAAATAAAAAGGAGTTTATCAAAGCTCTTGAAAAAGGGTGGTTTGAAGATGTGCCTTTCTGGCTTTTGTCCGGAGAAGTCGACCCTAATTGCATTTTTGGAGTAAAAAAAGGTTTTTTGGTGCGTATTTTTTCGCGACGCCAAGCTGTCTTTTTACTCAAAATTTTCAAAGAAAATGGATTGCAATTAAACGGGACGGATGTTGAGGGGATATCGTTATTGGAGATAGCGATATGTCAACGGGACAGCTCTCTTTTTAGAGAACTTTTAGAGCTAGGGGTTGAAGTAAATATTCAAACCAGCGAAAAGAAATCAGCTCTTCTGTTGTCTGTTGAATATGCCGCAGTAACAAAGAAATTTTACGGCATAGAATTTGTTGAAGACCTTCTCCGTCGCGGAGCAAAACCCGGAAAAGATTTTCCTTCTTTGAAAGGTGAAGATTTTTTAAAAAGTCCCTCGGTTCTGGCCAAAGAGTTGTGCCAGCTGATTGCGGACAATAAATAAAGCAGGTCGTTTATCGGCCTGCCTTTTTTTTATTTAAAATTGAATTTTTTATCTTCCCATTGACCTTAATCTTTTGATTCTTTCTTCTACCGGCGGGTGAGTTGAAAACATAGCGGAAAGTTTTTTACCGCTAAACGGCGAAGCGATGAAAAGATGGGCGGTAGCTGAAGATGCTTTTTGTAGAGGCCTGTTTTCTTCGGATATTTTTTGTAAGGCGTTGGCCAATCCTTCGGGGTAACGAGTGAGTAAAGCTCCGGAAGCATCGGCAAGATATTCTCTTTGACGTGATACGGCTAGTTTGATGAGTTCGGCGATAAGAGGGGATAAAATTGCGATTATGATTCCGATAACCATGAAAATAGCGGCCAGTTGGTTACTGCTTCCTTCGCGATCGTTTTTACCGCGTCCACCCCAAAAACCGGACCGTAAAAAAATGTCCGACATTATAGCAATAGCTCCGACCAACACGGCCACAAGCATCATAAAACGAATATCATAATTTTTGATATGTGACAATTCATGAGCTAATACGCCTTCCATTTCTTCGTTAGTTAGTTTTTCCAAGGCTCCGCGAGTCACGGCAATAGAAGCTAACTCTGGTTTTCGTCCGGTGGCAAAAGCGTTTATCGCTTGATCTTCTATGATATAGAGTTTTGGCATCGGCATCCCGTTGGTAATACAGAGATTTTCCACCAAATGATAGTAATATTTATTATCGTCATGTTCCACCAATTTGGCGCCGGTAGTGCTAAGCGCGATTTTATCTCCTTGAAAATAAGAGATAGTTGTCATGCCCAAAGAAAAAATCACCGCGATAAAAATTCCGGAAATGCCGTTTTTATTTCCATAAGCTAAATCAAAAATATAGCCAATGAGAATAATAAAGGCGATGAAAAACATCATCAAAAAGACAGATTTGCGTTTGTTTGAAGCTATTTCATTATACATAAAACAAAATCCTAAATCCTAAACCCTAAATCCTAAACAATGTTTGAATATCAAATATCTAATTTTGAAATTTTGTTTTTAATATTGTTTAGAGATTAGGAATTAGAGCTTAGAGCTTTAATTCCTAGAATTTAACTTGTACATTATTTCTCTCTTGTTCGGCGGCTTGAAAAAAATCGTATTTAACAAATTTCAACATTCCGGCGATAAGGTTGGTAGGGAAGATTTGAATTTTGGTGTTGAAATCACGAACATTACCATTATAAAATCTGCGAGAAGCTTGGATTTTATTTTCTGTATCGGAAATTTCATCTTGAAGTTGCAAGAAATTTTGACTGGCTTTGAGATCAGGATAATTTTCCGTTACGGCAAATAAAGATTTTAAAGTGGAAGATAAGGCATTTTCGGCCTGTTCTCTTTGGGCTAAAGTAGCGTTTTTATTATCATGAACGGACATAGCGGAAGCGCGAGCCTCGGTCAATTTAATCAAAGTGCTTTGTTCGTGGGTCATATAGCCTTTGACAGTTTCCACTAAATTCGGGATTAAATCATAACGACGTTTGAGCTGAACATCAATATCGCTAAGCGCTTCGTCTACGCGATTTTTTGTTGTAATCAAGCCGTTATATGTAGCAATAAGCCAAATTATGACTATTGCCAAAACCCCCAAAACGATGTAAAGTATACTCATAGATTTTAAGTTAAAAATTACTTAATTGTTTTTTTATTGTATATAAAATTAGTCTTTTTGACAAGTAGATTGAATACTGAATATTGGATATTGGAGAAAACTAAAAATCCTAACTAATATTCAATATTTAATATTCAATATTTTTATGGCCACCCTCATCATCTTCATCGCTGTTCTCGCCGTGCTTGTTCTGTCTCACGAAGTCGGACATTTTATTTCTGCGCGTAAAAGCGGGATGAAAGTTTATGAATTTGGTTTTGGTTTTCCACCGCGCGCTTTTGGTTGGTATAAAGATCCAATAACCAAAAAAATTCGTTTTGTCGGCGGTAAATACGAAGCCAAAGAATGTCCGGCCGATACTTTATATAGTATAAATTGGTTGCCTTTAGGAGGTTTTGTTAGTATTCGTGGAGAAAATGAACAAGATTTGGCGCCAGATAGTTTTCAAACCAAAAGTTTTTGGCCAAAAGCCATAACCATAGTTGCCGGTGTTGTAATGAATATAGTTTTAGCCGGTGTTCTTTTTGGAATAGGTTATCTTTTTGGTTTACCTCAGATTACCGAGGAACTGCCAAATAGCGCTAAAGTAAAAAATCAACGCGTGGAGATTTTACAAATTATTTCCGGTAAACCGGCGGAAACAGCCGGTCTACAAGAGGGGGATACAGTGATAAAAGTAGGTTCTATTAACAATCCTCGTCTCAAAGAAATGCAAGATTACGTGAATTCTCACAAAGAAGAAAATATTTCTGTTTCTGTAAAACGCGGAGAAGAAATCATCACCAAAGAAATCAAACCTTTTGTTTATCCTGATACCGGTAAAGCGGGAATAGGTGTGGCAATCGCGGAATTGGGCACGGTTTCTTATCCTTGGTATTTGGCTTTTTATTACGGTTTCAAAAATGCATTTTTGATGTTTGGGGCTATTGCGACAGCTTTTTATGATTTTATCGTCGGATTATTTGTTGGTACCAGTGTAGCCGGAGACATGGCCGGACCGGTAGGAATCGCGGTGATGACGGGTAAAATCGCAAAATTAGGTTTTATTTATTTACTCCAATTTACCGCTATTTTATCTTTAAATTTAGCATTTATTAATATTTTACCGATCCCAGCGCTTGATGGCGGAAGATTATTATTTTTGATTTTAAATAAAATAAATAAAAAATTAGCTCCGGCAAAATTTGAACAAATCGCTCATTCGATTGGTTTTATGTTGCTCATGATTTTGATTTTGGCCGTTACTATCAAAGATTTAACGGCGTTTAAAGGAGTTTTTGTAAATTTGATAAATAAAATATTTTAATATATATGCAAGAAAAATTGCAACAATTAAAAAATGAAGCTCTGCCCGCGATTATTAGTGTTAAAACCGCGGAGGAACTTGAAAGTTTGGAAAATAAATATTTAGGTCGTAAAAACGGTGAATTAACCGAACTCATGAAAGGTCTCAAAGATTTTAATCCGGAAGAAAAGAAAAATTTCGGACAAATACTCAATGAAATCAAAAAAGAATTAGAAGAATCAATCAATAAAAAAAGAGAAGAATTGAACAATGCCGGTTTTGCTGAACAAATTACCAAAGAAAAGATTGATTTGAGTCAGCCGTGTTTACCAAAAAAAGAAAGCGGACATATTCATCCGAGTTCTATTGTGCAAAAACAATTGGAAGATTTATTTACCTCCATGGGTTTTATGGTACTTGATAGTTCTGAATTGGAAAGTGATTATTACAATTTTGAAGCAATCAATATTCCTCCGACTCACCCGGCCAGAGAATCGCAAGATACTTTTTATATCAAAAATCATGAAAATTGGTTGATGCGAACTCATACTTCTGCCAATCAAGTGCGGGCTATGGAAAAATATGGCGCTCCGCTTCGCATGATTACTCCGGGACGATGTTTTCGTAATGAATCCACCGATGCTCGTCACGAACATACATTTTATCAAATGGAAGGTGTGGTAATAGATAAAAATATTAATTTTGGCCACATGAAAGCGGTTTTGGAAACTGTGGCAAAAAATTTATTTGGACCGGAAACAAAAGTTCGTTTACGTCCAAAATTTTATCCATTTGTAGAACCGGGAGTAAACGGAGAAGTGACCTGTTTGTTGTGTGGTGGTAAAGGTTGTAGTGTTTGTAAACACACCGGTTGGATGGAGATTTTTGGTGCTGGTATGATTCATCCAAATGTTTTGAATTATGGCGGACTTGATCCGAAAGTTTACAGCGGTTTTGCTTTTGGTTTTGGTCTAACTCGTTTGGTAATGCTCAAATACGGAATCGATGATGTTCGTTTATTACAGAGTGGTGACCTTCGGTTTGTAAAACAATTTTAATTTTGAAAGTATATGAATATTTCTTACAATTGGTTAAAAAAATATATTACCTTGCCTGATTCCATTACTCCGGAGATAGTAGCGGAAAAATTGAAATTGAGTACGGTAGAAGTGGAAAATATTATCAGACAAGGTGACGGGCTACATAATATTGTAGTTGGAAAAGTCCTCAAAGCTGACAAACATCCAAATGCTGATAAATTGAAATTGTGTTTGGTGGATGTAGGAAAAGAAAGTTTGCAAATTGTTTGTGGTGGTAGCAATGTAGCGGATGGAATGTTAGTGGCAGTGGCCAAAGTCGGAGCCAAAGTACATTGGCATGGGGAAAAAGATTTGGTAGAAATTGTACCAACCAAAATTCGCGATGTAGATTCTTACGGGATGATGTGTGGAGGTAGTGAAATCGGTTTGGAACAGATGTTTCCGGCAAAAGGAGAGAAAGAAATTTTGGATTTTACAGAATTGAAATTTAAACCAGGAACAGAATTGAAAAAAGCTTTAGGATTAGACGATGTAGTTTTGGAAATTGACAATAAATCACTTTCCAACCGCCCGGATTTGTGGGGACATTACGGTATAGCGCGTGAAGTATCTGTGCTTTTTCCACGAGAATTAAAAAATTATGAAACAAAAGAAATTATTCCCGGTAAAGAAATAAAATTAAAAGTAGATGTGGATGATATTAAATTGTGTCCGCGTTATATGGCGGTCGTAGTAGATGGAATAAAAATCGGGCCGTCTCCGCTTTGGTTGCAACAAAGTTTGTCAGCTGTTGGTTTGCGTAGTATCAACAATGTCGTGGATATTACCAATTATATAATGTATGATTTGGGACAACCACTTCATGCTTTTGATGCCAATAATTTAAAAACTAAAAACAAAAATTCAAAAACTATTATTGTTCGTACCGCTAAACCGGAAGAAGATTTTAAATTACTTGATGAAAAAGTGATTAAATTGACGGAAAATGATTTGGTAATTGCGGATGAAGAAAAACCTATTGCTCTAGCTGGGGTGATGGGCGGATTTGATAGTGGTATCAGTGATAGCACAACAACAATTATTTTTGAATCAGCTAATTTTGAACCGGTAAATATTCGCAAAACTGCGCTTCGTTATGATAGTCGCACAGATTCTTCCGCGCGTTTTGAAAAAAGTTTGGATCCGAATATGACGTCTGATGCTTTGAAAAAAGCAGTAGAAATGATATTGGATTTTTGTCCGGAAGCCAAAGTTGTAAGTAATATAGTAGATGAAAAGAATTTTCATTTGGCTACCGGACCGATTCAAACCAGTGTCGGAGATATTTGTAAGAAAATCGGAATTGATTTGGATAAAAAAGAAATTATCGGTATCTTGACACGCTTGGGTTTTGAAGTTAAAGAAAAAGGTAAAGACGGTTTAAGCGTGAAAATTCCGACCTGGCGCGCGACCAAAGATATTTCCATGGCCGAGGATTTAGCCGAAGAAATAGGCAGAATTTACGGTTACGATAAAATAGAAAGTATTTTACCGTCTTTTGAAATTGCGCCGCCGGAGAAAAATGAATTGCGAGATTTGGAACATCGTTTACGCAATATTTTATCCAAAGAACTCGCTTATGACGAAGTTTATAATTATTCTTTTATCAGCGATGCTCAAATTGAACGTTTAGGCGAAGATAAAACCAAATATTTGGAACTTGATAATCCGCTTTCAAAAGAAAAACCGTATTTACGTCGAGAATTGTTGCCGAATGTGTTGGAAAATGTTCAAAAAAACATGGAAAATTTTGATCAAGTGAATATTTTTGAAATCGGTAAAATTTATTTGGCGGAATTGGCCGGTCCGAGAGCTCTTTCCAATAATGATGAATTATTGCCGAGACAAGATAGTGTGTTGACAATCGTGAATTATTCCAAAAAAGGACAAAGCGGATTTTTCCCAGTTCGTTTGGCTTTGGAAAAAATCATGGCGGATTTGAAAACAGACTTTTTGATTGAAGCTCCGAAGTTTGTGAAAAATTTTGCCCATCCGGGCAGAGTGGGAGAAATTTTTATTGATGGTAAAATGGTCGGTATGATTTTTGAAATCAATCCTCTCACAGCGAAAAAATGGGATTTAAACGAAAGAGTCGGGGTATTGGAAATTAATTTGAATGATTTGCTCGATATATTGAAAGAGAAAAATCCTTTTACTTACACGTCGATTTCCGAATTTCCGACTGTGGAAAGAGATTTAGCTTTTACAGTTGATAAAAATATTTCTCATCAAGAAATTATTTCCAAAATCAAAGATGTTTATCCTCTTTTGAAATCCGCAGAACTTTTTGATGTTTACGAAGGTGAACATGTGAAAGCGGGGGATAAAAGCATGGCTTACAGATTTATTTTCGGTTCTTCGGAAAGAACACTTAATACCGGAGAAGTTGATGAAGTGATGGGGAAAATTTCAAATATTTTGAAAGAAAAGTTTAAAGCGGAAATGAGAGGGTAAAAATATTGGATACTGGATATTAAAAATCGCTCGCAAGGGCGGTTTTTTGTTTTGCGGAATCGCTAAATTAGCTGAATTAAATGGAGTTTTGTCACGCTGAGCGTGACTACAACCCCGCTAAGCGGGGTTGACAAAAAAGTTAAAATATTATACGATAAGCAATCAATAAAATAGTTCCTTTTATTATTATAAATTTGTAATGGAGATTGAAATGAATTTCTTAAAAAAAATCAGTAATTTTATCAAAGCCGTCGGGAGAGAAAATTTCACTATATTACTTAAGGAAAGTAATATAGAAAAAGTAAAAGAGTTTTGCAAAACTCTTATTTCTCCTTCAGACCTGCCGACTGAAATAAAAGTAGGTGATCGTACCTACGAACTTCTCGGATTCCTCAAAGGGGACGAGGAAATAATTTCTGGGAACGGTATGGTCAGGCAGGCAAAAGAGATGTTGGCACATCTCGGAGAGGACGACGGGCAATATTTGCTGGATCACCAGCAGAATATTCCGGAAAATTTTAGAGGCAAAGTTTACTTTGTCTTTACAAATTGGCACCGTCCCGACGGTTCCGGTGACGTCTGCTATGTCTACTGGGACGATGACCGTTGGATCGGAGGCTGGGTCTCTCATAACGACTACTACCAGCGTGACGCTGGTCTGATTCTCCGTCGCAAGTAGTCGCTTGGGTCCTTGGATTCTTGGAATCGTTTCTTGATTCCTTGGGCACTTCGCAAATTCATACCCCTGTGTATCAAATGCTTTTAGCAAATGATATACAGGGTTTTCTTTTTTTATATACTTTCGTAAGTTTATTTATGACTATTTGCTCGTTTTTCTAAAAAATGTTATAATTCAAATATAATTAAAATTTAATAAGGAGGAAATATGTTGGAAAATTCAAAAGATATTTTATATATCGTCATTTCGTTTTGTATTATTTGGTTAACGGCGTTTCTTTGTTACACTTTTTATTACGCCGCGATGATTTTGAAAAATGTAAATACAATTGTAGAAGAATTTCGTCTTCGTTTGCAGAGAATCACAGATACGATAAATTCTATCCAAGATAAAATAGAAGGAATTTCTTCTTTGCTCGGTATGGCCAAAGAAACAGCCGGAGGAATGGTAAAAAATTTCATTACCAAAAAAGCTAGAAATTTTATGGATGATAAAGTTGATGATTTTGGCGACATCGCCAAAGATGCGGTTGATAGAGCTATGGAGGTTGCGCAGAAGAAGGTTAAGAAAGTGGCGAAGAAAATGAAAAAATAAATACGTACGAACTTACGAAAAATTACGAAATTATAAAAAATTCGTCTGAAAATGGCGGGTTTTTGTTTTGTAAAATGTCTTAAATTAGCCAAATTATACCCTTGACAAGGGTGCTAAAATGTGCTATAATATGCAGTTAGTAAAATTGTTCCTTTTATTTTTAAACTTTGTATGGAGATTAAAATGGAAAGATTGCATGTTAAAATTTCTGTTAAAGATTTGCTCAATCTTCTTAATTATCTTGGACAAGAAGATGCAGAAAGGTTAGTTGATAAAAACAACGGTCGAGCAGTGAAGGATTTTTGTAAAACTCTCGCCCCTATTAAACCTAATGGTCATAATTTATTACCAACAGAGATGAAAATTGGTCGACGGATTTATGAAATTATAACCTTTTTAAAAGAAGATGAGGATGCTATCAGTGGCCATGAAGTAATTAGACGAGCAAAAGAACTGAACGCTGTTGTTGAGGTTGAAGATATTGATTATGTTTTAGAGCTTAAAGAATGTCTCCCAGAAATTTTTATGAAGTACTGTTTGATTTTTGTTGATGGTGTTGATGAAAAAAACATCAATTATCTAAATCCAAGAATAGGAAATACTTTCCATCAATATTATTTGACTTGGGACAAAGAATCTAAGTTACTGGAGGAAAATTGTTGGGGAAGTGATAATTTTAAGGATGGAGATCTTTTTTTTAAAAAAAATGCTCTTCTCCTTCGTCGCAAATCCTAAAATTCTCAAAGTTATCCCGCACACAACGTGCGGGTTTTTATTAATCGAAAACCGCCGGCTTTAGCCGGCGTGTCCTTTTGGAGCGTAGCTCATGGTAAAATAAAATCACCCCGCTTAGCAGAAAGGAGGTGATTTTTATTCCATCCGCACCATATAGGTTGTACAATCTGGAACATTGTACTTACCTTTGCCAATATCACTTAGTTTGGATTACCAAATATCGCGGTAAAGTATTGGTTGATAAGTATATTAAACAAGAATTAAAAAGAATTTTCAAGGTGATAGCCAAATGGAAAGATATTAAATTGTTAGCTTGGCATGTCGGAGATGAACATATTCATCTTTATATAATAATTCCGCCTAAGTTTTCCGTTTCCTATGTAGTTCAAATATTCAAAGGTAAAAGTAGTAATTGGTTAAAAAAGAAGGCGCCCAATAAATTACCGTTGGGCTCGCTCTGGTCAAGGGGTTATTTTGTCTCTACCGTCGGTATTAACGAATACCAACTTAAAAACTATATCAATAATCAACAAACCCGCAGACCAGAGCTACCGAAGTTGCCTCTGCCGGCCTAACGGCCGGCAAGAAAGAAACCACCAGCGTTAGCTGGTGGTTTTCATTTCTTGTAAAAGTTAAGATAATATCAATTAGATCAATTATTATATTGTCACGCTGAGCGTGACTGTAACCCCGCTAAGCGGGGTTGACAAAAACATTAAAATATTATACGATAAGCAATCAACAAATATGTTCCTTTTATTATTAATACAATGAAAAGATTTGGAGAAAACAATGTTACGATTTTTTGAGGAGATGGTGATTTTTTTGAAAGCACTCGGACACAGAAATTCTCGTGCTTTATTTGATCCAAAAAACAGGAAAAAAGTGATAGATTTTTGTGAAGATAAATTAATCTCTGCAAAAAAATATCCAATTTCTATTGATTATGATGAAGAAAAAAATGAAGAAGTGGTTTTTGATGTTGTTCACAAAGAATGTAATTTCCCTGCTGTTATTGAACATGGTGTATTTAATCTTGATTTAGAGCTTTTTAATCCTTTTGAAGGGCGTCCTACAACAGAAGATGTGCTTTCTCATATGGAAGAAAACAGACTTCGTCCAGCAACATTTCATGAATTCAAGGTTTTTATCAGGACTTATCCTGAAATCAAAAAAAAAGGAGTTTATGGTAGTTGCTCTTGGGTCCGTTATTAATTGTTATAAGCACCCCTGTGTTCCTGTTAGTTATTATTTATCTAAATCTGGATATCATTTAGATAATTATCTATTTGATTATCCTTGGCCTGAATCTACTGCAACTAAGTTTTTAGCTGTTCGTAAAGAAACATTTTAATTTCGGCTGTTCTTTCATACCCCGCGCATAACGTGCGGGTTTTTTTATTTTAAAATCTAGATTTTTTGGAGGTTGCCAAAGACGGTTTTTTGAGATATTATGGAGTAGCCAAAGGGAGGGTCTTTTTGGTTTATTTTTTTACAATATAATTCAACTGTCATCCCTGCGAAAGCAGGGATCCAGCGGCAGTCGTTTAAAATCCTGGATTCCTGCTTTCGCAGGAATGACAAAACAGTCTTGTTATTCAAAAATCTTGCAATCTTTTAAATCTCTTAAATCTTTTCAATTGTGTTTACACACTTGCACGTCCACAGCCACTATTCGCTTTTGGACGGATTGCCAAAAATCAAAGAACTGGTAAAGACCGCGAAGAAACGCGGTTTTTCGGCGTTGGCTTTGACTGATCATGGCAATATGTATGGAGCGATTGAATTTTATGAGGCATGTCTCAAAGAAGAAATAAAACCCATTATCGGGATGGAAGGTTATATTGCCAGCGGTTCTCGTTTGGAAAAAAATCCGCATGATAAGTATTTTCATATTCTTTTGTTGGCGGAAAATTATATTGGTTATAAAAATTTGATGAAACTTTCATCTCTGGCGCATACCGAAGGTTTTTATTATAAACCGAGAATGGACAGAGAATTATTACGTCAATATCACGAAGGTATTATTTGCGGTAGCGCTTGTATGCGCGGTGAAATCGCTTGGGCTTTGAAAAAAGAAAATAATTATGAAAAAGCCAAAAAAATCGCGCTTGAATATGACGAGATTTTCGGTCGTGGAAATTTCTTTTTGGAAATGATGGATATTCCCGCGCTTGAAGGTCAAACGGAAATCAATAATCAATTGATACAAATTAGCCAGGAAACAGGGATTCCGCTTATCGTCACGCGCGATGTTCATTATTTGAATCCCGAGGACGCGGAAGCTCAAGATATTTTGACCTGTATCAGAGACGGAAAAACTTTGGAAGATACGGAACGTCACAGTATGGTCGGGATGGATTTTTCTCTTTGCGATGAAAAAGATATCGCATCTCGTTTCAAACATATTCCGGAAGCTTTGGAAAATACAGGCAAAATAGCGGAAAGAGTAAATTTGGTTTTGGAATTAAACAAATGGCATTTTCCGCCGATTGAATTACCGGAAGGAAAAACCGCTGACGAACATTTGCGTGATGAAGTTTACGATAGATTGCCAAAATTGATAGAAATTTCTCCGGCTGTGAGAGAAAGAGTGGATTATGAACTCGGGATTATCGCCAAAAAAGGTTATTCTCCATATTTTATCGCTGTGTCCGATTATGTAAATTATGCGCGCAATAATGGAATTATGGAAACAACCAGAGGTTCGGGCGCCGGTTCCATAGTTTCTTATGCTATGGGTATCACTACGGTAAACCCTCTTTATTTCAAACTTCCTTTTGAACGTTTTTTGAATCCTTATCGTCCGAGTCCTCCGGATATTGATGCGGACTTTGCCGACGACCGCCGTGATGATATGATCAAATATGTTACTGATAAATACGGCGCGGACAAAGTGGCGCAGATTATAACTTTCGGTACGATGATGGCGCGCGGAGCTATTCGTGATGCGGGTAGAGCGTTAGGATACTCTTATTCTTTTTGCGATCAATTATCAAAACTTATTCCCGCCGGAGCTCAAGGTTTTCAGATAAATATCGCCAAAGCTTTGGAATTGGAACCGGAATTCAAAGAGCTTTACGATAAAAACGCGCAAGCAAAAAGATTGATTGATTTGGCGCAAAAAATAGAAGGCTGTGCTCGTCATACTTCCATGCACGCGGCGGGTGTGGTTATTTCTCCGACACCACTCACAGATTTTACGCCGATTCAAAGAGAAACCGGGGGAGAACGTATCGTGACTCAATATGAAATGCATACTGTAGAAGCGGCCGGAGTTTTGAAAATGGATTTTTTGGGTATTCGTAACCTATCTATTTTGGGTCATGCCGTAGAAATCATTGAAAAAACCGCGGGAGTAAAAATAGATGTTTTCAATATTCCTTGGGATGATAAAAAAACTTATGAGATGTTGGCGCGCGGTGAAACTGTCGGTGTATTTCAACTTTCCGGTTCGGGAATGACGCGTTATCTCAAAGAACTAAAACCGACAACGATTTTTGATATCATGGCGATGGTGGCGCTTTTCCGTCCCGGTCCGATGGCGGTGATTCCGGATTATATTGCGCGTAAACAAAATCCGGAGTTGATAACTTATCTTGATCCGCGCATGGAAACATATCTTGATCAGTCGTTGGGGTTGATTGTTTATCAGGACGATGTTTTGTTGACCGCTATAAATTTGGCCGGATACAACTGGGAAGAAGCGGATAAATTTCGTAAAGCCATGGGTAAAAAAATTCCCGAAGAAATGGAAAAACAAAAAGAAAAATTTTATAAAGGATGTAAAGAATTTGGAAAATTGGATTCCGCTTTGGTAGACGATTTGTGGCATAAAATCGAACCGTTTGCCGCTTACGGTTTCAACAAAGCTCATGCTGCCTCTTATGCGGTAGTGGCTTATCAAACTGCATATCTCAAAGCCAATTATCCGATTCAATATATGACCGCGATTTTGATAGCGGAGAGCGGAGATATGGATAAAGTGCCGGAAATTATTCATGAATGTGAAAAGATTGGTATCAAAGTTTTACCGCCGGACATCAATCAAAGTTTCAAAAATTTTGCCATGATAACTCCGGAAGACGGCACGACTCCTTATATTCGTTTTGGTTTGAGCGGAGTTAAAAATTTGGGTGAACATATCGCAGATGTTATTTATCGCACCAGAAAAGAAGGTGGAAAATATAAAGATTTGGAAGATTTTTTCAAGCGAGTCAAAGATAAAGATCTGAATAAAAAATCTCTTGAAGCACTCATCAAATGCGGAGCTTTGGACGCTTTCGGTTATGACCGGGGATTGTTGCTTGGAAATATTGAAAATTTTCTTCTCTTTATCAAACAAAATCACGAACAAAACAACACCAAACAAAATTCTTTATTTTCGGGAAGCTCTATCGGTTTTACCAATAAAGTAAAAATAAATCCGGCTCCGGTTGCCACCAAAGATGAAATTTTGCATTGGGAAAAAGAATTACTCGGGGTGTATGTGACAGCTCATCCTTTTGAACCGTTTGCAAAAAAAATGAGCGACTGTTTAGTTCCGGTTAAAGACTTGCCATCTCAAGGCAAGAATCAATGGGTGATTGTCGGAGGAATAATAGAATCGGCTAAAAAGAAAATTACTCGTAGTGGAAAAACTATGATGTTTGTGACAATTGCTGACCTGACTGATACATTGGAGCTTTTGGTATTTCCAAAAACTTATGAAACTACCAAAGATGTTTGGGTTGAAGGCAGAATGGTTTGCGTGGTTGGCAGAACAAGCGAAGAAGAAGGAGATGATAAATTGTTTGTAGAAAAAGCTTATGAAATCACTCCGCAAAATTATAGGGAATTGGCGCAACAATTTTCCATGGGTCAAGTTTTGTCATCTCGCAACCGTGAAGAATACGAAGAATATGAAGAAAAAACGGAAAACGAAGACAGTATTACTTTGAATTTAACTTTGGCGGAAGTAAAAGAAAAGTCCGATATTATTAAAAATATTTTAGCTAAATATCCGGGGGAATCCCAAGTATATTTGCGAGTGGGAAGCAATACGATTAAGACACAATATAAAATTAAATTTGGAGATGAACTTCAGAAAGAATTGGAAGAAATAGTTGGAGAAGGGAAGATAATGTTATAAAATTGAAAATTTTATTTGTTATGCCGGAATTACCAGAAGTAGAAACAATTAAATCTCAGTTAAATAAATTAGTTGCAGGAAAAAAGATTATTTTTGCTGAATTTTTTGGTCCGCAGAAAATGATAAATTTACCGAAAAATAAGTTTTTGAAAATATTAACAGGCGCAAAAATAAATCGAGTTAATCGTCGCGCTAAATTATTGATTTTGGAATTAAACAACGATTATGTTTTGTTAACTCATCTGAAAATGACTGGTAAATATCTTTGGAATATTCCTAAAGATAAACACACTCACTTGATTTTAAAATTGAGTGGTGAAAACCAATTAAATTTCAAAGACGTTCGTAAATTTGGCTATTTAAAATTAATAAAAGCAGAAGAATTGTCAAAATTGTTGGGAAAAGATTATGGTCCGGAACCGCTTGACAAAAATTTTACTTTGAAAAAATTTGAAAATTTACTATTGTCTAAACCAAAAAGTAAAATTAAACAAATATTGCTTGATCAAAAATTTATTGCCGGAATTGGTAATATTTATGCGCAAGAAGCTTGCTTTTATGCGGGTATTTTACCGGATAGAAAGATGGAGACTTTAAAAAAAGAAGAAGTCAAAAAACTTTATAAAGGACTACGTACGATTTTACAAACTTCGATAAAGTGTGGGGGAACTACAGCCGATGATTATCTGGATTGTTACGGCAAAAAAGGTAGTTACGTTGATAAATTGAAAGTCTATGGACGAAAAGGATTGCCTTGTTTGAAATGCAAAAGCATTTTATTGGAAAGTAGATTGGGTGGTAGGGGAACAGTTTATTGTCCTAAATGTCAAAAATAAAAGTCCTGTGTAGCAGGACTTTTATTTTTGAGTTTGTTTTAATTAGATCTAACCTATTTCCCAAGTTGGATCGGCTTTGATTTTTTTCCAATCAGTAAATTTCTTTTTTTTGGCTTTGTAATACCCGGCGATAGCCGACATTACCGCGTTATCCATACAATATTGAAATTCCGGAACTAATAAATTTAATCCCAATTTTTCTTTTGTTTTTCTGCTCAAAGTTTCACGCAAATATTTGTTTGCGGAAACACCGCCGGAAAGAATAATGCTTTTTGTTTTGTATTTTAAACCGGCGCGAATGGTTTTTTCGGTTAACACCTCAATAATAGATTCTTCAAGCGAAGCACAAAAATCGTTTAATTCTTTTTCGTTTTTAATCGGATTTTTTTGTAAGTGGTAAAGAGCCGCGGTTTTGAGTCCGGAAAAACTGAAATTAAAATTATTTTGATTTAACATCGGGCGAGGCAGGTCAATAGCTTGGCGATTTCCTTTTTGCGCGAAAGCGGAAATTTTCGGTCCGCCGGGATAAGTGAGATTTAACATTTTGGCGACCTTGTCAAAACATTCTCCGGCCGCGTCATCAAGAGTAGCTCCGATTAATTTATAAGTTCCGGGTTTTTTTATCAAAATCAGTTCGGTGTGTCCACCACTTACTATAAGAGCTAATGCCGGGTAAACTATTTTAGATTTAATTTCAACAGAATGAATATGTCCTTCAAGATGATTCACAGATACAAGGGGTTTTTTGAAAAAATAAGAAAGATTGCGAGCTGTTTCAACGCCCACGATAAGACCGGTGATAAGACCGGGACCGGAAGCTACGGCTATGACATCGGGTTTGCCTTTTTTCAAAACTTCTTCTATCAACGGAACTATTTTTTCCGCATGAAGTCTGCCGGCGATTTCCGGGATAACCCCGCCGTATTTTTTATGGAGATTTATTTGCGAAGCGGTTTTTTCTTCAATTACAAAAAAACCCTTTGCAGAGCAATCTACCAGGGCGACTGAAGTGTCATCACATGAACTTTCAATAGCTAAAATTTTCATAAAACAGTTTACAAAATACGGACGCCGTAGGCGGACGGCTGGACACCCCGATGGTGGAAGGCAGGGAGCGCTAGCGACCGTCGGAAACCGCAGGTGTCCGAGACCGGGGCGACGGGGTGGACAGAAGTGTCAGGGGGGAGAGTCGAACTCCCGACCTAAGGGTTATGAATCCTTCGCTCTCACCAACTGAGCTACCCTGACGTAGGTGTAAATATTATATATTATTTTCCCCAAAAGTCAAGATGGTTAAAGCAATTGACCTTTCCGAATATCTATGCTAATTTAAATAAAAGTAATAATTAATCAAAAAATATGGAATTAAACAATTTAAACAATCTGTCGGGCTCCAATTCGAATCCGGAAAACGACTCTAAAAATCCCGATAAAAGACCTTATTTTACCATAGTTTTGGTTTTTATTTTGGTAGCAATTTCTTTGGTTTATTGGCTCCTCCATACTTTTAAAAGTGAAAATAAAGTAATAGAAGATACCCCTTATGATTTTTGGAATAATAGCAGTTCAACTCAGGTTGTTGATGATGTTGTTACCAGTACAATAGACAGTGTAACCACTACTACTGGTACGGCGATTAAAAAGACGACTGTTATTAAAAAAGCCTCTACTGTTAAAACTTCCTCTACTTCTTTATCGGCCACTAGTGATTATTTGAAAGCCAGAAATTCCTATCAAACTTCTGGTTATTATTTTCAATTTTTAAATTGTCATGGTAGTCCCGGTTCTTTGGTGGTAAAGAAAGGTGCAAAAATTATGCTTGATAATAGAGATAATAAAACAAGAAAAATAGTTTTTATGAGCAGGTTGTATAACATAGGAGCTTACAGTTATACCATAGTCACTGCCGATAAATTGGGAAAAAGTTATATTACTTGTGATGGTGGGGGAGCGGCGCAAATCGAAGTAAAACCTTAATTAATTATTTTTTAAATTTCCCGTCCTTCTCTCTGAAGAGACGGGATTTTTTATTATATTTAAAAAACAAAAAACCGGCGAAAGCGCCGGGTAAAAAAGTATCGATGATAAAGAAAGAAAAAACACTTTAAGGTTTGGACTTGGGAGTGGCGGTTAAAAGAAAAGATTCATTGCAGTCAAAATAGACGCAAGAATCAAATCAATCAAACCGCGCTCTTGGTGCAAACCCTCAATTTTTCGACAATTGAGGTGTCGGTATTTTTTGCAGAAATACAACTGTATCTTTACGGAATAACCCGAAAACTCGCGAGTTTCAATCGGGAATCGCCACAGCGATACCAACTGAAAACCTTACGGGTTTAGGGCGTAAACTTCTGATTAGTTTACAACCAAAACCTGACGAGCTTCAGTCGAGAACTTTTTAGTTAGTTCTCAACATAAAGAAAAAAAGAAGAATTGTTTTTCGGAACTTGTCCGATATCCGATAATCGATTAAAAGTTACAAAAAACAAAAGAAAAAAACCGGAAAGAGAAAATATATTAAAAGATTTGGTAAGACGAAAAGACAATTCTACCTTATACTAACGATACATTTTTTCGGGGGTTAAAGAACGAGTGGGTCCGACAGTGCCCCCAGGCAAAATCAGACTCTAAGCTTTTGTTAGCTATGAAGTATTATAGCATATTTTTGTCTATTTTTAAATGATTTTAAAACGTATTTTTGGCGTTTTTTTGTCTCATTTTAGCAAAAATCATGCTTGGGGATAAGTAACAAAAATACCCGCTTTTGACGGGTATTTTTTTATCTGATTTTATTTAAGGCAATTCTATTTCTTTTGTTTTACGTCCAAGGAAAATATAACCGATTATTATTAAAATACAAACAGTGATCAATGTTTTGTAAATCGGTATATACAAATTTACAATTTGAAACAAACTTATCCATCTTATTGTGATTGTTCCGTTGACTGTTTCTACATTATTTATCAATTTTGTATCTTGTTTGCCAAGTTCAATCAAATTATTTTCCGTATTTTTTATCTGGTTGTCAAAATAATCCAAATCTTTTTCATGCTGAGTCATGGCTCTCATTAATTCGGAAGTGCGTTCGGTACGTACGCGACTCAAATAATTTATTTGGTCGTTTATTTTTTTGAGAGTTTCCGTATCGGTTGAAGAAACGGTTTTTCTTTGAGCTACCAAAGCATACATGGAATTGTCCAAACGAGAAATTTCTTTATTCAAAGAAGCGATTTTTTCATCATATTTTTTGATATTATCGGCCCGTTCGGTTTTTAAATTTTCCAAAGTAGAGCTGGTATATTCCGTTTGTTTTTCAATATTTTGTTTTTGCCCCAATAAATTGGTGCTGTTTTTGTAAACGGTAATGAATTTTTCCGGAAACATTTCAGTAACTTCCTCAACAAAAGATTCATAAGCGGATTTCGGTAAAACAAAACCGATGCTGGCATATTTTTCATTCAGATTAGCGTTGTCTATGCGACCGTCATAACCGCGGATAATAGTTTTGAGGCGAGTGTGCATTTTTTCCACATTGCGAGTTTTGATATTTAAACCAAAAGTTGTTTTGAGATATTCGCGCGTGTCAGTGATATCCGAACTTTCGTTATAATAATAGATAGAAGGTTGTCCGATCATCGGCTCGGGTTCAGGCATACTGATTTTGTCAGCGATTCTTTCCACAAAAGATTCTTCTTGAGCGAGCCCGGTTGCTTGTATAGACTTACTTAAACCGAGATTTGCATCATAGGAAGCGGTTTGACCTGCTTGTTCTCCTTCATAAAAATCAACAGATTCCACAGATGAAAGAGATTCTATTCTGGAATTTTGCCAAACACTAATTGTTAAAAACAGCGCTAAGGCCGGCACAGCGGTTAAGAATAACCAACGGAAAGCGAAAGGTTTTTTCTTTTTGGCTATTTCATGAACAGGTTGTAAAGAGTCTAGTATTTTTTGTTTTAACGCTTCGTTATTATCGGGAAGTTTTTTTGTTTTTTCTCCCCAACGTGTGAAGTTAGCGGATATTTTTTTATTAAACATATGGTTTTAAAATTATTTTGTTTTTAAATTAAAGAATTGCGCGGGCTTTGGATAAAGCGCGAAAAGAACGTAAACGAGCGTTAAGCGGAGAAATGTTCAATATTTGCGCGATTTCTTTAAAAGAAAATTCGGAAATATAATGTAAACGTAAAATTTCTTGATCTATTTCCGGAAGTTTTTTCAAAATTTCATCTACTAATATTTTGTCGTTTAAATTTTCTTTGACGATAAAAGTATCCGGAGTTTTTTCCATACTGTTATCTTCTTCCAAAATTACAGTTTTTCCGTTTTTACGCCAATATTGTCGGCATTCGTTGCGAGCGATGGCGAAAAGCCACGAGCTGAATTTCACACCCTTTGGTTGGAATTTATTCAAAGAGGAAATAGCTTTGAGCCAAGTCTCTTGCAAAATGTCGTCGGCCAAAGTTTTATCGTGCAGAGTGTTCATTAAATAACCGTAAAGCTTCGGGGTGATATCGTCCCAAAGCAGGGATACGGCGTTTTTACTGCCGGCTTTGGCGTTTTCCACCAAAGACAGTTCTTCTTGTATAGTCATAAATTAGTAGGGGTTAATTTACTTTTTACTACAAAGGTATAATACAGCAGAGAGGGGGAATGTTACAAGAAAAAGTTGTCTTTGTAGTATATTGTTGATATAATAGTTTTATTATATATAACGTTTATTTATGGAAAATCCTTTAGAAATGATAATAGAAAAGCTCCAAGTAATCAAAAATTGCCCATTTTTTGTATTAGAAGAAACTTTGCAAAAAGATTTTAAAAATTCACTTTTTAATCTTTTTTCTGACATGCTTAAGGCACTTGATGCACAAAAACTTTCCGATACTAAATTAGGAAAAGATGTTAAAAAAATGATTAAAATATTAGAAAAGGAAAAATTTAAAGAGTATGAATTTTTGGTAGAATTAAAAAAAGTTATTTCAGTTTCTCTTGGTAATAAAATAGATGATTCCTTTAATATAATAAAAGAAATAGATTTGTTGATTTCCCAAAAAACCCCTTTTTGGGCTTCCAATAACAATTCTGATTTATTTTTGAAGAAACACGGAAAAGATGAGGTTAAAAAATACGATTTGAATCTTTTGGAAAATCAGATGCAGTTGTATGCTTTAGATTATTTTCTTTTTGCTTACAATCTCATACTCAATCCCAATTTTTCCGCTTCCAAAGATTTTATTTTTCACGGAAACAAGAATTTGCCGAGTTTGTACAAAGATGCTATGGAAGATGATATGTTGGCAAAAATAGTTTACCAACTAATAGACAAAGATTTGAAAAAGAAAATGGTTATTGATTATATAAATTATAAAAATAATTTTTTGGGGTTAAAAGAAGATGTGTTTAATGAAAAAGATCTGGAAAAAATCAAACAGGCCTTGAAACAATATTGTCTTTCTGTTTTGAAAGTAAGTTTAGAAAATGGGATAAAAAAGATCAAACACAATATGTATTCCCCGTTTAAAGCGGGTGAAGAGTTAGCTGTGATTAAAGAAAAATTGGCTAAGTCATAGAATTTGTGAAATTATTTTATAAAATTATTAGTGGCATGAATACATTATTTGTTGACTAAGGTAATACAAAAGTATATACTATGAATAAAGAAAGTTAATTTTTAATTAAAAGATAACTATATGTCTAAACAAGAAGAAATTTCAATTAAAGAAGAAGAGGGAAGTAAAATTGACGACAGAGTTGATTTTTATGTTAATAATCCTTACTACGATAATAGTTATAAATATGAAGAACTTGTAGGAGAACTAGAAACTTATATTGCAACCCTAACATCTAAAAATACAGATAAACAAGCTGAATTTAACAAAATATATAAAGACAAATTTAATTACGACAATCCTAGTATGCTCGAAACACTAAATAAAAGTTTTGATGGGTGGTCGGTAGAAGATGTGCAAAAATTACTCGAAGGAATCAAAAATAGTAAAGATAAATTTGATGCATCATATAGTCAAAAGGATAAGAATTCCAAGGAGCTACGTGCGGCAATTACTGCTAATATATTTTTAAAAAACAAGTCATAAGAAATCATCTTTGGTTTCTTAATTTCACACCTTCGTATTTCAAATGCTTTTAGCAAATGATATACGAGGGTTTTTTCTTTACATAAAACTTCGGATTTGATATTCTTTCACATATATGTCCACATTTCTGACAATTGAAAAATTATCCAAAGCTTACGGCCGACAGGTTGTTTTTGAGGCTACGGATTTGACGGTGAATGAAAAACAAAAAATCGGTGTAATCGGTCGGAACGGGGCGGGGAAATCTACTTTGTTCAAAATCATCGTGGGTGAAGAACAACCTGATAGTGGTGGTATTTTTTTGCATTCTATTGCACACTTGGGATATCTACAACAACACGAAGTTATCGATGGCGATCAAACGGTTTTGGAATATTTGGAAAATAGTTCACAAAAAGAAACTTGGCGTTGCGCAAAAATCGCTTTTAAATTTGGTTTGACCAAAGAATATTTAGATAAAAAGATATCCGCTTTATCCGGCGGTTATTTGATGCGCTTGAAATTGACTGTGATGTTACTAACTGAGCCGAATATTTTTTTGCTTGATGAACCGACAAACTTTTTGGATGTGCATACACAACTTTTATTGGAGAGATTTTTGATAAATTACAAAGGCGCTTACATGGTTGTATCGCATGATCGCGAGTTTTTGAAGAGAACCTGCGAACAAACTTTGGAAGTGGAACGCGGAAAAATATTTTTTTATCCGCGACCGATAGATGAGTTTTTGGAATACAAAGATGAACGTTTGGCTTTTGCAAAATTGTATAATAAAAAAATAGATCGCGAACAAAAACATCTCCAGGCTTTTGTAGATCGTTTTCGTTACAAAGCTTCCAAAGCCAAACAAGCGCAAAGTAAAATAAAAGCGATAGAAAGATTGGAAAAAGTGGAAATTGATGACAAACTTGAACGTGTCAGAATTTTGATTCCGGGAGTGGAATATAAAAAAGGAAGTTTAGTGAGAACGGAAAATTTGTCTATCGGTTACAAAGATAAAATTGTAGCGGAAAATATAAATTTGGATATTGATAAAGGTGAAAAAGTGGCGATTGTCGGAGATAACGGACAAGGTAAGACAACTTTGCTCAAAACATTGGCAGGGGAATTGAAACTGCTTGGCGGTACGGTCAAATGGTCCTACGGTATGAAAATGGCTTATTACGCTCAGCACGTGCCGGCCGGACTTAATTTTAAAGAAAAAGTTTGGCATTATTTACGATCCAACGCTTCGGGCGATATTCCCGATGAAGAAGTTTTGAAAATGGCCGGTAATTTTCTCTTTCACGAAGATGATTTGGAAAAAGAAATCGGCGTATTATCCGGTGGAGAAAAAGCTCGACTTTGTCTGGCCGGTTTATTATTGACCAAAAGCAATGTATTGTTGCTTGACGAACCTACCAACCATTTGGATTTTGAAACCGTGGAAGCGCTGGGCAGAGCATTACAGGATTTTGTCGGTTCGGTTATTTTTATTTCCCACAACCGCACGTTTATCAATTCTGTCGCTACTTTGATAGTGGAAGTAAAAGACGGCAAAGTTCTTCGCTTGCCATATAATTTCGAAGAATATGTTTATCGTTTGGAGCAAGAAGTAGATAAAGAAGAAGCGGAAGTAAAACCAAATTCAAAAGAAGAGAACGGTCAAAATGAAAACGACAAAAGACAAAAATTTGAGGAAAATAAAATTTTGAAAAGAAAGCTGAAAAGGATAGAAGAAAATTTACAAGAACTTCGAAAAGAACAAGAAAAATTATTAAAAAGACAAATCTGTAATTCTCAGAAATTTCTTTTGATAGATTATGAGCGGATGGGGGAGATAGTAAAGCTTTTGGAAGAAGGAGAAGAAGAATGGTTGGAGGTCAGCGCGGAATTGGAGAAATAAAAAACCGTCAAAATTAATTGGCGGTTTTTTAATTTTCGATTTTAATATCTAGATATCTCAGTAAACCGACGACGTCCGGCATGGAGAAAATCGCTTTTTTCAAAATATTTTTGTTCGGGTCGATAGCGTAATTAAATGCTTGTCTAAAATCGGATTCGGTAAGATCGGCGACATCAAAAACCGCTTCTTCAAAATCACATTCGCTAAAATCGCATTTTGTCAGTTTAGCTCTGATAAAACCGGCTTTTTTTAAATTTGAACCTTTGAAACTAACTCCATGCATTTTTACTCCGCCAAAATTTGTTAATTCCAAAACACAACTAAGAAAATTTGCCGAGAAACTGAAATCAATCCTGCAAAATTCAAAATTATTTCCCATCAGTTTACAGTTTTTAAAAGTAGTGTTATTAAAATGTGTTTCTTTGAGTGTCGTCATACTAATATCGCAATCGACAAAAGAACAATCAATAAAAGAATTATTAGATAAATTGGATTGAAAGAAATTGCATTTTTTAAAAATACAGGCGGTAAAAATACTGGAATTTATTTTAGCTGAGGATAAATTCAAGCCGGTAAATGTTTGTTTTTCGTATTCCTGGTTGGATTCTATCATATGGGGATATAATACTCTAGAATAAAGTATTTGTTAATATAATAAAAAGACTTGGTTTGAAATCAAATCTTTTTATTATTTGTAGCCCCAAGGGGAATCGCGTCCGGGGTGCCCGAAAATATGTCACTGATATATTTTCGTCATCTCGCTATGTCGCTATCGCTCCTTGCTCATTCGCACCCTTCGATTCCCCGGACAAATACGGACAAAACAAAAAACCAGCTAAAACGCTGGTTCTTTATTTTGCCCGTAGCCCCAAGGGGAATCGAACCCCTATTACCACATTGAAAGCGTGGTGTCCTAACCATTAGACGATGAGGCCAAATTAACGAAGATTATTATAACAAGTCTTTTATTAAATGTCAAGATTTTAATAAAAAATATCCCGACTAAAAGTCGGGATATTTTTTATTTTGAATTGATTATGAAGCTTTCAAAGCGTCTTTGAGAGCTTTACCGGCTTTAAATTTCGGAACTTTTACAGCCGGAATTTGAATTTTTTCAGTCGGATTTTGCGGATTAACACCAGTGCGACCAGCGCGAACTTTCACACTGAAAGCACCAAAACCTGTTAAGACCACTTCTTCACCTTTTTTCATGGTGTCTATAATGGTGTCTACGGTTGTATTAACAAAATCCTCGGCCTCCTTCTTGGAAATGTTCAATTTTTCAGATAGAACTTGAGCTAATTCTGCTTTGTTCATAGAAAAATAAATTAAATTAAATACTTAAATTTCTATTATTATGATATCACAGATTAAATATTTTGGCTATAGAAAGGCAAAATATTATCCACAGGCCTATGTTTTGATTTAAAAAGTCAAAATTATGAGTCTGTGAGACAGTCAAAAAATGGCTTTACTTAGCGTATTCTACAACGCGAGTTTCACGAATTATAGTAACGCGTATTTCTCCAGGATATTGTAGTTCTTGTTCAATTTTACGACAAACATCTTTGGCCAATTGATAAGCAGCATAATCGTCAATTTCATTTGGTTTTACAAAAATTCTAACTTCGCGTCCGGCTTGAATAGCGTAAACTTTTTCAATACCCGGAAAACCGCTTGCCACTTTTTCCAGTTCCTCCAAACGAGCGACAAATTGTTCATAACTGTCTTTGCGAGCTCCTACGCGTGAAGAAGAGATAGCATCCGCAGCTTTTACTATGGTGGAAAAGATGTTATAAGTTTTATCCATGTGATGAGTTAAAGCTGCTTGTGCGATTTCTTCATCAATATTGAATTTTTTAAGTAAGGCATAACCTATTTCCGGATGAGAACCTTGAGTTTCTTGATCAACTGATTTTCCGATATCGTGAAAGAAACCGCATTTCTTTGCTTTAGCTTCGTCTAATTTTAATTCTCCGGCGATAAGAGCTGAAAGGTAGGCTACTTCCATGGAATGATTTAATATATTTTGACCGTAAGAAGTACGATATTTAAGACGTCCGACAATACTTACCATTTTTGGATCTAAACCGGTTATGCCCAGTTTGTAAAGGGCTTCTTCTCCGGCTTTTTTGATATCGAGAGCTAAATCTTGTTTTGCCTTTTCTACAAATTCTTCAATGCGTGCAGGTTGAATACGTCCATCTTCCATTAATTTTTCCAAAGCAAGTTTGGCTACCTGACGGCGTATAGGAGAAAAACCGGATACGGTTATAGTTTCGGGAGTATCGTCAATAATCAATTCACAACCTGTGAGTTTTTCGATAGCTTTGATATTGCGACCCTCTTTACCGATAATACGTCCTTTCATTTCTTCACTTGGTAAAGTTACGGCTGTTGAAGTTGTTTCCGCGGCGTGGGATGAAGCGCAACGTTGAATAGCCCCGACTATGATTTCACGAGCTTTATCTTCGTAAACTTCACTGCTTTCTTTTTCTACTTTCATTACCCGACCCATTAAATCGGTTTGAGAGTCGGATTCTATTTTGCGAAATAGTTCTTCCTTGGCTTGTTCCGGAGTCAAATTGGCGATTTGTTGCAATTTTTGTTCTTGTTGAACTTTGATTTTTTCTATATCTTCTTTTACTTTATTTACTAAATCAACTTTCTCTTGAATTTTTTGTTGTTTATCTTGAAGCTCTAAAAGTTTTTGATCAAACATGTTTTCTCTTTTTTCCAAACGTTGTTGAGTGGCAGAGAGCTCTTGTCTTATTTGTTTTTCTTCTTTTTTGGCTTCGTCGATGATTTGGACAGCTTTTTCTTTGGCCTCCAAAACTAAAGATTGGTGTTTGCTTTTTGCTTCTTCAAGCATTTTTTCCGCACGAGCCTCAGCCGAATTAGCGGCTTTTAAAGCGGTTTTTTTGCGCCAATAATAACCGATAATGGTACCGGCGATAAGGCACAAAATAGATCCGCCAACGGCGTATAAAGTATTCATATGTGATTAAATAAAAAAATCCCAAAATTTTGGGAAGTTAAAGAAATAATTGGCTTATTATTGGCCAAATAAAGCTGCTTTTTATCCTTTTATCTTAAGAATTACAAAACTGCCAAAAATATTTTTTGGCTCAACAGAGCTGAATTCGAAGTTTTGTTATTAAGATTTAAATTTAACATAATCAATCGGATTTCTGTTACAAAAGGATAAATTCATAAACAGCGATATGGGTCTTCAACCTCCGGAATCTGGATTGTTAATGAATTAATTTTGTATACTTATCTTATCATAAACAGGTTACTTTGTCAATTTTGTTTATTTCAAAGGTAATTCTATGGCATCATTCAATTTGTAATGTCCTATGTCGGTACGTTTCAGTTCTTGGCAGTATGCTCCGATTTTGAGTTTTTTTCCGATATCTTCGGCTAAGGTGCGGATATAGGTGCCGGGGGAGCAGATAACTTTGATTGTTAGAAATGGATATTGATAGTCTAAAATGTTTATATGAAAAATTTCAATTTTGTTTGCTTTTCTTTTTATTTCTTTACCTTTGCGTGCTAAATCGTAAAGTCTCTGACCATTGACTTTTTTGGCGGAAAACATTGGAGGAGTTTGTTTTTGAGGGCCAATAAATTTAGCAAGTACTTTTTCTACTTCAGTTTTGGCGGGTGTCTGTCCAGTTTTATTTAAGATTTTAGATCTGCCTGCCGGCAGGCAGGTTTTTAGATTGAAGATTATTTTGTTTAAGCCACTTAATTTGTAAGGTTGAATATTACCTGTATTATCTCCCGTGTTAGATATTTCCCCAAGTTTGATAGTCGCTTCGTAAGTTTTATTTAAGTTTTTGAAATTTTCAATTTCTCGCGTAGCTTCGCGTCCCAAAGCAACAATCAAAAGTCCGGTAGCAAAAGGATCAAGTGTGCCCGCATGACCAACTTTGACTTTTTTTAAATCCGGATATTGTTGGCGAAATAGTTTTCGTAAATAACCAACCACATCAAAACTAGTCCAGTTTACCGGCTTATCAACCAACACAAAAGTATTTGGTTTGAGTTCAAAATTATTTTTAGTGATTATTTTCATATGACAATACTATAAACGGGAGTAAAAAATAAGTAAATAGCATTTTAAATAAAAAAGCCCCCATAAATTGGGGGCTCGATAAAGAACTGTGTTTATTTGTGTTTATTATGGCCTGTTGTAGCCACCGCGGCTCGGCCGCATGTCATCGGGTTTGTCAATCAGTTCGCGAACTGTCAATTTTGTGTTTACATAGAGCTGAGCAGCCAGATTCCTCTTAACCGTCTTATAACTTATCACGCCGACAATACCGGCGTTCCGTTCCATAACAGAAGTTATTTGATAAGGAGGACTGTCAAGACGAAGTTCTTTCGCCGCCATTTCCACCGCTTCTTTTGCGAGAAAAATAGTTTTTTCTTTGCCAACGAAGCGGATAACTTCTGTGTCTGTAAGTTTTTTCCTTGTAATAGGGCAAAAACCCTGTTTTTGAAGGTTCAGCAACATCTCTTCCATGTTTCACCTTTTTTGTGAAGTTGTTAAAAAACACGTTGTTCCGATTGGAACCGGTATATATTAGTATATTTTTGCAAATTTGTCAATAACTTGGCCAAAATAATCGCTTTGTTTGATTTTTTCTAAAGCCAGCCCAAATATTTGACTTTTCTAATGATTACCTTTATAATTTCATTACCTTATTATATGAATGTAACCGATTTAGCCAGACAACTCAAAATTCATCCTCAGAAGCTTTTGCAAGTTTTGCCAGAGTTTGGTTTTGATATTGGTGCACGAGCGGTAAAAGTTGATGACAGAGTCGCCAACCAAATTCAAAAAGAATGGCGTCGCATAAAATTTGTTTTGGAAGAAAGAGAAAAAAAAGAAAAAGAAAAACAAAAAGAATTGGAAAAAGAAATGCGTCAGCAAAGCGATTTGGTGGTAAAAATTCCGGATAAAATTACAGTTAAAGAATTGTCCGTACTTTTGGATTTGCCTTTGAATAAACTCATTGTGGAATTGATGAAAAATGGTATTTTGGTTTCGCAAAATGAAAATTTGGATTATGATACGGCTGTGATAATTGCCGAAGATTTGGGTTTCAAAGTTGATAGAGCTGAAAATAAAGACGAAGAAAAAGATAGCCATCATGTGACCAAATTGGAAAATATTTTGACGCAAGAAGCCACAACTCCTCGCGCTCCCGTTATTGTGGTGATGGGTCATGTAGATCATGGAAAGACCAAATTATTGGATGCGGTTCGTCATACCAATGTGATTGATACCGAATCCGGCGGTATTACTCAACATATTGGTGCTTATCAAGTAGTTTGGACCGATCCTAAATCCAAAGAAAAACGCCCGATTACTTTTATTGATACCCCGGGTCATGAAGCTTTTACTGTGATGAGATCCCGAGGTGCAAAAGTTGCCGACATCGCCATTTTGGTGGTTGCAGCCGATGATGGTGTAAAACCGCAAACTGTGGAAGCTATAAATATTATCAAAGCCGCTAAACTTCCTTTTATCGTAGCGATAAACAAAATAGATAAAGAAGGAGCCGACCCTCAACGAGTGCGTACCGACTTATCTCAATACAGTATTATTCCGGAAGAATGGGGCGGTGAAGTGCCAATGGTGGAAATTTCCGCCAAACAAAATTTGAATATAGATAAATTGTTGGATACCCTATTACTTTTAGCTGATATTAATGAAGGACAAATTCGCGCTAATCCGCACAGGTCTGCCGCCGGAACGGTTATTGAGGCTCATGTTGACAAAGGCGAGGGTCCGGTAGCTACGATTTTGGTTCAAACAGGAATGCTTATCAACAACGATCCTCTAGTGGTAAACGGAGAAATATATGGCAAAGTTCGCGCGATGAAAAATTATCGCGGAGAAAATATTTTGCAAGCCGGTCCTAGTACACCGGTGAGAATTTTGGGTTTTAAAGTTGCGCCGCAAGTCGGAGATGTTTTGGATGTCGGTTCGGTAAATGAAGCCCAGTTGATTGATGTCAAAGCCAAAAGAGTACAACAATCCGGTGCGGAAAAAGTGAAAATTTCCAATGACTCCGCCAACGAAGAAGAAGGTAAAAAATATTTTAACGTAGTTATCAAAGCCGACATGCTCGGGTCGCTTGAAGCTATTATTGGCGCTTTTGAAAAAATGAAAAACGAAGAAGTGTCTGTCAGAGTGGTTGGAAAAGGTTTGGGAAATATTACAGCCGATGATGTTACTTTGGCACAGACTGCCAATGCTAAACTTTTTGCTTTTCATGTTACTCCTATGCCACTTGCTGCTGAAATGATCAGAAATACAGGTATAGAATTCAAAGAATACAAGGTTATTTATGACATGCTCAATTATATCGAAGAAGAACTTGAAAAAATGTTAAATCCCGAAGTTACGATTGTCGAACTTGGTATTTTCAAAGTAATGCAGATTTTTCGTTCTGATAAAAATCAACAAATTTTGGGCGGTCGAGTGGAAAAAGGAAAAATTATCAAAGATGCCAAAGTTAGAATTAAAAGAAAAGGTGAACATATTGGTATCGGTAAATTACCTCAAATACAGATGGGTCGTCAGAGCGTAAGCGAGATAATGGAAGGTAATGAATGCGGAGCGCAATATGAAGGTAAACTCAAAGTTGAAGAAGGCGATGTATTTGAAGTTTATAAAGAAGAAAGTAAAAAGAAAAAATTAGAATTTAATTAATTTGTTTATGGAAAATAATGTAAGCTCAACTAATTTTAAGGAGGAAGTTTTAGACTCAAATATTCCTGTATTAGTGGATTTTTGGGCTCCGTGGTGCGGACCCTGCCAAATGATGCTCGGAGTTTTGGGAGAATTGATAGAAGATAACAAAGATAAGGATATCAAAATAGTTAAATGTAATGTTGATGAAAACAGTGATGTGGCCAGTCAATATAATGTCATGAGTATTCCGACTTTTATTGTTTTTAAAGGCGGCCAACCGGTAGAAACCGTTACCGGAGGAGTGCAAAAAGAAAAATTACAAGGAATGATTGATAAAAATATTTAAGTCTGTAAAGCCTGCCTGCCGGTAGGCAGGTCCATAAAGTTTATAAGGTCCATAAAGTCCCGTGAAAACGGGATTTTTTGTTGTTTGGTATATATCTTTATATTGATATCAATATAATCATAGTAAAAAAAGAGGGATCCCCGATGGGGGATTGCAGTGTCATCCCTGCCAGCCATAGGCGGATAAACTGCAGCAGGGATCCAGGAAATATAAAAAAAACCACTGGATTCCCGCTCGTAGGCGGGAATGACAAATTAATGTAAATTGAAAATTCATTAAAAATTGTAAAATTAAAAATTGAAAATTCTACCGATCATTTCGGTCGTTTAGTTGATATTTTTGGGACTTTACGGACTTTATAGACTTTATTTACCCCTGTTAAATTCTGCCAAAGGCAGACCCCTACGGGGATTTAACGGGGTAAACTTTATAAACTTATAGTTATCCACACCTCTTATTTTCAGAAAAATCGATTTTTATGATATTATAATTCTATATATTGATAGTTATAAAATGCTATTTATTAATTGATATCTAAAAATAGCTTTCTATTAATAACTATCATTATATTGATATATAAGTTATTCGTGTGAAAGTAGATACAAAAAAATTTAGCGCCAATCTCAAGCGTTTACGTTTGAGCAAGGGGATATCTCAAGAAATGTTGGCGCGCAGTGCGGATTTGAGGCTTTCCAATTTGGCAAAATTGGAAGGTGGTTTTAATGTTAATCCGACATTACAAACACTTACATCGCTGGCTCATATTTTGACTCAGGGGAGTATTGATCGTCTTTTACAATAAGTTGATAGTTTATTAGCGATTATTACTTTTGGATGTTCCAAATGCATCCAAGGAGGGAACAGTAATAATCGGCAAAAGCTATTAATCTTTAAATATTGCAATCTTGTAATCTTGCAATTTAAATATGGGTAATTACAGTACAAAACTTAAACTAGTCATAGGACTGCTGACAGTAGTGACAGTTTTTGTTTTACTGTCTCTTAAATCTGATGCTGCCAATCCACCTTCAATTATCAGTTATCAAGGTAAAATTTTGGAAAACGGAATTTCCGCCAGTACTTCTTTGACAATGACCTTTGAATTGTTTAATACCTCAACCGGCGGAAGTGCGCTTTATGCGACAACCAATGCTGTTACTCCAAGTAGTGGTTTGTTTAGTATATTACTCGGAGATCCAGGCACTACTCCGCTTGATTCGGAAATATTTAAGAATAACGATGTAATTTATTTGCAAGTTACGGTTGAAGGACAAGTTTTGTCTCCGCGTAAACATATCGCAACAGTGCCATATGCTTTTAATGCTAGATATTTAAACGGTTTGGAAGCCACTTCTACACCGACAACGACCGCTTATATTCCGGTAACGGACAATGAGGGAAATATCAGTTTTAATAGTGTAACTACCACTGGTGATATGAATGTGAATGGTAATTTAAATGTGACTCAAACTTCTACGGTTCAAAATATTATTCCTCAAACCAATGGTTTGTTTAGTTTAGGAAGTTCAATTTTTAAATGGTTAACAGGGTGGTTTGTAAATTTGTTTGCCGACGAAGCGACTATTGTGAGTTCTACTTTGATCAATGCTAATATCGGAACCTCGACTATTGAAAACGCCACAATTACCAGTTCGACAATAACGTATTTAAACGCCGTTAACGCCACGTCCTCCAATTTTTATACGGAAAATTTGACGGTTTCAAACACTATCATGGCCGGACAGATTTGTGATAAAGATGGAAATAATTGTTTTGATCCCAGTGTTAGTGGTTGGGGTTCTACCGCTTTACAAATGAGTACGACCACCGGGGTAACCAACGGTTATTTTTCCACCGGGACACTTCGCGGTTACAGAGCCGCTGATAATATTTGTCGCAGTCAATATATTGGATATCATTTTTGCACTGCCGAGGATATTATCAAAATGATTTATGATGACAACGATATTTCCAATTTTGCAGGAACGGCTTGGATTGCCAACGGTCCGCCCGGATATACGGCAAATGCCAATGATTGTATCGGTTGGACTACCAGCAGTCCGTCGGCTTTGGGCGCGTTTTGGGAATTTGAAAATACTACCGGCGGCGCCGGTTGGTTAGTAAATTGTAGTGTTACCAAACCTATAGCTTGTTGTAAATAAAAAATAAGTTTATAAAGTTCATAAAGTTATAAAGTTTGTAAAGCTACAAAAAAGAAAATATGTATAGTAGGACAGCAACACAATTTGATTTGATGATGAAAACGATAATGATCGTGTTGTTTGTGTTTGGTTTGTTTATATTTTTTGTTGATGTTACCAAAGCTGCGGAATTATGGGTTACTAATCCCGCTTTATGTCCGGCTACCAGTCCGTCATTTCCAGGACAAAACTGCACACCGCAAAATATTTGCGGTGATTTGTCCGGTACGGCTCAATGTTTTACCACTGCCGGCTTGATTCCACCATCGGTTTCTTCTACTTCCAACGTTAATTATTCAAGTTCGTTTTCCGGAGGTTATTTGATAAATTGTTTTGCTACTGACGACGGAGCTGGAGCGCGTTGCGATAATAACGGAAACTTTTGGTGCGATCGAAACGAAACTTGTTATGGAACAAATCACAAAGAAACCGTGTGTACGGAAAATGTTTGGGGAACTTCGGCTTGCGGAAATAATTGTATTTCCGGTTATCAAGATTGTGATGCGACGCCGAGTGTTTGCGAAGTGCAAACCAATTCTACCAATTGTTCTGTCGGAGCCAATAATAATATCGGTGCTTCTTGTACTTGCCAATGCGATACGAATTATGTTGATTGTAATGCCTCCGGTCCTGGAGCCGGTGATGGTTGCGAAGTTAATGTGGGAGTGACAACTTGTACCGGAGCTGGAGGTTTGCAAGGTGTTTATAACGGCTCTTGTCAGTGTATTATTGCCACTTCAACTTTTGTGACTGGTATTGAAGCTATATTTGCCACCACCTCACCTCTGCTTTGGGGCAGACAATATGGTGAAGGCGATTTGATAAATTTTGGCAATGCGACTTCGTCAAATATTTTTATAGTGAAAAATGACGGCACAGTATTTATGACTTCAACCTCTGCCACTTCGTCCGCGCCTAATCAATTTTATAATTACAACGGTGATCTTTATTGGGGTGAGACGAAATTAAATACTGGCGGGGGAGTGTACACTGCCGGAAGCGGATTGAATTTGAGTGGATATGAATTTACTGTCAGTACAACGCAAGATTTTTCTTGGTCTGGTCAACACACGTTTAATATGACAACAACTTTTCCGTTGGGAGTTTGGGGTGCGGATGGGAAAGTGGGTATTAATACCACGACTTTAAATTATGCGCTTAATGTGCAAATGGATGTTGGTACTTATGGCGGTTTTGGAATTTATGGATCCAATGGAAATCTATTAGGCGGTTTTGGAAATATGGATTTTACCGGAGTTACGTCCAACGGGGCTGTAGGTCTTTATTATGAAAATTTTGATCCTTCTCAACCGCACACTATGCTTGCAGCCAGTGGTCATTCTTTTTTTGCTAGCAGTACTTTAGCTATCGGTTCAACTACCGGCGATGACGGCTGGGATTCGATGTTAATGGTTGAAGGAGGGATGCATATTGAAAACGGCGTTTTGAGATTTAACGGAAATGCCGGAGTTCAAAGGCAAATTCTCATGGTTAGTTCCTCTGGCTATCCGGAATGGACTAACACTTCATCACTTGGAATGATTCCTTCCGGCACGAGAGGACAAATTCTCTATTATGCTTCAAACGGAAATGTTCTTACAGCTACGTCGGCGATTTTTGTTTCATCTACTAGTGGATATGTTGGTATAAACACAGTTAACCCCAGAGCTTCTTTGGAAGTTGATGGTAATTTTACCAGTGTTTTATTAAATAATGGAAGTGTCATTGTTAGAAAAGATGATTCACCATCTATCGGAAGTTGGGCTAGGGCTATGTTAAATTTTCAAGAAGATGATTCCACTACTATTTATCAGATAGGAGCTCGTGGAAATGATAATACTTTCAATTATGGCTACTTAGGTTATGCATATAATAGTACTACTATTAGGTGGTATCAAAATAAAATAGTTTCGTTTGATGGAAATGTTGGTATAGGTACTACCACGCCTGGCGCGACCTTGACTGTTGACGGTCAGATGTTAATAACTCAAACATCGACCATGCACAATGTTATGCCGGAAATTACGGAAACGTATAGTTTGGGTAATTCATTATTACGTTGGTTGACTGGATGGTTTAAAAATCTATTTGCCGACGAAGCGACCATCGTTAGCTCCACTATCATTACTGCAAATATCGGAACTTCGACAATTGCCAATGCTACAATCACATCTTCTACAATTACAAATTTGAATGTGACCAACGCTACATTCACGGCCCAAGTCGCTTTTCAAGCAACTTCGACTCATAATTCAGGAATAAGATCGAATCTATATTGTGATGTTAATGGAACAAATTGTTTTGATCCGACTTTGGGTTGGGTTGTCCCGATAACCGATGTTACTACAACGCCTATAACCACTAATGGAGATTTTAGTTCTGGAATTTTAAAAGGATACCAAGCAGCCAATGCTATTTGTAATTATTATTACCCAGGTTATCATTTCTGTTTTAGTGGAGAAATAATTTCTTTCATTCGCGTAAATAATTTTAGTAAATTTTCCGGATTACCTCAAGCTTGGATTGCCGAAGGCCCGCCTGGTTATACAGCTTATGCCAATGATTGCGGGGGATATACCACTTCATCTTTAAATTATCTAGGAGCTTTTTGGGAATATACGGGCACTGTCGGTGGAGGACAAGGCTGGCTTTCCACATGTGTGAGCTCCAAAGCTATAAGTTGTTGCAAATAAAATATATGAGAATACGATCCAAAACAACCATGAGAATAGACTTTTTGATAAAAACAATAATGATTGTTTTGTTTGTGTTAGGTGCTTTTGTATTTTTTGTTGATATTTCCAAAGCGGCAAATTGGAAAGCTGATCCTAAACAATGCCCTACTACGTATAGTGGTCAATTGGCTGGACCAGGCGAAGTAATGTGCGGTTTAAGTGGCAGTGTGGCTCAGTGGTATAATTCTTCAACGTTATTTGGTTTGGTTCCTGGGGTAAATTCTACAAATAATAACGGAGGTGGAACTTATGGTGGTTATGTTGTGGATTGTGATTATTTGGATGCGGCAGCTCCGTATTGTGATAATAGCGGAAGTTTTTGGTGTAGTCCTTCATCATCTTGCAATACCTTGAATCGTGTAACCGAATGTGTGGCCGGTAAGTGGGCTTCTCAACCAGGAGCGACAAATTGCAGTGTTTGTAAAACCGGATATTATGATTGTAATGCCGACGGTTTGACCTGTGAAATTCACGACGGCGCTTCATGTACAACTGATGAGGGTTTACCGGGAACTTATAGTGGGTGTAACGGTTCTGTAGGTTTTTGTGTTCCGAATGTTTCCAATTTTATTACTGGCATAACTTCAACTTATCTTACTTCGAGTGCATTGTTGAGAGGAATACAATTAGGTACTGGTGATCTTATACATTTTAATAAAAACGGCGTAGCCACTTCTTCTTTCGTCGTCTTCAATTCCGGACAGGTTGCAATCGGCCATAACATAAATGTTTCCACAACATCCGTGGCGTTTGAAGTTTCTTCAACGCAACGTGGTATTTTGATCCCGAGATTGGGCTCAAATATGGAATTGGATAGTGTTAATAATATAGACGGTCATCTTTATTACAATACAACATCCCACAAGTTTAGATATTACAACGGAACGGCTTGGAGTGATTTGGGCGGGGGATTGCCCAGTGGTGATATTGGACAGCTTTTGGTAAATAATGGAGGAGAAAATTGGGTGACGAGTAGTATTTTTAAAATTATAACAAATAAATATGGTATTGCGATGAATGCTAATGTGGTTGCTGGTAATTGGAGCGCTGCATTTGGAAATGGAAATAGCACCACAGGTACATTTTCATTTATTGCTGGTGGTTATCAAAATAAAATTGAATCTGGATCAGAAGCTTCTTCTATAGGGGGTGGAACTTATAACACAGTATCTGGTTCAAAATCTTTTATTGCAAATGGTGGATCAAATAATATTTCAGGCGGTTTTTCCTTTATTGGAAGTGCTGAAGATAGTTCAATTTCTGGTAATTATTCTACGATTTTTGGAAGAAGAATGACAATTAGCGGCAATGATTCTTTCGGTATTTCTTTAAGTGATGCTTATAATACAATTACAAATTCAAACACAATGGCAATTATGGGTGGTAATGTTGGGATTGGGACAGTTAGTCCTTTAACTTTATTATCTGTAGCCGGCACTTCTACTTTACGCAACGTTATTCCGGATATGACTGGAGGAACAGGAAATATGAGTGTTTATAATCTCGGCGCTTCTACGACTAGATGGAATGCTCTTTGGGTGGATAATTTAAATATCGGCACAAGTACTTGGTCTATAAAACAAAACGGAACAAGATTGGGTTTTTATACTCAAGCGAACGGAGAAGGATCAAATAATTTAAATATATTAGAAAACGGAAGGGTGGGTATCGGAACTTCTACACCTTTGGCAAAATTACACGTTGAAGGCGGTTCAATTGACATTGTTAGTAGTACGGGAGTTTTATCAATTTCTTCTAACGTATCTTCAAGTGGTTATACAGGTTTTGCTCATTATATTGCAAACGATGCTGTATTGGGTAGCTATTTACCTATTGGTTTTAGAACACACGGAGTTACACGTTTATTCATTGAAGATGGTGGAAATATTGGTATTGGCACAACTAGTCCAAGTGGAATTTTGCATACTGTAGCCACGTCTTATGATAAAGCTCCGATTTTTGAAAGAAGTGCAAGCGGTAATTCTAAATATACGGCTCTTAAAGTTTCGGCTAGAAGAAACGTCAGCTCTGCCGATGGTATGGGACCAGGTATTGATTTTATTTCCATAATAAATTCTAGTGTCGATCCTTATGGAAATATTAGTTCTAATAGTTCTAGTACAGTTGCTAGTATTGCCGGTCTTTTGAATGGTTCCAGCTCTTCCACCGGTCGTTTAGCTTTTTATACTAATAATGAAGGGAGTTTAACGGAAAAAATGACAATTGATAATAATGGAAATGTGGGGATTGGGACGACAACTGCCTGGACCAAATTACATGTCCATACTATGAATAGTTATGACGGCATTCTTTTAACTGGCAATACATCTAGTGTTGGCGGTGCTCTTGTTATGAATCAAGATATTGGAAATAAATGGTGGGGTGTGTTAGAACTATATGACACGACAAACAATATTGGAGTTTCTTTGGTCGGTCATCCAGGTACAAATAATTCTTATATAAGAGGTTCTTTTGCTGTGGGTAGCCAGAATAGTCTAAATTCAACTTTTAGAGTGGTAGGAGATACAGAAAATGGAAATTCATCTATAGTTAGTTTTGCTTCTTCAACTGGTATAAATGTTTTTAGTATTAATAATGATGGCAGTATAGCAATGGGTTATGGTTCTGCGGCTCTTGGAAAACAAGGCAGTTTTTCTATAGGTAATAATAATACTGCTATGGGTACAAGTTCTTTTGCTCTTGGCACAGGAAGTTACGCTGGTGGAGCCTACTCAATAGCTTTTGGTAAAAATGTTACAACTACAAATTTAGCATATTATTCTTTTGCCGGCGGTGAAGAAAGCCAGATTTTAAGTGGAGGTTTATTTGGTAATGTAGTAAGTAATAATTCTTTCGCTTTTGGTTATAAAGCAATAGCTGGGGGTGTTACTTCATTTGCTTTTGGTGAAGAGGCTTGGGCTGGTTATTATACTGTGTTAGGTTTTCCCAATTTTGTTAATCATGCAGTTGCTATAGGAAAAGGAGCAAAGAGCAGAGGTGGTTCAAGTTATGCCTTGGGTTGGCAATCTATAGTAGATGAAGGATCTGTTTTTTCTTATGCTCTTGGAGCTGGTGCAACAATCGGAATGAACAATACATCTTCTTATGCAATTGGCGACAATGCAAAAGTTAGTAATAATATAAATTATGGATTTTCTTTGGGTCAATATTATACAAATAGTATAAGTAGTAGTTTAGGAATAGGTTTTAGTGGTTCTGGACAAACAAGTAATCCGGCTTTGCATGTCCGTGGTTCGGGTACCTCAGCTACCAGAGTAGGTATCGGAGCTGTAAATGTTTCCAATTGGAGATTAGTTGTCGATGCGGGTGCGTCTGGTCAATTAGGTGTTTATATAAATGGCTCAGCTCAAATAACTAACTTAAGTGGAAACGGAACTCATGAAGTTTGTGTTGATAATTCAGGCATATTATATAGTAGTTTTGGGTCGTGTACACAATCAGATGTTCGTTTTAAAAAAGAAATTATTTCTATCAATGCTGAAAAAAATGTTTTAGAAGCTTTAACTAATTTAAGGGGAATATATTATTATTGGAACACTTCTACTTATCCTACAAATGATGATAGAAGACAGATTGGTGTTGTGGCTCAAGAATTAGAATTAGTTTTACCTGAACTTGTTTATACTGATGTAAGTACTACCTATAAATCAGTTGATTATCCAAAATTAACGGCATTTTTAATAGAAGTAGCCAAGGTTCAACAAGCGGAAATTGAGGCTTTACGCGAAGCGGTTTCTACAACTTTAAGTGTTCAACAATCTGGTGGAAGTCTAACTTATTCTGGCGGAGATCTAGATTTACAAAATTATGCACTGTTAAATGTAAAAAATATTACAGGTGTTGATAATAAATGGGCGATTGATGAAAATGGTCAATTTATCACCAGGATCCAAACCAGCGATGGTAACACCAAAGAAATGTTTGCTATGCAATCACCATATTCGGAATTTGTATTTTCTAGTTCATCAGAACTCATAAATGGCGAAGCAATTATCAATTTTGATACTGATACTTGCGAACTCATTGACGAAACTCAGCCGCTCAAAGTTAATATTACTCTGACAGGTGAATGTGGTGGCATATATGTCAAAGAAAAATTAGCCACAGGTTTTGTGGTTAAAGAATTAAATGGTGGTATATCTTCTTCTACTTTTGATTGGATGGTAATTGCAAAGAGAAAGTTTGTAGTAACACCACCCCCAGCCCCTCCTCAAGAAGGAGGCGAGGGTGAGGTGATGACCCCTCCTTTACAAGGAGGGGAAGAAGGGATGGTTGAGACACCATCTACTACTGAAGAAATAGTCACCACAACCCCACCAGTTGAAGAACCAACACCACCAGTTGAAGAACCAACACCACCAGCTGAAGAAGAGACTCCACCAGCTGAAGAACCAACCCCATAAGAGAAAGAGATAAGATTATATGTTGATAAAGTGATAAAAATACAAAGAGATAAATAAATCAAAAAACATCCCGATATAAAATCGGGATGTTTTAATAGCTAATATTCAATATTCAAAGTTCATTTGTGTATATTCGTGCAAAAGATTAATGTTTACAAAAAAGCCCGTCCACAGAAGTGAACGGGCGAGAGAATTGAAAGTTAGATTATTCTAGCGGGAGGTTTTCAATGTAGATAAGATCTCCGTCCTTCAGACACCAAAGCGAACCATCTGTTTTGAGACCACAAAGAAGTTCTTGTGTTTCTACATCAACCTTCTTGTAGTGAGAGATAAATTGCCATTGTCCACAGGACCAACCGATTGAATCAATTTTGGTTGCCGGGGTCATATCAGATTCATTCCAGCACCAAAGTGAATTATCTGTCTTAACAGCACAAGTGCCGTAAACAGACTCCCAGTCCGTGTCAGTGCCGACTTGAACAGGAGAAAGAAAATCTGAGACATACCAGAGTGTGCCGTCTGTCTTGACGGCATAAAGGGAAGTGTTCGAAAAGAATTTCCAGAGATCTGTACCGATTTGGACAGGAATTTCTTCGAAGTTCCAACCCCAGAGTGTCCCATCGCTTTTAATGGCATAGAATTTGTCATTTCCGAGTGATAAATTTGACCAGTTTGTGTCATCATTAGCTTTTATACCTTCTCCAATCATTAAGCCCTGCCAACAATAGAGAGTATCCATATCCGAAATAGAACATAAACGATTTTGACCGGCCCATAAGTTTTTCCATATACCAGTATTTTCAATCGGTGTAGATTGGTAATTAGGGCTTGATTCATCAATGTGCCCCCAACACCATAAAATATTTTCCGTATCTATACCACAAAAGTGTGAAGAGCCACTAGCAACCATGGAAAAATCATTTTTCCATGTTTCATTTCCCCATCCATAAGCATTTCCAAGTGAGAGAGTGTAACAAGACCAAGTATTGTCTTTTTTTGATATGCAAAAAACACTTTTGGCTACAAAAACTAACTTATAATCCGTTTTTCCCATCACACAATCATCTTCGTTTGGCACCCCGTCTCCATCAACATCCGGATCAGAGACATTGGGAACGCCATCTTTGTTGGTGTCAACGGATTCGTTGGGGTTGGGTAGAGTCTGAGTTTCACCGGTTTTTTCCTCAAGATAATTCTTGAGGTTAGCGGCGCATGCGTCAGCATCTAGGGCCTGTTCACCAGCAACGATGATTTCTTTTGTCTTATCGGTCAGCACGCCATCAGAAAGATCAGCAGCAGTATCATTGAGAAGCTGTTGATACTTCCCATAAAATTCAGCACTGTCTTTGGCGATGTTATAGGCACTCTGTCCGAAGATGCAAGCGATGGCCAACGGATAGGGATCTTTGGTCAGATCCATCTCAATGGCTTTTTTCTTAGGATCCTCATCCGAGGGAGCATAGAAAACTCCCATTTCCGCGATGAGTTCACTTTCGGCTTGCGCCTGAGCATCCTCAAAAAGCATTGTCCCATCACTCATCAACGCAAGCGTACGCTTGACTGTCATATGAGTGAGAAGATTTATTCTGGCATCCTGCACTTCTGTGTCCGTAATCCGGAACAGGGCTTCCAAAGTGACGGGCGCATTGCTCAATCTGTCACCGATCTCATCGTAAAAATAACCGGTGGCACTGATTTTGCAAACTTTCCCAACCACTTTGGGGGAAACATCAGCGGTCACTTTGTAAGAAAACCGGCCGAGGTCATCATCGGTGGTAGCATTCAGGATAAGCCCTTCCTGTTCACCAATTTCAGAAAGAATCGTGAAATACAGAGCCGAACCTTTTACGAGCGGGCCTTTGGCAACCGCACCCTTAATAGTGAACGGTTTCAAGGTAACAGTGTCATTGTCCGTGACATCATCAGTAGTATCGTCGTTTACGGCGTTGTCATTGTCCGTGATGTTAGTGTTATCAACCGGACTGATACCATTGTCGCAAGCAACGAAGGCAAGGGTGATCGCAACTGCGATCACAAAGGCGAAAAAGTTTCTCATGATGTTCCTCCATTATGAGAAGTTTGTAATGCTGTATATCCCTATATATAAATTTTCCTTATATTTTCTAACTTTCAATTGTTAAAGAACAAATTTTATCTATTTATATTATATCCCAAGTAAGGAATATAACAATATAATATAGCATATTTTAGCGATTTTGTCAATAATTTAGCCAAAATTAGCCATACCTTGCTTTTTTCTTAAAATTAAGGCAAAATATCAAATAGTAAACAAAAATCATAATTATTCTATGAAATCATATAATTTTGCTAAAATTGAGAAAAAATGGCAGAAAGTTTGGGAAGAAAAGAGTGTTTTTCATGCTCCCGATACTTCTGAGAAGCCCAAATATTATGCTTTGGTGGAATTTCCATATCCATCCGGTGCTGGTTTGCATGTCGGTCATCCGCGACCATATACCGCGCTTGATGTAGTGTCGCGTAAAAAACGCATGGACGGCTGTAATGTTTTATTTCCCATAGGCTTTGATAGTTTTGGTTTACCGACGGAAAATTATGCCATCAAAACCGGACGACCACCCGCAGAAGTAACAAAAGAAAATATTGCCAATTTCGTCAAACAACTCAAGATGATTGGTTTTTCTTTTGATTGGGATAGAGTAGTTGATACATCTTCTCCGGAATATTATCGTTGGACTCAGTGGTTGTTTTTGAAATTTTTTGAACACGGCTTGGCTTACAAAACCAATATGCCTATTAATTGGTGTTTAAGTTGTAAAATTGGTTTGGCCAATGAAGAAGTTGTAAATGGTAAATGTGAACGTTGTGGTGGAGATGTAGAAAAACGTAATAAAGAACAATGGATGTTGGCTATTACCAAATATGCCGATAAATTACTCGATGGTCTCAAAGATGTGGATTATTTACCACAAATAAAAACTCAACAGGAAAATTGGATAGGCAAAAGCATTGGAGCTAGTATTTTATTTGGTGTGGAAACGGAAGAGGAAGGAATACTTACAGAAAAAATAGAAGTGTTTACCACCAGAGCCGATACTTTGTTTGGTGTGACCTATGTTTCTATCGCACCTGAACACGATAAATTACAATCATGGAAAAAATATATCAAAAATTGGAATGAGATTGAAAAATATATCAATGATAGTAAGAAAAAATCCGACTTGGAACGCACCGAACTAAACAAAGATAAGACTGGTGTCAAACTTTCTGGGTTGGAAGCGGTAAATCCCGTAAATGGCGAATCAATTCCGGTATATGTAGCCGATTATGTTTTGAATAATTACGGCACCGGGATAGTAATGGCCGTACCCGCGCACGATGAACGCGATTTTGAGTTTGCTAAAAAATACAGTTTGCCGATAAAAAAAGTTTTAGAACCTTTGGATGATAAAAATTTAACCGAAGAAGAAAAAGAGTGTTTTACGGGAGAAGGGAAAAATATTAATTCCGATTTTTTGGATGGATTAAAAACAAAAGAAGCGCAAGAAAAAATTTGTGAATGGTTGTCCGGTCCGGAAGTTCAAGCCGGTGGTAAAAAAATAAATTATAAATTACGCGATTGGGTTTTTTCCCGTCAAAGATATTGGGGTGAACCAATTCCGTTGGTTTATTGTCAGGCTTGCGCTAATGCCAAAAATTTTACCAATGAAGGTGAAAAATTAAATCCTGGTTGGATTGCTATTTCCGAGAAAGAATTACCGCTTGAATTGCCGAAAGTCAAAGACTACAAGCCGACCGACAACGGAGAATCGCCTCTGTCCGAAGTCAAGAAATTTGTGGAAGTGAAATGTCCCCGTTGCGGAAGTAAGGCGCGACGCGAAACCGACACGATGCCTAACTGGGCCGGTAGTTCCTGGTATTTTTTGCGTTATATTGATCCTAAAAACGATAAACAATTTGCCTCTCCTGATAAATTGAAATATTGGATGCCGGTTGATTGGTATAATGGGGGGATGGAACATGTGGTGTTACATCTGTTGTATTCTCGTTTTTGGAATATCTTTTTACACGATTTGGGATTGGTACCGGTCAGTGAACCTTACAAAAAACGCACGGCCCACGGTATGATCTTGGCTTCTGACGGACAAAAAATGAGCAAGAGTAAAGGAAATGTTATCAATCCCGATGATGTAGTGAAGGAATACGGTGCTGATACTTTCCGTACTTACATTATGTTTATGGGTCCTTTTGATCAAGCCGCTGTATGGGATACCAACGGTTTGGTAGGGGTAAAAAGATTTTTGGAACGCGTTTGGAATTTACAAGAAAAAATAATTCCTCCGCTTACCAAAGATCAGAAGCTTAAAGACGATTTGTCTAAAACCGTTCATCAAACTCTCAAAAAAGTCGGAGATGATATTGATAATATGCGTTTTAACACCGCTATCGCCAAAATGATGGAGCTTGTCAATGAAATGAATAAAAAACTCCAAATTTGTAAAGACGCATACGAAATTTTATTGAAGATGCTTTCTCCTTTTGCGCCCCATATGTGCGAAGAAATATGGAATAATATCGGCGGTAAAAATATTTTAGCGGAATGCGCTTGGCCGAAATATGATGAAGAATTGTCCAAAGAAAACAATTTAAGTTTAGTGATTCAGGTTAATGGAAAAGTTCGTGATACTATAGATTTTTCCACCGCTGAAATAACGGAGGAAGACGCAAAAAATGCGGCCTTAAGCAGTTTCAAGATTATCAAATGGTTAGACGGAAAAGAGCCGAAGAAAGTTATTTATGTACCAGGGAAGTTGGTGAATATAGTTATATAAGTCCATAAAGTCTATAAAGTCCATAAAGTCCATAAAGTCCATAAAGTCCATAAAGTCCATAAAGTCCATAAAGTCCATAAAGTCTATAAAGTCATATGGGAGGGGTTAAAGATTTTTTGTCTTCTATTATTAAATCAAAAAACAAGACGCTATTGGCGTTTTGTTTTTGTTTTGTTTTTGCAACAGGTCTTTTTTCCATCATAGAGATTCCACGGACGACACTATTTTATTTTTACGTTTCAATTTTTGTTTTATTATTCTTTGTCGTGATTTTTTTTGAGAAAAAGATAATCAGGTTGTTTTTGTTGATTGGGGTGTTTTTTATTTTAGGAATTTGTCGGGTTCTTTACCATTTGCCGGAGATAAATGAAAATTTTATTTCTTATTACAATGGTGATAAATACGGTATAGTCGGTATAATTAGCGATGAGCCGAACAAAAAAGTCGGTTATCGTGAATATGAGATAACTGACGATTTATTGATTGATAAACAAGGAATAAATAAAAAAACTTACGGCAAGATTTTGTTTAAAGGCCAATCTTATCCGGAGTATGAATATGGAGATAAATTGCAGATTGAGTGTGTTTTGCAATCTCCCAAAAATAAAGATAATTTCAATTACCAAAAATTTTTGGCCTTGCGCAATATTTATTCCGTGTGTTATCCACAAAAAATAGATTTGCTCGAAAAAAATAGGGGCAATAGAATTATGTCAGCTATTTTATCTTTCAAAAAACAGCTAAACGGTTTGACGCAACGGTTATGGGTTGAACCGCAAAGCACTTTGGCTGCCGGTATTTTATACGGAGAACGGAGTGGATTTGATACTGAGCTCAAAGATAATCTGAGTCGGGCCGGTATCACTCATATTGTCGCAGTGTCCGGTTATAATATCACCATTATTGTTTGGATTTTGATGGGGGTTTTGATTTATGCTGGTTTTTACCGCCAACAAGCTTTCTGGATTTGTTTGGTTTTGATTTTTTTGTTTGTGGTTTTTACCGGAGCTTCCGCTTCGGCCGTGCGCGCTGGCTTGATGGGCGGACTTTTATTGTTAGCTCAGCAAATGGGGCGTAAAAGCGATGTTTTTCGGCTTTTGGTTTATGCGGCGACGCTTTTAGCTCTAGTCAATCCTCTTATTTTGGTTTGGGATGTCGGATTCCAATTATCTTTTTTGGCAACGATAGGTTTGATATATTTTACTCCTCTTTTGGAAGAAAAAATAAAATACAAAAAATTTCACAAAAAATTCGATTTTATCATCAAAGAATTTATGTTACCGACCGTGGCCGCGACAATCTTTACTTTTCCTTTGATTTCTTACAGCTTTGGCTATTTGTCTTTGTTTTCCGTTTTGGCCAATGTTTTGGTAATTTGGTTGATTCCTTTTTTAATGTTTTTCAGTTTTATATCTATTTTTTTGGCAGTGGTTTTTTATCCGTTGGGTCAAGTCGCGGCTTGGATTACCAATTTGGGTCTAAGCTATGTTATAATGGTTGGGGAGAAAATAGGAGGTCTGGGTTTTTCAGTAATAAATTGGCGAATACCGCTTTTGGTTTGTTTGGGGTGTTATATGTTATTATTTTTAATAATTACAAAAAGCTCTAAGCTCTAATTTCTAAGTTCTAAACAATCTAGAAATTCAAATATTGAATATTGTTTAGAATTTAGGACTTAGGGTTTAGAAATTTATTTTTATGTCTAAAAAAATAAAAGTATTGTTTTCTAAAGAGGGTTATGACTTGGCCGCGCAGGGTTATGATAAAAAAGAAAAATATTTGGATAGTTTTGAAAAAGGTAAATTTTTGTCGCTTTTATCGGAAAATTTGAAAGGCAAGGTTATTCTGGATGTCGGCGCGGGAACGGGCAGGGTAAGTTTGCCTTTGTTTTTTGCCGGCGGACAAGTAACGGCATTGGATGTTTCGGAAAAAATTTTGGAAGTTTTGAAAAAGAAAAATTCTAAAATCAAAACCGTTGTCGGGGATGCCGAGGCTTTGCCGTTTGAAAAAAATATTTTTGATATTGTTACGGCGGCTTTTTTGGTGGTGCACTTGAAAGATCCAACCAGGTTTTTTGACGAAGTTTATCGCGTGCTCAAACCCGGAGGATTATTTTTGGTAACCAATATAAATCAAAAAGAACCACCAGTGGTAAAAACCGGAGTCGGGGATATCCAGATAAAATCTTATTACCATCGTCCGGATAAAATCCGCGAAATTTTGTCGCAATTGGCTTTTGTTATTGAAAAAGAGGAAATGATTTATGAAAACGAAGTTTGGGTAAACCAAATTATATTGGCGAAGAAATAAATTTTTAATCTGTGTCTTTCAAATCAAAAATTTTATTTTTAGCGGTTATACTTTGTTGTGTTGGTTTGTTGATTTACCTCAGATTTTTACCACCACCTAGTTTCCAGGTGGTTTTTTTGAATGTCGGACAAGGCGATGCTTCTTTGATTTTTTTAGAAAGCGGAGCCAAAATTTTGATTGATTGCGGACCTGATCAAAAAATCTTACGTAAATTGGGGGAAAGGTTTGATTTTTTTGACAGACAGATAGATTATCTTTTGGTTACCCATCCGGATAAAGATCATTACGGAGGATGTTTGGATGTTTTGAAACGTTATGAAGTCAAAAATATTTTTGTTAATACTTTGGAAAAAGAAAACGAACCTTTGTTTTTGTCTTGGAAAGGACTTTTATTGTCCGAGGGGGCGGAAATATTCACAATAAAAAACAATGCAAAATATGTTTTGGATGGGGCTGAATTGGAATTTTTCAATCCCGACCCCGCGTTGCCGGTGAAAGGGGATAATGATGCATCATTGGTTTTCAAATTTACTTATAATACTACCACCGTATTTTTTGCCGCGGATATGGAAAATAACTTGGAAAACCAACTGCTTTTGAAATATTGCCCGACGTCCACCAAAGTTTGTTCGGCTTTTGAAAGTGATTATCTTAAAGTGGGACATCATGGCAGTGACAGTAGTAGTGGGGAAAATTTTTTAAAAGCTGTCGATGCGGAAAAAGCGATTATTTCCGTTGGAAAAAATAGTTACGGCCATCCCAGCCAGCGAGTTCTCAAAAGGTTACAAAGAGCGGGTATGGAAGTTTTGAGGACAGATCAAAAAGGTGATATAATAGTGGAATGAATTGATGATTTTAGATTACTATGTTTCGTATATTAATTATTTCTTTGTTATTTTTATTTCCGTTACCTTTGTTTGCGGCGGATGTTTTGGATACTGATATGGATGGTCTGTCTGATGAATTGGAATTGCAACTTGGCACGGATATTCAAAATAAAGATTCAGACAATGATGGATATGATGATGGTTTGGAGGTGGAAAACGGTTATAACCCGCTCAAAGGCGAAGCGGATAAGAGTTTGCCTCGTCATGTTGAGGTTGATAAAAATACCCAACAGTTAAAATGGTTTTTGAACAATGTACAAGTCGGTAAAGCTCCGGTTTCAACCGGTGTTGTCGGCATGGATACGCCTAACGGAGAATTTAAAATTTTACGCAAAAGACCGACAGTTAATTATCAAGGGCGTACTTATAATTATCCCAATACCAAGTGGAATTTGGAATTTAAAAAAAGTTTTTATTTACATGGTGCTTATTGGCATAATCAATTTGGCATTAAACCGATGAGTCACGGTTGTGTAAATATTGCTTATGAAAACGCAGAGAAAATTTACAAATTTTTATCCGTTGGCGACAGGGTAGTTATTTCAGGTAATACACCCAAAGGTAAAGTGATTTTGGCCGGAAATAAGCCGTAATTTGACAGTATGGCTAAATTATGATAATATATAAACATAAGCACTTTGATAAAAAGTTGCTTTTTTTATACTAAATTTTAAAATCTTTCAATTTTTAATTTTTTTAATTTATTTATCTTATGTCATCTGAAATCGTAAAAGCCATCCAAGCTCTTTGTGAGGAAAAAAACCTTTCCTTTGAAGTAGTTATGGAAACAATAGAAGCTGCTTTGGCTGCCGCTTATCGTAAAGATTTTGGCAATAAACAACAAAATATCAAAGTAAAATTTGATCCGGAAACCGCCGGTGTGGAAATGTGGGATGTTAAAACCGTAGTGGAAGATATTGAAGAAGAAATTTTGGAAAAGGCTCAAGAAGAGCTTTTTGCTCGACGTGAAAAAGCTCGTGAAGAAGGACGAGAGCTTACCGAAGAAGAAATTGCGGATTTGCCTCGATTTAATCCTAAAACCGAAATAATGCTGAAAGAAGCGAAAGAACATGATAAAAAAGCCAAACTTGGCGATGTTTTGGAAATTCCGTTGGAAATTCCTCATGAATTTGGTCGTATGGCGGCTCAAACAGCTAAACAAGTTATCATTCAGAAAATTCGCGAAGCCGAGAGGAATATGGTTTTCGGAGATTTTAAAGATCAAGAAGGCAAGATTATTATTGGCACGATTCAACGCGCGGAATCCAGAAAGGTTTTGGTGGATTTGGGAAAAGTGACCGGTGTTTTATTACTTGAAGAACAAGTACGCAATGAACATTATCGTCCGGGAGCCAAAATGAAATTTTATGTCGTTTCGGTAGCTATGAATGTTCGCGGTCCGGAGATAATACTTTCTCGCAGTCATGAAAATTTAGTTCGTGAAATATTTCGTCAAGAAATCCCGGAAATCGCCGACGGTTCGGTAGAAATCAGAGGTTTGGCTCGCGATGCCGGTTATCGCAGTAAAGTCGCGGTGTCTACCGATGATAGTTCTATTGACCCGATAGGTTCTTGTATCGGTCAACGCGGTGGACGTATCAATACCATCATCGAAGAACTAAACGGAGAAAAAATAGATGTTATCAAATACAATGATGATGCTACCGTATATATTATGAATGCTATGGCTCCGGCCAAAATAAATTCCGTTAGTTTGAACGAAGAAGAAAAAACCGCCGAAGTTTCAGTGCCTTCAGATCAATTTTCTTTGGCTATTGGAAAGAATGGACAAAATGTTCGCTTGGCTTCACGTTTGACAGGTTGGACTATAAATGTCAAAGATGAAGGCGGTAACCAACAAATCAACGATGAAGAAGCGATAGTTGAAGAAACCGAAGAAGTTGAAGAATAAAAAACAAACATATGTTTTCTTATCTTTTTCACGTTATTTTGTATCAGCCGATTTTGAATATTTTTGTTTTGCTTTACAATATTATTCCCGGTCATGATATCGGTGTGGTTATTTTGTTGATAACCGTTTTAGTTCGAGCAGCGGTATATCCTTTGATGTCTTCTTCTATTAAATCGCAAAAAGCCGTTCAAGATTTACAGCCGAAAATTGCCGAAATTAAACAGCAATATAAAAACGATCAACAAAAGCAAGCTGCGGCCACGATGCAACTCTATAAAGAAAATAAGGTAAACCCTTTTGCCTCTTGTTTGCCTTTACTTATTCAATTGCCGGTTTTGATAGCATTGTATATGGTGATGCGTGACGGATTAATAGCCGATAATTTGGGTAAAGACATTTATGCTTTCATGTATAATCCGGGGAAATTAAATAATATTTCTTTTTGGATTTTTGACATGGCTAAATCCAATATAGTTTTGGCGGTTTTGGCGGGGGCGGCTCAATTTTTTCAAACCAAAGCCATGTTAGTTAAACAGCCACCAAAGAATATAAATGAGGGGGCTAAAGACGAACAGATGATGGCTATGATGAACAAACAAATGCTTTATTTTATGCCGGCAATGACTGTATTTATCGGTGCGACACTTCCGGCAGGACTGACTCTTTATTGGTTATTTTCCACGCTTTTGACATGGGGACAACAGGTGCTGATATATAAAAAACAAAATAAGAAATAATTTTAAAAACCTTCCGCCTCGTCGGAGGGTTTTTAAAATTATTAATACTCAAATATTTTAATATTTTCATTTTCTTTCAGAATGTATTATTATATAATATAACTATGGATGAAATAAAAAATGCCATCTTAAAAACATTGTCTTTCTTCGAACTTTTTTCTTATCCTTTGACCAGAGAAGAGTTGTTTGAATTTTTATGGAAACAAAAAACGACCCGGTGCGATTTTGAAGTAACTATAGAGGGTTTACTCAAAGAACAAAAAATTTTTCTTCAAGACGGGTACTTTTTTTTGCCGAACAAGTCAAACAATGTTGAATTTCGTAGACAGAGACTTCTGGAAAATGAAAATAAGTTAAAAAAAGCGGCAAGAGCTTGTAAAAAAATAAGTTGGCTACCTTTTATTAAAACTGTATTTATCTGTAATTCTTTGGCGTTTGGCACGGCAACTCAAAAAAGCGACATTGATTTTTTTATCATAACCGATCCGAAAAGATTGTGGTTGGCAAGATTTTTTTCCAATCTTATTCTGTTGTTGTTTGGTCAAAGAGTTAATAAAAACAAAAACGGAGTTTGTTTGTCGTTCTTTATCTCCAAAGATTCTCTAAATTTACAAAATATAAAAATTATTCAAGAAGACGTTTATTTGATTTATTGGTTAGCTGTGTTGATTCCGATTTACGACCCTGAAGATTATCGTCGGAAAATAATCGCCGATAACGACTGGCTGTTTGATTATTTACCTCAATTTTCTTCTGAACTATCTATCTATGCCAAAGAAATAAAGAACGGACGATTTAAATTATTTATAAAAAATGTTTTAGAAAAAATGTGGCAAGGCGTTTATGGAGATTTGATGGAAAAACAAGCCAAAGAAGCTCAATTGGCTAGAATAAAAATGTCTACCCGCGATAAAAATTTCAATTTTCCCGGTGTAGTTATAAACGATAATATGTTGAAGTTTCATGAAAATGACAAGAGAAAAGAATATTATGAAAAGTGGCGACAACGAGTTGAAAGTTTATAAAGCTTGCCTACCGACAGGCAGGTTAATAAAGTTAGTATGAATAAATTTGTAAAATTTTTATCTTTTTTGGTTATTTTTCTTTTTCCTTTTCAAACTCGGCTGATTTACAAACCCGCATATTTAGGCGGATATTATTTTGAATGGTTTAGTCAAAGTTTGTCGGGGATAGAAATTTTGATTTGGTTGATAGTGATTATCACTTTTTTCCGTTTGATTTCAAATAAAACTTTTTGGTTAGATATCAATCAAGCGCGCGATAAAAAAGAAAGGATTATGAAAATAATTCGTCCCGCGCTATTTTTATTTTTTTTGGTTTTATATTTGTTCGTTGCTCCGCTAAATCGGGAGTTGGCGGAATATAAAATATTTTTATTGCTTGGTGTTGCTTGTTTTTCTTTGACATTATTGATAAACAAAATTCCTTTTTGGCAGATATTGATGGTACTTTGGGGCGGGGGAATAGTTCAAAGTTTTTTGGCTATTGAACAGTTTGTTTTCCAACGCACTTGGGAGAATAAATGGCTGGGGTTAGCAGAGCATTACCCAAGCGACTTGGGTGCGGCGGTTTTGCAAGCAACTGATGGTGGCAGGTGGCTGCGGGCTTATGGCAGTTTTGGCTGGCCCAATGATTTGGGATTTTATTTGAGTCTTGCGTTTATTGTTGGTTTGTTTCTTTATGGTTATTTTCCGAAGATCAAAGAAAAAATGTTTATTTCCGTCGGACAGTTGCTTATTATTACCGGTTTGTTTTTTAGTTTTTCCCGAGCGTCTTTTATCGCCCTTTTATCAGGTTTGATTATTTGGTTGTTAATGGAAAAAGCTAAAAACTGGAAAATTTTAATCCCGCCGTTAATTTTAATTTTAATTTTATCTACAATCTGTCTTCCTCTTTGGCAGTCCAGGATTTTGGCGGAAAACAGATTGGAAACCAGGGCTATCAGTGAACGTTTTGATCAATATAAAGATTTCTCAGAAATATTTTTAGCTCATCCTATATTGGGTGTTGGTCCGGGAAATTATGTTTATGCGCTTTTCAGCCAGAAACTTATTTTGACTCCCTGGATTTATCAGCCAGTGCATAATGTTTATCTTTTGTTTTTGGCGGAGTGGGGGATTATTGGTGCGTTAGTGATTTTATGCTTGGCTTTTTATTTCTTTCGTGAAGTGTTCAAAAACAATAAAGCAATTTTACCGCTTTGGATTATAGTTTTAACAGCTTTCTTCTTTGATCATTATTTTTATACCACTTACAGCGGAATGATTATCTTAGCTTTTTTAACTTCCGCTTCTTTGATTAAAAAAGAGGTATAAAGAACAATTTTTGTTTTTTGTATTTTTGTGATAGAATAAATAAAAAAATAATTAAATTATGTTTAAAGAACTCATTCATTTTTTTGCTTCATTTCCTCCGGAAATCGCGACATTTTTTATGTCCATGATACCGTTTGGAGAATTACGTTTATCCATACCGGTTGGAGTTTTTGCTTATCATTTACGCCCTGTAGAAGTGTTGTTGATTTCTATTATTGGTAATTTTATACCGGTGCTTTTGATCTTAATATTGGCTGACAAATTTCATGCTTGGATTTCCAAGAAATCAGGTTTTTTGGCTTCCAAATGGGTAAACACTTTGAACCGTGCTCAGGAAAAATTCGCTCATGATTACCAAAAATACGGTCTGATAGGCTTGATGATTTTTATAGGAATTCCGATCCTGGGAACCGGAGCTTATACTGGCGCTTTGGCGGCGTTTGTATTTGGCATACCTTTCAAAAAATCTTGGCCTTATGTGCTGTCCGGTATCGTTATTGCCGGTATTTTGACGCTTTTGGTGACGGTTGGCGCGGATAAAATATTTTAATTTTATGAATTTAGAAGAATTAAAAAATAAAATTGAAGAAGGAAAAAAATTGTTGAAGATTGAAGAACTTAAAAATAAACTGGAGCGATTATCGCAAGAAATGGCCGCTTCGGATTTTTGGTCTAATCCTGAAAACGCTCAAACTATTTCACAAGATTATCAAGATATTAAAAAGGAAGTTGATAAATGGGAAAATTTGTCCGATCGAGTAAACGGTTTATTGGATTTATCGCAAGCCAATGACCCTGTTTTGAAAGAAGAGATAGAAAAACAAACGGAAGAATTGGAAAAAGAGTTTTCCGAATACGAACTATATTTATTGCTTAACGGTCCTTATGATAAAAATAACGCCATAGTGTCTTTGCACGCCGGTAGCGGAGGGACAGAAGCTCAAGATTGGACGGAAATGTTGCTTCGAATGGTTTTGCGTTTTAGTGAAAAAATGGGTTGGAAAACTAGGATTTTAGACGAATCTCGCGGGCAAGAAGCCGGCTATAAATCCGTAACTTTGGAAATCAAAGGCCGTTATGCTTACGGCTATCTGAAATCCGAGCACGGTGTTCATAGGTTAGTTCGTATTTCTCCTTTTGATGCGGAAAAAATGCGTCACACCTCTTTTGCATTAATAGAAATTATGCCGGAATTAGATGAAGAAGTTAAAATAGAGTTAGACCCTAAAGATTTGCGCATAGATACTTTTATGAGTGGAGGCAAAGGCGGGCAAAGTGTGAATACGACCTATAGCGCTGTTAGAATAGTTCATATTCCAACTAATATTTCCGTGTCTTGTCAAAATGAACGCTCGCAACAACAAAACAAAGAAACAGCGATGAAAATTCTCAAAGCCAAATTACATCGGTTGGAGGAAGAACGTTTGGCCAAAGAAAGAAACGAATTGCGCGGAGAATACAAAAGTGCTGAGTGGGGAAATCAAATACGTTCTTATGTATTGCATCCATATCATATGGCCAAAGACCATCGAACTGATTTTGAAACTTCCGACCCGGAAAGTTTGCTCGAGGGTGAGTTGTTGCCGTTTTCACGGGCATATTTGGAGTGGATAAAAAAGTAAAAAGTTGAAACCTGCCTGCCGGTAGACAGGGTTATAAAGTTAGTTGAATGTGAAAATTTTTAATAAAAATCAAACCGATGAAATTATTGTTGAGTTAAAAGCTGGGCGAACGGTTGTGTTTCCGACCGAAACTTCCTATGGTTTGGGTTGTGACGCAAAAAATAAAGAGGCGGTGGAAAAAATTTTTCAAATAAAAAAAAGAGATTATAGTAAGCCGTTATTGGTGATAGTTGATAGTATTGAAGAAGCGAAAAAATATTTGGTTTGGAATAAAAATTTAAACGATTTGGCGAAAAAATATTGGCCCGGTCCTTTAACTATCATAGGATATTGTAAAAATCCGCAAGCCTTTCCATACGGAGTGGTTTCTTCTTCGGGTAAATTGGCTGTGCGAGTAAGCGCAAACGGTTTTTTAAGAGAAATTACAGCTAAACTCGGTGGACCTTTGGTGGCGACTTCAGCCAATCTTTCAGGGCAAAGTGAAATTTATAAATTTGAAGATATCACAAACACTTTTATCGACCAAGAAAAACAACCCGATATTTTAGTTGATGGACAAGATTTACCTTTGCGAAAACCGACTACGTTGGTTAATGTGGAAGTTGATAAAATACAATTATTAAGACAAGGTGAAACCATGATAAAACTTTCCGAAAACAAAAAAGATTATTTTTACTTTTGTTTGCTGGCGATAGCTTCTTTTTTTTCCGGATTTTTTATTTTAGTCTGGTCTTCTTCTACTGTTTCGTATATTGAAGGTATGAATAACGCCATGCTGATGGTAAATGTAAAAAATCGCCATTTTGCGGGAGTAAAAAATCCTTTGATAAAAGTAAAAGGAATATATCTAACCGCTTATTCGGCCGGGAGTTCCAAAAAAATGGAGCAAATGATAAGTTTAATCAAAAAAACCGAGCTCAATGCCGTAGTGATTGATATCAAAGATTACAGCGGTTTGGTTTTGTATGATAGCCAGGTTCCTTTGGTGGTGTCGTTAAAAAATAAAGATAATCGTTTAGGTGATGTTAAAAAATTGATTGAAAAATTGCACGCGGAAAAAATTTATGTTATTGCCAGACAAACCGTTTTTCAAGATCCGGTTTTGGCCGAGAAAAAACCGGAGTGGGCTATTAAAAGTCAACGTGGAGGATTGTGGCGCGACAAGAAAGGTCTGAGCTGGGTTGATCCGACCAAAAAAGAAGTGTGGAAATATAATTTGGCGATTGCCAAAGAAGCAATACAGTTCGGTTTTGATGAAATAAATTTTGATTATGTGAGGTTCCCGTCTGATGGTAATATGGCCGATACGCTTTATGATGAAGAAAGTAAAAAGAAATATGAAGTGATGGGAGAGTTTTATAGATTTTTAAACAATAATTTTAAAAATGACCCTGTTTGGATTTCTCTGGATTTATTTGGTTTTACAATGGAAAAAAACGGGGTTGATGATATGTCTATCGGGCAGAGAATTGCGGATACGGTTGATAATGTGGACTATGTTTGTCCTATGATGTATCCATCTCATTACCCATCCGGTCATTTGGGTTTGATAAATCCTGCGGCAAATCCAGGTCTTGTGTTTGAAAACGGAATGAAAATCGGAGCGCCTAAATTTGAAGGTAAAAGAGCGCAAGTTCGACCGTGGATCCAGGCTTTTGATATGGGAGCTGTTTATGATGCGGAAAAAATTCGCGCGCAAATAGAAGTAGTGGAAAAATACGCAAACGCCGGTTGGTTGATGTGGAATGCGAGTAACAGGTATACCGATGCCGGATTAAAATAAATAATCATCCAATATGAAAAAATATTTGAACAAATTGATCAGAGTTCAAAGAGAAAGTGGCTGCGGTAATTATAATACTGATGGTATTTTATTGGCAGAAAATAAAAATTTTTTATTAATAGCCAATGAAAGAGAAATGCAAATAGACGGATATACCGTGATAAATAAAAAGTTCGTCAAAAGAGTTTATGCCAGTAAAAGCCGGGATTTTGTTTTGAAAATGATGAAAAAAGAAGGACAACTAAAGAAAATAAAAAATAAAATCAAGCTTGGCGACACCATGTGGGAAATATTTAAACAGATTAAAAAGTATTACGGTGCCGTTATTATTGAGAATGAAAGAAAAGATATTTTCATTTTAGGTACGTTAAAAAATATTTTTGACAAGGGAGTAGAAGTAAATCATATAGATGCCGAAGGAAAATATTGGAAAAAGTCGCGTATGATAGAATATGAAAAAATCAATTTGATTACTTGGGATTGTCGTTATCTCAATTATTATGTTAAGTATGGAAAAACTGTTTAATCCCGACTATCTTCAACATCTCTGTCAAAAATATGGTCTTCGTCCGAGCAAACAGTATGGGCAGAATTTTTTATTAAACGAAGAAGTAGTGCAAAAAATGGTTGAAGCCGGAGATGTAAGTAAAAAAGACGAAGTGATAGAAGTTGGTCCGGGGTTCGGAGTTTTGACATTTTCGCTTTGTGAAAAGGCGGGAAAAGTAATGGCTTATGAAATAGAAAAAAAGATTCAACCTTATTGGGAAGAAAAACAAAAAGAGTATAAAAATTTGGAAATTATTTGGGGGAATGTGTTAAATAGTCAAAAATCCATAAAATCTGCAAAGTCCTTAAGGTCACCGGAAGAAATGGGAAAGTATAAAGTTGTGGCGAATTTGCCTTATCAAATAACTTCACAAATAATTCGATTTTTTTTGGAACAAGAAAATAAGCCGGAAAGTATGGTGGTGATGGTTCAAAAAGAAGTAGGGGAGAGAATATGTGCTAAACCTGGAGATTTATCAGTTTTGGGCATTTCTGTTCAATATTTTGGCGAACCAGAGATTATCGCATTTGTTTCTAGGAATGATTTTTATCCTGCGCCCAAAGTTGACTCAGCAGTTATCAAAATAGTTTTGAAAAAAAAATTGCCAAAAATAGATGAAAAAGAGTTTTTTGCTTTTGTTAGGGCCGGATTTATCAATAAACGTAAATTATTGATAAAAAATTTAAAAAATTATTTAGGCGATAAAAACAAAAAAACGGTAGATGAAGCTTTTGCAAAAATGGAGTTTCCCGAAAATATCCGCGCCCAAGAATTAAGTCTAGAGGAATGGTTGCGACTTTTTTCAATAATAAACTCGCCATAATCTGGCGAGTTTTTGTTTTAGCTACCTTGTTTCAGTTATCCACTATCTCAAAAAATGAGAAAATGGTATAATATAAAAGTGAAAAAATTTATCTAATTATGGCTGAAAACCAGGAAAAAACTGGCTTAACTTTGGAGCAAAAGTTCGGTTTTGTATTTTTGCTTATTTTTGCCGTACTATTTTTGGTTTTGAGTTTTTTTCAATTGAGAAATAATCTATATCGTCCTTATGCTTTGAGTAATGCTGTTCCGAGTACGTTGATAAAAGAAAAATTTAGCGATCCGACCGAAGCGTTGCATTATCGAGATACGGATAAAGACGGTTTGAACGATTTTGAAGAGATTTATATATATGATACCAGCGCCTATCTGGAAGATACCGACAGCGACGGTATAAAAGATAAAGAAGAAATATTGCAAGGGAAAAATCCTATTTGCGCCGAAGGATCTTCTTGTAATCAAGAAAGCGGAGAAACCAAAACCGAACAAATTTTGGAATCATGGATCAAAGATTCTCAGTCCGAAGGTTATATACTAAATCCCGCCGATTATTTTAACGATCCGGTACAAATTAAAAAGATTCTTATTTCTTCGGGTATTAGCGAGGATTTATTGGTTGGTGTAACCGACGAAGAATTGAAACAGATCGGACAGGAAGTCTTTAATTCTGTAGAATTTAAAAATGCGCTTAATACGCAATTATCCGGATCTGGACAGGGAACAAGCACTACTATGAGTAAAGAAGAATTATTTGCCAATCCGACCTTGTTGAGAGAAATGTTATTGAATACCGGATATATAGAAAAAACAGCTTTAGAGAAATTGAGTGACGAAGAAGTGAAAAAAGTTGCCGAACAAATGTTTGATTTTTCGCAATAAGAAATTATGAATCAAGATAAAACAATTTTGGTTAAAAAGAAAGACGGAACATTCGCGAGGATGAAAATTTCCGATTTGAAAAAAAACGATGAACGACCCGTTTCGCCGACTGTTAAAGTTGAAAAAGAAAAAGTTGTTTCTTCGCAAAATGTTTGGACAAAAGAAGATATAAAAAGTCCTTTGGAAGATGAAGAAATAAAAAATTTAAAACACGGTTCTTTCAATAAAAGAGAAGAAGAGGCCAAAGAGGTGATGGAAAAACTTTCTTTCAAATTGACGGATCAGGCCGCTTCAAATTTGAAAAATAATATAATTTTATTTTTGAAAGACATCAAAAATTCCGAGCAGTTAAGCGACGTTTTGCGCCAGCCGGTTTATTTGGGAGGGGCGGATTTAAACAATAATCAAATAAAAGAAGTTATCAAAATTGCTCAAGATAAAATTTTGAGTATTTCTTCAGAAAAACAAGAATTTTACGGACCTTTAAAAAAAATTCCGGGTAAGAAAAATCAGTTGCCGATGCCTGAAGGAGAAATATTGCCAAGCTCCTCTTCGCCGTTTAATTCTTTTGTGCATAAACCGAAGTTCAACAAAGAAATAAAAGAAATTAAATCGCTTGACGACTTGATAGAAAAAGCTGAGCCGAAAATGGAAAATATCAATCAATTGATAAAAGCGAATAAGATAAACAGTTCTTCTCCGATAGGGGATATTTTACCTCCGAAAAATGTCACTTTCGGACCAATAGAAGAAATAAAGAATTTTACCGTTATTGACTTTCGAAGATTATCCTCGGATTTGGAACAAGCGACATCTCGTTTGCAACAAAAATTTATCAATCTCAAAGAAGAATCTTTTCTTTTGTATTTGGAAGCACTGGAAGCTTGGCAACAAAGTCCGCTTTACAAAAAATATCTGGAAGCGGTTTGCGAAAGTTTGAATAAAGGCATCCCGTTGTCCGGTTTACCCAAGAAAGAAGACAACCTAAGTTTTCAAGAAATAAAATCTTTGATAAAAATGGAAAAGGAAATATAAAAATATGGATCAATTTGTCGTGCCGCAATTTATAGATGTAGAAGATAAAATTATCGGTCCGGTTACCACCAGACAGTTTGTGATTTTATTGACCGCTTCTCTGGTTATTTTTGTGGCTTACAAATTGGCCGATACGGCTTTGTTTATTTTTTTACTTTGTCTTATTGGCGGTTCGGCTTTAATTTTGGCATTTGTGAAAATAAACGGGCAGCCATTTCATTATTTTTTGTTGAATATTTTTCAAACTTTACGTCGGCCGAGTTTACGTATTTGGGATAGACGTTATACTGATGCGGAATTGAAATCTATTCAAGAGTTGCACAAATTGCCGGTTATGGCCAAAAAACAAATCGCGCCTCAAATAAGCCGAAGCAGAATCAGGCAACTATCTTTGGCAGTTAATACCGGAGGTTATTACGGTCCGGAGGAAAAAAATATTTAAAAATTATGAAAAACGAACAATCGATAAAAAAGAAAAAAAGTATACCGAATTCTCAGGCTCATGTGCCGATTTCGGAAGTCAAGAATGACACTGTGGTGATGAAAGACGGTACTTTAAGAGCGGTATTGATGGTTAGTAGCGTTAATTTCGGTTTGCTCAACGAAGAAGAACAGCAGGCTATAATTTCTTCCTATGTTTCGTTTTTGAATTCTCTGGATCACCCTTTGCAGATTTGTATTCAATCTCGACAACTCAATATCAGGCCCTATATGGAGACATTGCAAGCTCGTCGGGAGCAGATAGAAAACGAATTGCTGAAAGCCCAGATATCCGATTATATATCTTTTATCAATGAGACGGTGACTTTGCGTAATATCACTTCAAAACAATTTTATGTTGTGGTGCCTTACGATCCTATGACTAACAAGAAAAAAAGTTTTTGGTCTCGTTTGGGCGATGCTTTGAATCCGATAAATTTGATTCGTTTGAAAGAAGAAACTTTCAAAAAAAGAAAAGGAGAATTGGATGCCAGAGTTAGATTGATAGAAGCCGGTTTGTCCGGGATGAATCTTGATGTTATACGCTTGGATACTCAAGCATTGATTGAATTATATTATTCTACTTATAATCCGGATATTGCGCAAAATCAGCCTTTGGCGCCAGTGGATTATATGAGGGTTGAATCTTAATCAAAAAATATGGCTTTCAAACCAATAAGCGGAAAAATAGAAAAAAATCAAACTACCATTTACGAAAGAGAGCAGGGTCAACTCAAGAAAAAAGTAGAGGAGGAATTGTTGACTTTGCAGGAAGAAAGAGTTTATCGGGAAAGCGAAGTTTCCATTCGTGATTTGATATCTCCGGCAGCTTTCAGAGTTGAAAGTAGTTTTTTGCAATTGGGAGACATTTATTGCCGAACGATTTTTATTTCCGCTTATCCTCGTTATATCAGTATCGGTTGGAGTTCGCCGGTTATTAATCTGGCTTCAACCATGGATATCGGTATGTTTTTTTATCCGGTTAAATCAGCGGTTATTTTGAAACAGTTGAAAAATAAAGTTGGAGCTTTGGAAGCTCAATTGAGCGCTGATAGAGAAAAAGGCGCTCCGCGCGACCCATTACGCGAGACCGCTTTGAGGGATATTGAACAATTACGCGACAATCTGACGCAAGGTACCGAACATTTTTTTCAATTTTGTTTTTATGTTACTCTCTATGCCAAAGATAAAAAAGAATTAGATCAACTTTCAGAAGATGTGGAAGGTATTTTTGGTTCAAAACTCATCATCACTCATAAGGTTTTTTATCAAGCTGAGCAAGGTTTTAATTCCACTTTACCGATTTGTAACGATGAGTTGTATATTCCTTTTAACTTGAATTCTTCGCCTATAGCCGCATCTTTTCCGTTTGTTTCCGCCGAACTTACTTCCGACAATGGGATTTTTTACGGTATCAATTTACACAATAACAGCTTGATAGTTTTTGACAGATTTTCTTTGCAAAACGCCAATATGGTGGTTTTTGCCAGTTCGGGCGCGGGTAAAAGTTATGCGATAAAATTGGAAATATTACGCTCGCTCATGATGGGGGTAGATATTATAGTTATAGATCCGGAAATGGAATACAAACATCTGTGTGACGCTGTCGGCGGAACTTACGTGAATATTTCTTTGTCTTCGGAAGCGAAAATTAATCCGTTTGATCTACCAAAACAAACGGGAAATTTGGAAATGAGCACTGAAGATGTTATACGTAGCGCCATTATTACCGTGAAAGGTTTATTGAAAATTATGCTTGGCGGTTTAACCACTCAACAAGATTCCGTTATTGATAAAGCTCTTTTGGAAACTTACGCCAAAAAAGATATTACTCGAGATGCGGATTTGAATACTGTACAAGCTCCTATCATGCAAGATTTACAGGAAGTTTTGGAGGGGATGACCAATTCCGAAGAGCTGGTTTTGAAATTAAATAAATTTACCGAAGGCACATTTAGCGGGCTTTTCAACTCTCCGACCAATGTTGATTTGAATAATCAATTGATGGTTTTTGGTGTTCGTGATTTGGAAGCCGAACTTCGTCCAATGGCCATTTATACTATTGTTAATTTTATTTGGAATATAGTTCGCTCGGAACGCAAGAAAAGGATTTTGGTGATAGACGAAGCCTGGTGGTTGATGCAACAAGAGGATAGCGCGAGTTTTATCTTCGCTTTAGTGAAACGTTGTCGTAAATATTATCTCGGTATAACCACTATTACTCAAGATGTTAACGACTTTTTACGTTCTCAATACGGACAGCCGATTGTTACCAATTCCGCTTTGCAATTATTGCTCAAACAGTCTCCGACAGCCATAGATTTAGTGCAAAAGTCTTTTGCTTTAACCGATAGTGAGAGGATGTTTTTATTAAATTCTTCCGTCGGTCAAGGTATTTTCTTTGCTGGGAGTAAACATGCCGGTATTCAAGTTTTGGCTTCTAATTTCGAAGATCAGATAGTTACCACCAATCCGGAACAATTACTAGCCATTGAAAAAGCCAAAAAGGAATTTGAAGAACAATTATTAAATAAAGAATAAAAATATGAATTTGACTTTAAGAGCGAGAATTTTTATTATCATTAGCATAGTGGTTCTGTTGATTTTGGCGATAAGTGTCGGTTTGATAGTTTTTTCCAAACAAAGAAATACAGATAGCGGGGAGAATACACAGAATAACCAAGAACAAACTGTCGGCGGTCAAACCGATACCGCCATTGTTGCCAATGGTACGGTACCGACGGCAATAGGAATCAATCCTGCCGTATCTCCTTTAAGTGAAGAAGAAAAAATCAAATCGGCTGCGCAAAGTATCGCTAAAATTTTTATTGAAAGATACGGATCTTATTCTACGGATAACCCCGGACAAAATTTGAAAGAGTTAGAGTCTTTGAGTACGAAAGATCTTTGGAATGTTTTTGCAAAAAGAATAGAAGGTATGAATACCGGCAAGGAGTTTATCGGAGTTACAACCGAGGCTTTCAGTGTTACTGTGACAGAAATTACGGCGGAAAAAGCGACTATTCGCGCCATTACTTCTCGCGAGGAAAATAATGGCGGAGTTGTAAAAAATTACAATCAAGAAGCTGAGATTTCTTTGGTTAGAAACGGCGAAGGCTGGTTGGTGGATAATGTAAAATGGAAATAATATTTTTTAAAAAATCCGCCTCGATATAAAATCGGGACGGATTTTTGTTTAATATGATAAAATTTATTTTGGAAAAATTACCAATGGTAAAAGATTTTTTGTTTCCCAAAAAATGTGTGGATTGCGGGGCGGAAGGGCAATGGTGGTGCCTTGAGCATCGTCATTTTTTGGATAATGAAGGGATTTGGCGTTGTCCGATTTGTAAAATAGAAAATAAAAAAGGTTCTGTTTGTAGTTGTTGCCAAAAAGAGTCTTTTCTTGATGGAGTAATTTCGTTCTTTCCTTTTTATGAACCTTCTCCGCTTTCCGATCTACTGCATGATTATAAATATGGTTTTATGAAAGATTTGGAAAATTTGTGGTATGAAATGATTTCTAAAAATAAAGTTTTTAGGCGAAATGATTTTTGGCTTGAGGAAAATACGACTTTTTCTTTTATTCCTTTATTTTCCGTTCGCGAACGCTGGCGCGGTTTTAATCAGGCGAAAGAATTGACGGAAATATTTTTGGCTAAAGCCCGGGAATATTATCCCGAACGAGATTTTGTTGTTACGGATTTATTGGAAAGGGTTAAAAAAACCAAACAACAAGCCAAGTTGAAAAGAGAGGAGAGAATGGAGAATATAAAAAACGCTTTCAAAATAAAAAACCTCCCGCAAAAACGAGTGGTCTTGATTGATGATGTTTTTACTACCGGTGCCACTTTGCAAGAAGCGGCCAGAGTTTGCAAGGAAGCCGGTGCGATAGAAGTGTGGGCGCTTACTTTGTTTCGGGCTGAATAGGTTGATATTTCCAAATATTGGCGCGATCGTCGGTATAAATCAATTTCCAATCTTCGCTTATCTTCAAATCTTTTTCCAATTTGTCATCGGCCAAAGTCGTGGCGTGTTTCAAAGCTGCGGAAGTGAAAAGCCATTTGTTGACGCGATTGACTCGTGGAGTGAAGGAGTTCATATTTTCCAAAATCACATATTGGATGTTTTGTTTTTCAATTTCTTTCAAACCGTTGTTTTGATAATAACGCCAGTTATAGTAAGTCTCCAAAGTTGTGATATCTGAACCTGGTATTTTCCAAGTGGCGGTTCCTCTCCCGTCTAGAAAAACCAAACCTTGCGGCAATGTCCAATTCATATAGGCTCCCCAGCCGAATTCGTTAAAGATTTTGACTTTATATTCGGAATTTATTTCCCGATTTAGAAATTCTACGGCATCCACGGGCATATATTGGCCGATTTCTTTTATATGGGGCCAGACATCTTTGTATATTTTGATATAAGGGAAATAGAGCTGACAGGAATAAAGTATTAGAAATATTCCGATGACAAAAGCGGTGATTTTTGTGTTTTTATTTTCCAAAAATAGTTTCCATTTCGGAATTGCCAAGAAAGATTCTTTGATTTGCGCCAAAAAAGAACTGAAAAGTGGCTGACAAAATAAAGCCAGATAAATCACTTGACGTTTATATTTGAAAGATATGTAAAGCAGTCCCAAAAAAAGCAATAATTCCGCCCAGGAAAAAACTTTTTTCTTCACTTGCCAAAACACAGCCACCAAAGCCGGCGCGATGAACAAGCCGGTCTTCCAAAAAATAGGAAAAGTATTACTCGCCAACCACTCAGTCACGTGAGTTTTGTAAAAATCATAGAAAAAATAAGAAACGGTTTCTTTCGGCAAAAGCCAACCGTAAGGGTTTATGAAAATAGCTACCAAAGAAATCAACCCCCAAAGCGAAACTTTATAAAAAGTTTCTTTTTTCCAAGATTGTCCCAATACCAATCTTGGATAATATTTTTGGAAGAAACAATTTAATAAATTTCCGGTGAAATAAATTCCGATAACTATGAAACCGAGCGTGAAACTTCCGTGCAAAAAAGACCACAACCAAAAAAGAAGCGGCCAAAAGCGATAAAGTTTGGTTTTTTCTATGTTTTGCAAAGTATAAAGAAAAATAGCGAAAAAAATCAGAGAAAACATCGCTAAGCGAGGAGCAAAAATATGATAATCCGCCCAAACCAGAAAAGTCGTTACCAGTGTCGCTTCCAAACCGTATTTGCCGTAAGTTTTTTGAGCTATCCAAAAAGCGGCTAAAACCAAAAGAGGAATTACCAAAACCAACGGATAATAACCGATGTTTTTATAAATTATCCAATACAGCAGGTCTCCGCCCCATTCGTGATTAACCCAAATTTGACCCAAATGAGGGTAAGTATAACCGTCAGTATAAGGAAAAAATCCGTTTTCCAACCATTCTTTACCGAATCGCAAATGCCAACCAAAATCAAAATCAAAGATGTTGGAAACAAAAAATAAGATAAAAATTATATTATAAATCAAGAGAAAAATTTTGATAAATTTAGTCATATTTTTCTTTTTTGTATTTCCAGTATAACCGAAAATAGGTTATCTTTCAACACCCTTGTCAAAAATAAAAAAGTATGCTATAATCCCGTGTTAGTTCTTTTTACCATTTCATTTTGGGAGGAAAAAATGAAAAAATCTCCGAAAAGATCCTGGGATATTTCCCTGGTTCAGATGATCGCAATCTTTACATCCCCTAAAAACCTGGAGTTTCGTATCTGCAGAGGGGATAGTTCGAGATTCTCATTAATCATTTCCTATGGACCTACTGGTAAGTATGAAACTTTGTTTTCTTATCTGGCCGCTTTTGAAACAGAGGTAGAGGCTGCTGAATTTACAGAAAAGCTTCTCAAATGGATTTGGGGAATTCTGATTAAAGAATTTCTCAAGCCGAGTATCATTTTCTATCCCTATGTAGGGGTTAAAAAAGAAAAAACCAAGACTTTGAAAGTTTTGGATTTCTCCATGATTGATAAGATAAAAGAAGAACTTATCAAAAACGGAGAAGCTAAAACCTTTGAGTTTTGAGACTTTTTTTTGTCTTCATCCGGCAAGCAGTGCTTGCCGGTTTTTTGTAATTAAAAATAAAAAAAGCCGCGACAAAACGCGCGGCTTATAAAGAATGGAGAAAAGGTTACTGAAACAGCCATAGGGCGTCAAACGCCCAGATGGAAATAGGCTCCATCCTGGCCTCGTTCCATACCTGGTTGGATAACCTGGTATAGAGTTTCAGAATAACTATTCCGTGAGTTCTGGCGGCAAAGTCTTCAACCGCCGTTTTGAACTTTTCCGATTCGACATCGAATTTACCTCCACAGTCGAAACTGTAAGAGGTTATTCCTTTGATGTCTTTTTCTCTCAATTCACAGTAGTTTTTCCAGTTGATGTTCTCAAGCTGGTTTTTTGCCACCATCAGGTTGTGATCGCGGTAAACGGTTTTGTGGCCGCAGTAAAATCCCCCGATGATGTAGGTAAGCAGTAATACGGTGATAAAGAGGCCAAAAGCAACGATGACTTTTTTGTTCATGGTTTTTCTCCTATTTTCCAAAGATTTTAAGGTACTAAAACAACAGAGTAGTATAGCACATTTTCTTGATTTTGTCAATGGTTTTATTTGGCTTAGTATAGGGAAATATGTATTTGACAATCAAATTTTTTGGCGGAAATTGGAAATATTGTGGTATACTAAACTCGTCATTTTTTATGGAAAATAATCAAGAAAAAAATCAAAGAGTTTTTGGTTTGGATATTATGCGCGCCGTGGCGATAATTTTGGTGGTGTTGAGCCACGGTATCATACTTTTACCGCGAAAAGTTTTTACGTTTTTTTCTTCCAATTGGCCGGGGGTTGATGGTGTTTCTATTTTTTTTGTTTTGAGCGGTTTCCTTATTGGCGGTATTCTTTTGAAATTGATAGTTCGTCAGGAATGGAATTTTAAAAATTTATTTAATTTTTGGATCAGGAGATGGTTTCGCACTTTGCCGAATTATTTTCTCGTGCTTTTCTTTCTGGCAATAAAGCACCATTCAGTCAATGAAAGTTTTCCGGAAAAATTTGGACAGTATCTTTTTTTCTTGCAAAACTGGGTGAGCCCTCATCCGATCTTTTTTCCCGAGGCCTGGAGTTTGTGTGTGGAAGAATGGTTTTATTTGTTATTCCCGGTTTTATGTTTTGTTATTTTTAAATTGGTCAAAGATAAAAAAACAGCCGTTCTTTATTCGGCTTTGGTTTTTTTGATAGGACCTTTATTGATGAGATGGGCCAGTTTCAGTCTGGGAATAGGGGCGGAGGATTGGGATGCCAATTATCGTAAAGTGGTAGTTTATCGGTTGGATGGTTTGATGTACGGAGTTATCGGAGCCTATCTGTATTTTTTTTATAATGAATTGTGGAATAAATACAAAAAGACTTGTTTAACAGTAGGCTCGATTTCTCTTGTTGTTTTATCCGTTTATTCGCACGTGTTTACTTCTGTTGGTTTTAACGCCGTCTGGCAATACGGTTTTGAATCTTTGACCGTCTTGCTTTTCTTACCTTTTTTGTCGGAATGGAAAATTTGCAAATATCGTTGGTTGGTGAAAGTTGTTACTTTTATCAGTGTTATTTCATATTCCATGTATTTGGTGAATTTGACCATAGTCAGGCAATGGTTATTGCCGCAGATTTTCGGTCCGAACACCCTGATCGGATCTGCGACTGACGGCTTGGCTTATTTGAAATTTTTTATTTTTTGGATTTTGACAATTTGTTTATCGTTTTTAATTTATAGGTTGTTTGAAAAACCGATAATGAACCTGAGAGATAAAATCAAAATAAATTAAAGAACTAAAAAATACTCGTTTGATACGAGTATTTTTTAAAATAGTTTCCAATTTTTTTTCAGGGTTTCTTTGTTTTCCAAAAGCGATAAAATATAGACTATCTCTAGTTCTGTCATCTCAATATCTTTTTTACGTAGCCATTCCGCCAACCAAGCGAAACGCAACGCAATAATCGTATCGATGAAATATTGCCAGCTCAAAGGAGAAAAAAATTTTGCTTGTTTGAATTTTTGTAAGAAATTTAAAACTATTTTTTTATTCAAGGTATCCGGATGTTCCATCCCGAGACATCCGACCATGTTGGCAGCGTCGTACATTTCCGGTTTGAAACCGCAAAATTCCCAATCTATCACGCCGTTTATTCGATTTTCACCCCAAATAATATTTATAGGATGATAATCGCCATGACAAAAAGCGACCGGAATTTGATCGTAAATTTGAAAGAAGTTTTTTTGTAAATGTTTTATTACCGGCTCCAAATCTTTTTTTTCATTCGGATTGAATTTTTCCATATCCGCGTAAATTTTTTCAACATATTCGGGTAGAGAAAAAATATTTTTTGGTTCAATAAAAATTTTATCGGCCGTGTTTTTGAAATTTAAAATAAAATCCGCCATTATTTCACCACGCCAACCATCTTCAAGATAGGAAATTCTATCAAGCGGTATGCCGACAATAAAAGGGGATAAAATCCAGTATTCGTTTTCTATCTCACTGACAAAAGAGCCATCTTTATTTTTCAAATAAACAACAAGAGGTAAAGAAGCGTTCTTTTGTTGGAGAAAAAGAATATTTTGCGCAATTTCTTCTTTACGTGGAGCAATAGAGGGGTTTATTTTTTCCAAAATATAAATTTGACCGGTCTTACTCGTGATTGCGACGCGCCAGTTTGATCTTTCCGGACTGCCATAAAAAGAAATATTTTCGTTGACGGCGGAAAAATCCAAATTCCAAAATGATAAGATTTTTTCGTAATTTAAAAGCATAAGGCATTTTTAAGTATACTTTAAATAAAAGACTGTTTCAATGTTTATTTAGATTAATATAAAATCTGCCTTTATAGGCAGGTTTTTTATGCGGAGAGGCAGGGATTCGGCTTCGTTTCTCGTCGTTTTTCAACTCCTCGGGCTAGCCACCGCCTCGCGATTTTATTCGCTCACAAGCTCATAAAATATCGCTCCGGCGTTCTCATCCCGACGAAAGCAAAACTTTTTGCTTTCTCCTCCCCGTATAAAAAAATCACCTTACGGTGATTTTATATGCGGAGATGATGTCCCGAAATTAGAACCAAAACGGCAATTTAGACGGTTCACAATCTGGACTCTTGATCCAATTATAAAAGAATTACGAGATATGTTTAAACAACATCCTGAATGGTTTGAAGTTCCTCAACCGAAATCAACAAAGGGAAAGAATGAGATAGATTATTTTATGTAAATTTACTTTCGTCACGCATATACCCCGTCTACTATGAGTGGCTCCTTAGTTTTTGCTATGTATCTCTAATAATTCACAAAGAACTGTATCAAGATACATTTTTATTTGGCATGCTTCCGCTCTGTCAGAAGTAGTTGTGTGGGTGGATAACGACCCACGATTATAAGTTGATCTAACCAACCTCTCTACACCATCATCAACAATATGAGCAGCATCCTCGGGAGATTTTGTAGCAGTTTCTGACTTTCCTCGGTTACTCAAGACATAACGAACCTTTTGTTTCATTGTTGGCTTTGTCATATCTTTTTCAAGTTTAAAATCTTTCATGTTTTTGACATCCTCATCTGGAGCGAGGTAATCAAGAGTTTCTCTTAAAACCTCTCTTATTTCGGCAACAGTGCCTCTATATGAAATTCTTGGAGAATTCAGATCATTCAAAACTTGTTGATATGAATTACCAATAGCAGGAACGATTTGATTTAGGATTTTCAATATAGCTTGTTCATATCCATTACTTAGTACTCCCGCGTCTCTATTACGACTAGTGTATGTTCCCGATGATTCTACTATTACCAATTCCATTTTAACTTTCTTGAGTAGAGTTTTGTACTTCGAGGTGAGAGCTTTGGTATTTGCAAGAGTTATTAAATTTTGCATTGCAATATCAAGATCACCTGTTGAAATATTTCGATTCTTTAAATCGGACTGTAAAATTTCAAAATAGGCTTTTACAAAAGCCTTTATCTCATCTTTAACCGAAGTCGAACCGAGCTGCTTAGATTTTATTGAATTAACTCTTTTTAGTAGCTTTTCGGTGGCTTTCAGTTTTTCTGCTAGGTTGTCATTAGCAGAATCCATAACTATTTTTTAGCTTTCTTTACCTTTTTTACCTTGGTCCTGGTTTTTCTTAGCTCGCTATCGCCATTGGGCAAACTGTGGGCGATGAGATTATATCCGACAGGGTTTAGTTTATATGTACCACGGTCAGCTATCTCTAAATACCCCGCCTTTTTAGCGTTTGTGAGAGTATCTGCAGCTCCATTTTTACCAGAAGGCAATTTATAGCTTGCTTGCTTAAAATATTTTTCTATATCTCCAGAATCTACAGTTGCTTTTCTTTCATCAGAAGGAGCTAGTTCTTGGAGATAGAACGCGACCAGAACCGCCATTTGAATAGCAGAACGGGGGGATTTTTCTTCTTTAAAAGCTCTGATGTCAATTACTCTTGTGGCTTGACTGCTTCCAAGTTCATCGAATTGAGGAGCGGGTTGAGACACCGGAGAAAATGTTGAGGGGTTTGTTAGGGAATTGGTTGTAGCACCAAATCGTTCAAGTACATATTTCATAACCCTCTGTCTTTGTCCATCATCCAAATTGTTTAATGAGGCAATAATTTCATTCATTGCCGAAATTTCTTTGTCTTGTTCCATAGTGTTTTGTTAATTTATTAATAGTGTGGATAACCCGCTCTTGTTTAGGTTATCTTTAGGTATTATAATTCTAGGTATATGAAGAAGTCAAGTATTGGAATAGGTAAACCTACAAAACGGGAAGCCGAAATCCTACAATTTGCACGGGAATATCGCCAAGAAAATGGTTTCTCACCTTCACTGGTAGAAATAGCCAAGTTTTTTAAGCGTTCAGTGCCAACAATTCATCAGCATGTTTATTCTTTGCGAAGTAAAAATCTTCTTTTGGTGGATAAAGGAAAAAAACGATCAATCAACGCTTTGCACAACCACAGGGTTCCAGAAGTAATGATACCTCTAATGGGAATTATTTCTGCTGGTGGTCCAATTGAAGCCATCCGCGACCCAAAACCAATAGAAGTACCGCGAAGTATGCTTTCCCTGGGACATGATTACTACGCACTCAAAGTTTCTGGTCTGAGTATGATTGAAGAAGGAATATCGGACGGAGACATCGTCGTTGTGAGAGATCAGCAATCAGTAGATGATGGAGAAAAGGCGGTAGCGTATATGCCGGATAGAAACGAAGTAACACTCAAAAAAATATACAGAGAAAAGGATAGGATAAAACTTGTTCCGGCAAACCAAACAATGAAGCCATTTTACGAATCAAATGTTGTCATTCAAGGAAAGGTCGTAGGAGTATTAAGAAAAGAATTTTAAAATAAACTTATGTCATTAGTAACAATACACGAAGCATCAAAATGGGCGACGGATTACCTTGAAAAAGAAGTATCACCAACAAATATTTCTTACCTTGTTCAGTATGGAAAGGTTAAGAAACTTGGAGAAAATGGGTCAACCCTTATTGATTTGAATGATTTGAAAAAGTATTACGAATCATGGAAAGGTAAACGAGAGATTGATTGGAAGAAGCAACTCGGTGATGATTTAAACTGGGCATTATCTTTCGATAATCTTAGAGAAAAAGATACAACAAAGCATGTTCATCGATTACATCCATATAAAGGGAAATATATTCCACAACTTGTTGAATATTTTATTGATTCCCATACAGATGATTTTAAAAAAGAAGTTTATTTTAAAAATGGTGATATAGTTCTCGACCCTTTTCTTGGTTCTGGCACAACAATTATCCAATCATTGGAAATGGGTATTCATTCTGTTGGTATTGATGTGTCCGAATTTAATTGCATGATTGCAAGTTGTAAAGCAACAAATTACGATCATGAATATTTACAGAAGGCGATAAAGAAAATGCTTTCGGCTATTGATACTTTTGAACATGATAATAAAATCCAGGAGTTTGAAACTGAATTGTTGGCAGAATTGGCAAAGTTTAATAACAAGCATTTTCCCGGTTCAGATTTTAAATACAAAATAAACCAAGGAAATTTTGATGAAAAAAAGTTTTCATCAGAGAAAGAAAAAGAGTTTTTGCCTACCTATCAAAAATTACTTAAAAAATATTCAATAAAATTGAAACAGGATAAAGCAGAGTCATTTTTGGATACTTGGTTTATGGATAGTGTGAGAAAAGAAATTGATCATGTTTTCAATACCATAAAACAAGAGAAAGATTTAAAAACAAAAAAGATTCTGGCTTTAATTTTAAGTCGAACAATTAGGTCATGCAGAGCTACAACACATAGTGATCTTGCTACCCTAAAAGAACCACAATTAACTACATATTATTGCTACAAGCATAAAAAGATTTGCAAGCCGTTGTTTTCAATCAAAACAATGCTTAATCGCTATGCTTACGACACTGTTTCAAGAATAAAAGAATTTGAAAGATTGCGAAAACCAGTCCATTACTCAGCTATTGCTGGTGATTCAAGAGCTGTGGATATTTTTGAAAAAGTTGAAAAGCAGAATCCGGAATTTGCAAAGATTCTTAAAAAACAAAAAATCTCAGGTATATTTTGCTCGCCTCCTTATGTTGGACAAATAGATTATCACGAGCAACACGCTTATGCTTACGATTTGCTCGGATTTAAACGAAAGGATGATCTAGAAATCGGTCCGCTTTATAAAGGGCAAGGACAGGAGGCTCGCAGATCATATGCTCAGGGAATAGCTGATGTTCTAAATAATTGCAAGAAATATTTAAAGGAAAATTACGATATTTTCCTTGTTGCAAACGATAAATATAATCTTTATCCAGAAATTGCTGAAAAATCTGGAATGAAGATTGTAAATCAATTTAAAAGACCTGTTTTGAATCGAACAGAACGGGATAGGAATCCATATTCCGAAATAATTTTTCATTTTAAATCAAAATAATTTTATGGCACTATCAAAAGAACAAGTTAAAAATGTTGAGGATGTACTAAAAGCAAGTCTCAGAAATAAATTCCAAAATTACAAACCGGAACCGGCTTCGATGCCTTTCCATACTCGTCTTTTGGGTAAAGATAGACTTGCACTTTATTCATTTATCCACTCTCTAAATACTAATTTTGGAACAAGTATTTTTGAACCAGTTGGCTTGGCTCTAGCACAAAAGAATTTCAAAATGGCTACATGTCAGGCTACTGCCGGAGATCGGATAAGCACTGGCGCACAAGCAGAAATACAGAAAATTATTGACGGATTAACGACAGCGACAACATCACCAAACAAAAAAGAAGAAATAGAACGAATAAGAAAAGTTTGCCAATCTGGCGAGATGATAAAAGCAAAGCCTACCAAAGTGGATTTGATGTTTGAGTCAAAAGACGGAGGTTATTATTTATTTGATATTAAAACTGCAAAACCTAACGCCGGAGGATTCAAGGAGTTTAAAAGAACATTACTTGAGTGGGTTGCTGTGATTTTAGCAAATAATCCAAAAGCTGACATAAACACATTTATCGCAATTCCATATAATCCCTACGAACCAGAACCTTATACTCGATGGACAATGCGAGGAATGCTTGATTTAGATAATGAGCTTAAAGTAGCCGATGAATTTTGGGATTTTCTTGATGGTAAGGGTACATATAAAGATTTACTAGATTGTTTTGAACGAGTAGGAATTGAACTTAGGGATGAGATAGATAATTATTTTAAACGATTCAATAAGAAACAATAAAATAGTAATAAAAAAACCAACTTCTTTAAGAAATTGGTTTTTTATTGTCCAAAAACACTTATTCTGCTTCGGTTCGAACTTGGACATCTGGCGGAGAGGCAGGCAGGGATTCGGCTTCGCCTCTCGTCGTTTTCCAACTCCTCGGGCTAGCCACCGCCTCGCGATTTTATTCGCTCACAAGCTCATAAAATATCGCTCCGGCGTTCTCACCCCGACGAAAGAAAAACTTTTTGCTTTCTCCTCCCCGTATAAAAAAATCACCTTACGGTGATTTTTTATGCGGAGAGGCAGGGATTCGAACCCTGGGTCCCGTCTTGAGAACGAGACAACACATTAGCAGTGTGCCGCTTTCGACCAACTCAGCCACCTCTCCAAAGGCGTAGGGAAATTTTAGCAAAAAATATTTGCTAAGTCAAGGAAAAGATTCTATAATTCAAGGTGATATTTTTGATGATTTTTTATGGGTTATATAGATGTCAACAATTTAAGCTATAGTTTAGACGATTCAACGCGGATATTTTCTGAGTTGTCTTTTAGTTTAGATAAAGAAAGAACCGGCTTAGTTGGTGAAAATGGGGTTGGAAAAACGACATTGTTAAAAATTTTAGTCAAAGAAATTAGTTTGAGTAACGGTTCTTTGAAAATCGGAGAAAATATCGCTTATTTACCTCAGGATTTCAGTTTAAATACGAATAAAACCGTTAGTGAATTTTTGGATGAACCGGATTTTAAAATATTAAAAAAATTTCAATTGGAAGACGTAGATTTTAATCGCAATATTTCCGAACTTAGCGGAGGCGAAAAAATGAAAATCGCTTTGGTGAAAATTTTATCTTCAAATCCCGAATTTATTATTTTGGATGAACCGACAAATAATTTGGATGCCGAGTCTAAAGAAGTGATTTATCAAATGATAAAAGATTGGAAAAAAGGTTTGTTGATAGTGAGTCACGATCGCGAACTCCTGAACTTAATGGATAGAATTATGGAATTGACTCCGCAAGGTTTGAAAATTTATGGTGGAAATTTCGAAAGTTACCAATATCAAAAAGAAGTTGAAAAAGAAGCTTTGAAAAGGCAATTCGTATCCGCTAAACAGAAAAAAGAAAAAGCGGAAAAACAAGCGAAAAAAACCGAAGAAAAACAACAAAAAAGGATGAAAAAGGGGATTACAGATAGACAAAAAATAGGTATGCCGAAGTCCATGCTTAATTTGATGAAAGACACGGCGCAAGCCACTGCTTCTCGTTTGACAAAAACACATCAAAAAACAGTGGCTTCAATTGCGAAAAAAGTTGAAGAAATCAAAAAACAAATATCTCCGGAAAACGAAATTGTTATCAAATTGCCAAAAACTTACGTGCCGAAGAATAAGATGGTAATAAAAGCAATCGGAATTGATTTTGCTTACGGAGAAAAAAAGATTTTAAATGATTTTAATTTGGAAATTTACGGACCGGAACGACTTTGTTTGAGCGGGAAAAACGGTTCGGGAAAAACCACGTTGGCGAAATTATTAATCGGACAATTGGTTCCGCAAAAAGGTGAAATTAAAATCGGAGTAGAAAATGTCGTTTATTTGGATCAAGACACGACTGTACTAAAAGGAGAAGAAACTTTATTGACAAATATGGTGCGTCTTTCCGGTTTGACCGAAGGAATTTCCAAAGAAATGTTGGTGCGGTTTCTTTTTCGCGGTATTGATGTAAATAAAAAAATCGAAATTTTGAGCGGGGGAGAAAGAATTCGCGCAGCTCTCGCTTGTCTGTTGTCGGGAAATAAACCTCCACAACTTTTGATTTTGGACGAACCGACAAATAACCTTGATATGGAAGGGATAGAGAAATTGGAAAGCGCTTTGAATAATTATGAAGGAGTTTTGTTGGTAATTTCGCATGATAAAAAATTTCTGGAAAATATCGGGATAACCAAAGAAATAAAATTATAAAATTAGCGGTTATTGTGACATAAATTTTGTCAATTCAAGTAAAACATGTTATTATTTTTAAATAAAATTTAAAATTGTAAATTATGCGTGATTCTAACGGTGCTCCGACCGGAGCGGAAAATTTCAAATTTAAAAACGCCAGAATGTCCGAGGATGTTCCGGTTATCGATTTATCATCTACGGATTTTGACAATGAAGCAAGGGAAGCCTTGGGAGATTTGTTGCGAGAAAGAGGTAATTTGTTAAGCAAGGTAAATCCGTCTGCGGCTGAAATAGACAGATTAACAAGAGTGGAAGACCAAATATCTATGTTTAAAAGCGCTCGTGAAAAAGGCACTATTGCCAATGCCTAAGTTTTGCCTCTTTTTCTTATTTATTGTATAATAAAACCGCTTGGAAACAGGCGGTTTTTAAATATGAATATGTCGGATAAATTTACTAAAATCAATTTGAATTTGGATTTGCAACCAGAAAATTATTTTTCCGAGGATTTTTTTAAACCTCTGACATCGGAAGATAATAATGAAATAGGGCAGTTAAGCGCAGATGTGGCGGAAACGGAAACTGAAATTATTGTGTTATGTCCGATGGCTGGCACATTGGCCAAAAATTTGGAATTACATTTGCATAATGATCTACTAACTATCAAAGGAGAGCGCTATAGTAATATCCCAAGTGGCGCATATTATCATCACAAAGAGTGTTATTTTGGTAAATTTTCTCGCAGTATAGTCATGCCGACGGATGTAAAAGTGGAAAATGCCAATGCGGAATATAGAAACGGATTATTGACTATTCGTATCCCCAAAGCCAAAAGCGATGTGAATATTCCCGTATATATAGTTGAAGAATAATATGGAAAATATTCCGGGTGTGCAAATCCCAGTTCTCCAGCAAGAACAACCTCGAAAACGACTAAAAACAATTCTCAAAATTTTAGCCGTTGTTTTGGTATTAGGCGCTTGTTTTATCGCAAGTGTTTTTGTTTATAAAAAATATTATACTGATCGCGTTTATCCGGGAATATTTTTGGGCGCTTATGATTTGGGCGGTATGAAAAAAGAGGAATTGAAAAATTTCGTGGACAACCTCAATGATCGTTTGATGGCCGAAGATTTGAATTATTTTCTTTTGGAAAACGGCGATCGTCGCGATTTCAAAGTGGAGACAGTGTTAATAAGAGGGGAAGATAGCTTGCCGCTTATCAATTTTTACAGCGAAGAATTTGTAAATAAAGTTATGTCTTACGGTAGAGAGAGTTCCGGTTGGCGACAATATGTCGATCCATTATGGCTTTTGATAAAAAACAAAAAAACAGAATTTGATTTAAAATTTGATACTTTTAATTTTAAGGAAAATTTACGCTTATCTTTGGATAAAAGCGAAGATAAAGCTCATAATGCCGATATACAAATAACTTCACTGATGCCACTTAAATACGAAATTGTTTCGGAAAAAATCGGTCAAGTTTTCGATTATGACAAAATTACCGAAGATACGGCGAAAAATTTGAAAAATCTAAATTTGGAAACCGTTAAAATAGAACGTCATCAATTCTTGCCAAAAGTTCTTTCCGGAGATTTACAGAATCGACAAGAACAAATACAAAAATTGATCAATTGCGGTGATTTGACTCTGAGCTATAAAAACCTGGAAGGAAACGAGGAAGATTTTACTATTCGCGTCGGAGAGATAAGTAAATGGTTATCAGCCGACAAAGACGATGGTGGTAATTTGTATTTTGATCTCAATCGTGAAAAAATTGTCGCTTATTTGCAAAGCGTCAAAAGCATCGTGGATGTGCCGGTTGAAAATCCGAAATTTTCTATTGTTGACGGAAAAGTGCGAGAATTCAAAAGCGGAGAAAAAGGTTTGAATTTGGATATAGAAAAATCTATAACTGAAATAACAAATAATTTTAAACAGCGAACTTGCGAACAAAGAACAACGACTCCGGCGGTAAGTTTGATTGTGGAAAAAACAGAATCGGAGTTGAAATTGGGCCAGATAAACGATCTAGGGATCAAAGACCTCTTGGGTACGGGTATTTCTACTTTCTTGGACAGTCATAGTAATCGTATAAAAAATATTGCGCATGCCGTGGAGCGTCTCAATGGAACTCTGATAGCTCCGGATGAAGAATTTTCCGCTGTTAAATATGCCGGACCTTTTACAGCAGAAAACGGTTATTTGCCGGAAGAAGTGATAAAAGGCGATAAAATAGAAAAAGAAATCGGCGGAGGAATGTGTCAAATCGGAACAACTCTTTTTCGTATGGCGATGAATTCAGGTATGGATATTACAGAACGCCATAACCACAGTTTGGTCGTCAGTTATTATGCCGATCCGGTAAATAAAAATCCCGGAACCGATGCCGCGCTTTACGAGCCTATTTTAGATTTTAGATTTAAAAATGACACCGGCAGTTATCTTTTGTTGCAAACAAAAATAGATTTTAAAAAACAGAAATTGGAATTTTTACTTTGGGGTAAGTCGGATGGTCGACAGGGTTTTTACACTCATCCTATCGTCTCGCGTTGGATTCCATCCGGTGATCCGATAGAAAAAGTCAGCGAAGAATTAAAACCCGGAGAAACAAAATGTCAAAATGCTTTTCGCGGCGCAGTTAGTAGTTTTCTCTATACTCGTTTTACCAGTACCAGTGAAAAAATAGAACGTACTTTTACCAGTTATTATCGTCCGTTGCCGAAAATTTGTTTGGTTGGTCCGGGAGCGACTTCGACTTTACCTTTAGCTACTTCTAGTTTGACAGTTGATAATGAAACGATTAATACTCCCGTAACAACCAATACGACTGTGACACCGTAAAATAAAACCCCGCTCGCTTTCGCGAACGGGGGTTGTTACTTTTTGGGGGAGGGTCTCCCCCCCTTGGTAATCCGTAACGAGAAGATAGATCATTGAAAAGATTCAGCCGAAGCCAAATGCTCCCGATAATCTATCTTCCATGCTTGTCTGTTACGGAAAGATACTTTTTTGAAAAACAAAGCATTTTTCCGCGGCCAAAGAATCGGCTGTAACGATCTTTAGCAACTGCATACTATAGCATACTTTGAAGGTTTTGTCAAGGGGGGTTATGGATAAATATTAAAAAATGGCTAATTTTAGCCATTTTTTATATTTTTTAATATTTAGTCTTCTATTTTTTCTACTCCCAATCCTTTTATTATGTCTTTATTAAGTAAAACAAATTGAGTTCTGCCTAATAAATCTTTACCTTTTACCAAATCGTACTCTTTGGCAAGTTCATCACGTTTTTCTTGGGAAAGTCTATCTATATCTCTATCTGTTATTTCCAACACTCGGCTTCCTTTATCTACGAGAAAACCATGCACATTATTACTGCCTGTTTTTGCATATTGTTCAGACCAATTTTTAGAAGTTTCGTCAGATAAATAAAAACCTCCGTAAGTTTTACCTTTTTTATTTTGTTTAGAATCAGTTTTGTTTAGATCAATACTATCCATACTAATGTTATCAGGCAAACCGCCATGATATAAAATTGTCTCACCCGTTTGTGTTGCTATATTTTTTAAATCCGTCATTGATATAACGGTATTTTCTTTTTTGTCGATAGTAGGTGGAATTTCAGTATTTTTTTCTAGGTTATCTTTTTTGATTTTAACTATTGTTAATAATTGTCCTGTTTTTTCTATATTAAATTCCCCAGTATCTATCATCTCCTTTAGGGAATCTTTTAAAGCTTTATTCATTTCTTCGAGATTTTCATTAAAAGTTGTGGAAAGGGGATAAATACGACAAGTACCATTTTCCGCTAAAACATTTTTTATATTTGCAAATAAATTTGTAATTTCTTTCGCATCTTTTAAATATAAAGGCACGGAGTATGAAGCCCAAATTTCGTCAGCTTTGATATTTTGTTCTGCAAAATAATCAGGTAGAGCTGGATCATCTGCTTTTTTATCTAAATTATAATAGTTGCTTTGTGGATTTTTATCAAAAGATTCTTTTTTGAGAAAAGGGTCGGCATTAATTATTTTATTGGGTTTGATATCAGGATCTTTCAATAAATCTTCTATTGAATCACCTCCGCCAAGTAATAATATATTTTTATTATCTAATAATTTTTTATAATATTCCTTAACAGAAGGATGTTCTTCAGTGTTGATTGGCAGTGAAAATAAACTTTCTGAATAAGGAATATTATCTCCCCCTATAGTTCTAGTATAAAAAAAACTTCTTCCTTGATCAGTTTCTGAAAAAGATTGTGCGTTTCTTTCTCTGTTCGGGTCAGAGAAATTTCCAGCCGAATAAACATCTAAGTAAATTTTTGCTAAATTTTTTAGATTTTTTTCTTTGTCGAACTTTTTATCTGTATCTGTCTTTTCCGAAATGTTTTTTATAATTTGTTGTAATTCTTCTTCATTTAATTTTTGCAAAAAACGTTTTTCCCTGCCTTTTCCTTTGGTAAGTTTGTTTACTTCCACTGGTTTAGAAATTCTATATATATAATGTTCCGGACTTTCATCTGGAAGAATGTCATATTTTTCAGAGGAACTTTCCGTAGACTCAGTGATTTCTTGAGTTGTGGTTTCACCAAGATCTGCAATTTCGTTGTTTATTTCCGAAAGATCTTTATTTGCCTGGGCGATTTCTTCGGGGGTAGCCTCCATTTTTTTCATGGTCGTATTTAATGTTGTTTCACCTATATTTATGGTTTCAACAACTTGTTGTTGAATTAATTCTGTGGCCTGTTCCGGACTGATTTCTTTATCTTTGTTTACTTCTGGAGAAACCTCTTTGTTTTCAGCCATCTCATTTTGGGGTTTATATTTTTCGTATTCATTTTGCATATTATTTTAATTTTTTTCTAATATCATCTATTTTCCTTTTTTCAATTTTTTTGATATTTCGTTCAATAGTTTCTTTTTGTTTGCTTTTTAACAAAGATAAATCCTTCGCAAATTGGCGAAGGATTTTCTTTGTGTTATCGGAATTGACTGACATACTTATTCAATAACCTTATCTACTAATCCGTATTTTTTGGCTTCGCTTGCTGACATGAAATGGTCGCGGTCCGTGTCTTTTTCAATCACAGACATGGTTTGCCCGGTATGTTTGGATAATATTTTATTCAATTTTTCTTTCATGTTGATGATTCTTTCGGCGTGGATTTTGATATCGCTGGCTTGTCCTTCCATACCACCCATTACTTGATGGATCATCACTTCGGAATTGGGGAGTGCAAAACGTTTACCTTTTTTTCCTGCAGCAAGAAGTACCGCGGCCATACTGGCGGCCATGCCGATACAAATAGTGGAGACATCGGATTTGAGATATTGCATAGTGTCATAAATAGCCATGCCAGCGGTAACAGAACCACCAGGAGAATTTATGTAAAGCTTGATATCTTTATCCGGATTTTGGTTATCCAAGAAAAGAAGTTGCGCGATAACGACGGAAGCGACATGATCGTCTATCGGGCTGCTGATGAAAATAATACGATCTTGAAGCAGTCGGGAATAAATATCAAAAGCGCGTTCTCCGTAGGAAGTCTTTTCTACTACGGTTGGAATTAGAAATTGAGAGGTCGGTGACATATCTAATGTTTTTTGTTTATTCATAATAAAATGTAGGTCAAAATTAAAAAGTTTTTATGATTTTAATTTTTATTTATTTAATTATAACACCAATTTTAATTTTTGTGTATTTCTTCGATTTTCTTTAAAACATCATCTTTCGTACCATCATAAGTAAAACCGGAAGCTTTTTTATGTCCGCCGCCGCCCAATTTTTTGGCTAATACGGCCACATCAGTATCGTTGAAAGTTGTTCGAAAACTTCCTTTTATTTTTTTCTCCGCCGTTTCTTTCATAATAAGGGAAATTTTTGCTCCGTCAAGTTTATTTAGAAAATTAGCGATACCGTCGCTTTCGTTTTCTTCAACTTCGTATTTTTTGAAATCTTCCTGCAACAAGTAAGTATAAACCAGGTCAACTTCCGGATGTTTTTTCAAACGAGAAAGAGCCGTTCCCCATAAACGTAAAATATTCAATGTTTTATTTTTGAGAAGCCAGTTGTTGATAAGTTTGTAATTGGCTCCGTAACGAACCAACTCCGAAGCTACCGACATAGATGAGCTGGTAGTGGCGCCATTGGTAAAATTTTCCGTGTCGGAGATAAGACCGGTTAAAAGAGAAGTGGCTATTTGGTGATCAACGGGAATACTATTAAATCGAAAAAAACTGTACAGAACTTCGGTAGTCGCCGAAGCGTCGGGAAAAATCATATTCAGATGACCGTAACGAGGATTGGTAACATGATGGTCTATATTAATAATCTTAGCCGGATGATTTTTTAAATATTGATCGACGCCGGCGTGTGATAAATCTCCGGTGTCCACCACTATTATCAAATCTATATCCGGATCGGTAAAAATAAGCGGATCGTTTTTTATCAAATGCAAATGTGGTAAAAAATAATATTTGTTTTGAACTTCGGTAACACAAAAAATTTCCGGCTCTATATCTCGAGAATTTAAATATTCCACCAAAGCCGAAATAGATCCGAGAGCGTCACCGTCAGGATTGCGGTGAGGAATTATCAAGATTTTTTTGGCTTGTAGAATTTCGTAATTGATTTGTTTGGCTGTGTTTTCCATAGCCGTCGATTATATCCACTATAGGAAGTATTGTCAAGACCGAGCTTAGATTGTATAATATTACCGTATGTATTTGAAACGATTGGAAATTCAGGGTTTTAAATCCTTTGCAAATAAAACCGTCTTAGATTTTATGCCGCCTTCGAGCGGTCGTTTTAGTATTACCGGCGTGGTTGGACCAAACGGTTCGGGGAAAAGCAATATTTCCGATGCTATCAGATGGGTAATGGGAGAACAAAGTATGAAAACACTTCGCGGGAAAAAAAGCGAAGATGTTATTTTTAACGGTTCTCAATTGAAAGGACAAATGGGTATGGCCGAAGTTGTTTTGACTTTGGATAACAGTGATGCCAGAATTTTGCCCGAATATCAAGAAGTGGTCATAACTCGTCGTTTGTATCGTGACGGAGATAGCGAATATTTGATAAACGGCGCTCCGGCGCGTCTTTTTGATATTCATCTACTCTTGGCCAAAGCTCAGTTTGCGGAAAATTCTTACGGAGTTATCGGTCAAGGCACGATAGATCAGTTACTTACCGTCAGTTCGGCTGAACGAAAAGATTTTTTAGATGAAGCTTCGGGTATCAAGGAATTTCAAATCAAACGTCATCAATCACAATTGAAATTGAATCGTTCTTTGGAAAACATGAATAATGCCGAAAGATTGATAGCGGAAGTTGAACCGCATTTGAAAATGCTTCATAAACAGGTAAAAAAGTTGGAAAAACGTCAAGAAGTAGAATTGGTTTTGCGTGAAACGCAAGAAAAATATTATTTGCATTTGTATTGGCGCAATCACGATGAAGAAGAGGAATTAAATAAAAATTTGACTGTCGCCGAGAATGAAATCAAAATAGTTCAACAAAATCTGGAAAACATTCAAGTAGAATTGGCGGAATTGGCTCGCGCTGCGACTCGTCAAGAAAATTTTAACGAATTACAAAATAAATACCAAGAAGCGGCCAGAGAAAAAAACGGATTGGAAAGAGAAGTGGCTATCGTCGACGGACAGATGCATACGCAGTATAGTCAACGAGGACAACAAAATATAGGTTGGTTGGAAAATAAGATCAAAGAGTTGCAGAGCACAAGAGACAATTTGATGCATCAATTACAGACGGCGCAAAACGAATTGACCCGGTTGGAAAACGAAGAATCAAAACAAAGAAAAGAATTGGAACGTTTTTATGCGGACAGAGCCGAGAGGTCTCTGAAAATAAATAAATTGCAGAATCAAATGCTCGAAAGTCAAACCGAGCAAAACTATTTGCAACTTTCCGGTTTAACAACTGTCAAAGCGGTTTTGGAAGCCAGAGCCAGTCTGGGGAAGATCTATGGTTTAGTGGGGGAATTGGGGCAAGTGGAAGAAGAATATCGCTTAGCTTTGGATGTAGCGGCGGGGAATAACTTAACTTCTTTGGTGGTTGAAGATGAAGAAGTTGCCAAAAAAGCCATAGAATATTTGCGCGAAAAACGTCTCGGTGTCGCGACTTTTTTACCATTGAATAAAGTTACTTCCAGAGAAATCACGGATAGTTTTAGAGAACTACTGCAACATGAAGATGTTTTGGGTAGCGCTTTGGATTTTATTCGATACGACAAGAAACACGATAATATTTTTTCTTTTGTTTTAGGTAATACCTTGGTAGTGCGTGATCTGAGCGCAGCCAGAAGAGTTGGTATCGGAAAAGCACGTATGGTGACTTTGCAAGGAGATTTGGTGGAGAGACAAGGTGTGATGAAAGGCGGTTTTAGACAAAATAAAAATAATCTCGGTTTTTCGGGAAAAGTTAATTTGACCGGTGAAGAGCGAGTTAAAGATTTGCAGTTACAATTGGTTTTTGAACAACAAAGCAGTTTGGATTTGGAAAGAACTTTGGAAGCGGCTAAATCCAAATTGATGAATTTGGAAGTGGAAATAAAGACCGCCAGAGCCAAAAGCGAATTTTTGACCAATGAAGATTTAAATTTAGAAAAAGAAGCCGCCGGATTAAACAAAGAACTTTCTTTTTTGAAATTGAGTCCCGAAGAATACGGACAACAGATGCAAAAACTCGCTGTGGAAAAAGAATCGTTGTTGAAAAAATTGGCGAATAGCGAAAGCAAAATGAAAATTATAAGCGCTGAAATGGAGAAATTTAATCAAAAAGAAGAAGAGAAAAAACAGCGCGTTTTTTCTTTGCAAGAAGAAATGCAGAGCGTGCAAAATAATCTAAATAATCTTACCGGTAAGCGTAATGATTTACGTGTAGATTTGGCCAAAGTGCAAACCAAGCAAGAATCCTTAAACGAAGAAGTAAAAAGCGAACTGAACGAAGCGATAAGTTTGATAGTGGAAAGAATTAAAAAATCCGAAGAACAAACAGATGTTGAAGAATTGGCCGGTAATATTCAAAAATATAAATATCAATTGAGTTTGATAGGCGGTATTGATGAAGAAGTTGTCAAAGAATACGAACAAACCAAAACTCGTTACGATTTTCTTACCGGTCAGATAAACGACCTTAAGAAAGCTATAGAAGATTTGGAAAAAATGATTTTGGAATTGGATGAAATCATGAAGAAAAAACGCGTGGCCGCTTTCAAAAAAATAAAAAGCGAGTTTAATCGTTATTTCAAAATTTTGTTTGAAGGAGGCGATGCTGATTTGCAAGAAATTTATTCCGATGAGCTCGAAGAAAAAAATTCGGAAAATCCAGAAGGAATTGTTTCCGGCGACGCCATGTCTGCTTTGGTTGAAGATTTGGGTGGTGAAAATATAAAACCGAAAAAGAAAGATAAAATTTTGGTTGGTATAGATGTGACGGCTAACCCTCCGGGTAAGAAGATTAAAAGTATAAACGCTCTTTCCGGCGGAGAACGCACTTTAACCTCTATCGCTTTGATTTGTGCGATATTAAATTATAATCCTTCGCCATTCGTGGTCCTTGATGAAGTTGAAGCTGCGCTGGACGAAGCAAATTCTTTACGTTTTGCCAAGATTATGAACGAATTAAGTAAACAATCGCAGTTTATAGTGATTTCTCATAATCGTGTTACCATGCATCATTGCGATGCATTATACGGAGTTACTATGGGTATGGACGGTATTTCCAAAATGTTGAGCGTTAAAATAGAAGATACTTTAAAAAACGAATCCGATTAAAGATGTTGTTAAAAGGGGGTTCTTCTTGACAAAAGAGAGATTTTTGTTATAATAGCAACGCTTTCAAAACAGTCACTTAAATTATTAAAATTATAAAAAAGGTTTTTATGTTAGCTATTCGTTTGCAAAGAGTGGGTAAAGCAAAATATCCTACTTACCGTTTGATTGTTTCGGAAAAAGCCCGAGACACTCAAGATAAATATGTTGAATTGTTGGGAACTCATAATCCGCATAATAAAGAAAACGGATTTTTGCCCAAAACCGACCGTATTAAATATTGGTTGGAAAAAGGCGCTGTTCCTTCCCCGACTGTCCATAATTTATTATTAAAAAATAAAATTATCGGCGGTAAACCGATGAAATCGGTTTTTCTTTCCAAAAAGAGACAAACAAAATTAGCGGAAAAAAAGAAAAATGCAGAAGCTAAATAAGTTGTCCCCAATAGGTTCTTTGACTAAAGAAATAAAAAAAATTATAATGTTAACTAAAGTAGCAGAGTCGAAAGCTACGATTTAATTATTAAACAGATTTGCTATTATGCAAGATCAACAATTTCTTGAAGCTATCGTTAAAGCGATTGTAAACAATCCTAACGATGTAAAGGTTCTAAGAACTATTGACGAGAGAGGTGTTTTGCTCACTTTGGATGTAAATCCTCAGGATATGGGCTACATTATCGGTCGCAGCGGTCAAACCGCTCGTTCCATCCGCACTTTACTTAAAATCGTTGGTGCGAAAAACAACGCTCGCGTTAATCTGAAAATCAATGAACCGGAAGGCAGTACTCGTGGTCCGAGACGCCAGGAAACCGTAGATACAAGTGCTATTGATAACTTGGATATCTAAAACTATAAACAACTTGACTACCCCGAACTTTTACTAGGCGGGGTAGTTTTGTTTTTGGCTTTAAAAACAAGTATGGGCAGGTATCTTTATTTATGATATAATATAATCCTATTAATAATTAATATTTTTTATGAATATTTTTAGGAGAATATCAAGCTACTTTTTATTAAGTGCTGGTTTTGTTGTTATTGGGGTTTTGGTACCTCAATTTTTTGGATTTAAAATAAATACTGTGTTAGCGGCTGATCCTCAAGTGATTGTAGTGACGACTACTATCCAGGCTGCAATTGATATTTCTAATAATGGGGACACCATCAATGTGCCTACGGACTATGCGTCCACTACTGAGGTTTATCCGATTGATTTTTTTGGACATGAAAATGTTACTTTTGATTGTCAAAATAGCGGAGCAATAATTGGTCCTAGTAGTACTGTTACAGGTCAAATAAATATGACCACGGGTACCACTATTACTAATTGTTTTTTTAATAATATAGAAATTATATCATGGTATTATTCAGAAGAGGCAGCAGATTTGACTGTCACTAATAATGGTTTTACCCCTTTTGTTACAGGAACTATTAATTTAGGAGGTACGGGCACAGTTAATGTTTCCTATAATGAAAATTTAAACAGTATTAATATTAGTGGTTTTTTAAATACTACAATTTCAAATAATTTTCTTAAGGTTTCTTATGAAGGTAGTGGGTATGGTATTTATTATTGGGCGGGTTCTGATGTAGTAGGTACGGCGCTTATTAGCGAAAATTTAATTTATAATTATAGAAATGATGAATATGCTGGATCCATTGATATTGATGGATATAATGAAAGTACTACAATTACTATAGCTAGTAATACTATTAAGTATATTAATTCCGGTGTTATTTCAGGATATTTTCAAGGAGCAATGGGTATTGCGGGTTTTGCAAATGTTAATTATCATCATAATTATGTTGATGTCTCAAAATTAAAGATAAGTCAGGGTGCAATATTTTGGAATCAACACGATCCAATGTATCACGGAGAAGGAACATCTAATTTAATCTTTAATCACAATACTTTTGTTTTTAGTAATGACGATAGTGTTTCTGGTCCAGATGGTCTTTTTATAGAAAATCTTGGTAACCCCCCCTTTGAAGATGTGGGATATAATACCAATATTACTTCTACTTATAATCTTTGGGTTAATGTTGGTGTTACTAGTTCAGGTACGGATGCCTATGTTTTAGGAGTTAATACTTCTAGTTATTCAAGTCATTTATATTCCGATTATGATGGTTTTTGGAATTTTGAAAATAATTTTGTTGATCAAGATTTTTCTGGTAATAACATTAGTACAATTACAAATAGTTTTACCAATTATCCTTTTTTTAAAACAGGGGATACAGATTCTAGTAATGATTTAGATTTAGCGCCTTTTAGTAATTATTTAGATGCAGGCGGTCCGGAAGGTTCAAATGCTGATGTCGGTGCTTTTAGTGGCGTCCGTCGTAGTAGTATAGATATTGATTCCTCTGCTACAACCGAAATGATTGATTATGAAAATTATGATATTACTTCTACGCTTTATTTAAACGATGCTGTTCGTACAGGGGATGAAGTCTTAATATCCGTTGGAAACATTGAACCATTTATTATATCTTCTTCAACTTTTTGCACTTCTTCACTTTCGATTTTAGGAGGAAATAGGGGTAGTGGTGAAAATTCTATAATTGATGCTACAGGTTATGAATATGGGATTGGTTTAATAGGTATTAGTAGTACTACCATTAAAGATTTTGAAATTTATGGTGCTTCTATTGCCGCTCTTAAACTTGATAATTCTTCATTTAATCAAATTGAATGGGGTATAAATCGTAATAGTGGGTATGGTGTTTGGTTTGCGGAAAATTCGCAAAATAATACTGTACATGTTCTACAATTTTATGACAATTATTATTATGATATTTATTCAACTAGTGATAGTGATAATATAGTAAGTGTTTCACATTTTTATTTGGCTTCCAGCTCAATAAATGGAATTGGAAATATAGATTTTTATGAAAGAATTTCAGCATATGCAAAAGACAGCGATGATAATCCTTTAGCCAATGTCATTATTGATATTCATGATAATTATGGTGGTCAAAATTTTACTTCCACAACCAGGATGTACGGAGGTATGTCTTCAATGGATTTAAATCAATATTTTTTGGCTTGGAAAATGACTAGTTCTTCACCTGCTTCGACTACTGAGGGTGGATATAATCCATTTACTGTGACAGCTAGTAAGAATGGTTACATAACCACTTCAACAACCAAAATCCTTTCTAGTGACGATTATTATTTTGAGATGGTTATGATAAAGAGTACCTCTACTCCTCCTTCTAATATCACCACTTCTTCGGTCAACACCTCATCAATTACTATTGCTTGGACAGATAATTCTGATAACGAAGATGGTTTTGTAATAGAAAAATCTACCGCCAGTACTTCAGGTTTTATTTTTACCGCTACAACAAGTGTTGATACCACTTCCACAATAATTAATACTCTTTTACCAAATACACAGTATTGGTTTAGGGTGGCTGCCTTTAATTTAGACACTACGTCTACTTATATTACAACCACGGAAGGCACATATACTTTAGCCGTCAATCCTTCATCGGTTTCCGCTGTTGCCAACAGCGCTACCCAAATCACTATTTCTTGGGCCGATGATAATTCGAGTGCTTATTATGTTAGTCGTGCGGGCAACAACTCCGGTTGGATTACAAGTACGTCTTATATTTTTTCCGGTTTGACCTGCGGAACATCTTATACATTTAATGTTAAAGCAAAAAATCATGATGATATAGAAACAGGTTCGATTGCTGTTACGGCCAGTACCGGTAATTGCAGTAGTGGAGGCGGGGGTGGGGGCGGAGCAGGCTCTTCCGTGTCAACTGTTGTTAATGCCATTGATGTTCCTCTGGTTATCAATGGAACACAACAAGGTACACTGTCTTATAATGTCGGAGGAGGAGATTCCGTCCAGGTTGTTATTCCGGCAAATTCTTTTACCGGCAGTGCGACTTTTAGGGTTGTCGGAAGTTTGGTAAATACTACTTTGCCAGCAGGAAGTTCCATAATAAGTGGCGGGGTTTATGTCATTACCGCTACAGACAGCAACAATAATTCTATTAGTAATTTTTCTAACAATTTAAACATCACTTTTTCAGGGCTGGATTTACCGGCGGATATTTCCAATGTGGGTGTTTATTATTTGAATGAGACCACCAACGAATGGATTTTAATTCCGGGGGCGGTTATCAACCCAACTGCCGGCACAGTTACTTTTTTAGTTAACCACTTTACAAAGTTTGCGGTTTTGAATGTTCCAGGAACTCCTAATGTAGTTAAAAATAGCATAACTAAAATTACCGCTATTGACGGTACTGTTATAGAAGGAAAATTGAAAATTAAAGTTTCTGGCAAGCCGGCTATTTACTGGTTGGATCAGAATAATAATTATTACTATTATCCAGATGGTGACGTGTTTAAATCTTGGAATGTTGACGAAAGTTATAATTATTATAAAGCTGTTTCTCAAACATCATTTAATAATTTGGTGCAGCCGAGTGTAGCGCCCTATCATGTGTTTTATCGCAATGGTTCAGAAGTGGTAAAATATCTAAGTTCAGATAAATTGTATGTTGTTGGTTTAAATAATACTTTATATCCGATAACCAATGATGCAATTGTTTCTTTGTACGGATCCAAATATAAAGCAAAAACTATCGGTCTTTCCGAATGGCCATATTATGTGAAAGACACCACAACAACAGTTGATGTAAATTCTGTTTATCCTGGCATGTTTATAAAAATAGCCGGAAAGAATTATTTTATTGATAATGAAAGAAAAATGCGTGAGATTACAGCGGACGCCATGAGGCCAAACCATCTTAAACCCTCATATTTCCGTACTCTTTCAGTCAATGCTGTTACAGGGTTGGAAGTGGGAGAAACTATAACAAGCAAAGTTTCAGAATTAACTTCTTTTGTCGGATATTAGTTATTTTATGAAATTTGAAGTTCTCACAATTTTTCCGGAAATCATAAACGACTATTGTTCCAAAAGTATTTTAGGCAAAGCGGAAGCTAACGGCTTGATTGAAGTTATCTCACATAATTTTCGCGATTTTACTTTGGATAAACACAATCGTGTGGACGACAGCCCTTATGGCGGAGGAGCAGGAATGGTCTTACAAGTCCAGCCGATTTTTGATTGTTTGAAAAAGATCGGAGCCATAGGTTCGGATGGTAAAAAATTAAAAATTAAAAATTCTAAACCTTGCCTACCGGTAGGCAGGTTAAAAATTCTCGCGATGGATCCGGCCGGTAAAAAGTTTGATCAACGCATGGCAGAAAAATTGTCGAAAAATTATGATCGCCTGGTTTTTATATGCGGACGCTACGAAGGGTTTGATGAAAGGATTTATAAATTCGTGGATGAAAAAGTTTCAGTCGGGGACTATGTTTTAGCCGGAGGTGAATTGCCGGCGCTAACCATCATCGAAACAGTTAGCCGATTAATTCCGGGTGTATTAGGTAATGCAGAATCTTTAAAAGACGAAACCCATAATCAATCTAAAATCATCCGTCGCGGCGGACTAAAATCTAAAATTATCGCCGAGTATCCGCAATATACTAGACCGGAAAATTTTATGGGACTAAAAGTGCCTAAAGTTTTATTGTCGGGTAACCACAAAGATATTGAAAACTGGCGCTGGAAAAAACAGAAATAAAGGGCTTTTTTATTGGGTTAGTTATCCACACCCGCCTTACTTGACAGTAGGGTTTAAAATTGATATATTGCTCTTACGAAAATTAACCTTGAATAAAGGCAAAAACGCAACTCTACAATTTATTAATCTTCTAAGTCCCGTGGAGGCGAGATACTGGAAAGAAAAAAGAGCAACTTCAATTTTTGGGTTTCTCTTTTTTCTTTCTAAAAATTTTTGGAAAGAAAGTACGTTGACAAAACAAATGTGGTAAGAACCCTAAATTGTAATTCCATCGAGGGTTTTGATGCTTGCATCATTATCCTTGGGAATTCAAATTTATTTGAATACCCTTATCTATAAATTTTTATTGTAAATCTTTCGATTTGAATCCAAATCGAAGGGATTAACACTCTTTTTTTAAGAGTTTGATCCTGGCTCAGGATGAATGCTGGCGGCGTGTTTAAGGCATGCAAGTCGAGCGACGTGCCCGGTAGAACCTATCGCGAGTTTTAAAAAACTTTCGATGAGTTCTACTGGGTTACGAGCGGCAAACGGGTGAGTAACACATTAGTAACCTACCTTCAAGTCGGGGATAGCCAGGCGAAAGCTTGATTAATACCCGATGGTAATGCGGGGACATATGTCATTCGCATTTAAAGATTTATCGCTTGAAGAGGGGCTTATGTTCTATCAGCTAGTTGGTGAGGTAATGGCCCACCAAGGCGATGACGGATAGCAGGCGTGAGAGCGTGACCTGCCTCACTGGGACTGAGACACTGCCCAGACATCTACGGATGGCTGCAGTCAAGAATCTTCCTCAATGGGCGAAAGCCTGAAGGAGCGACGCCGCGTGCAGGATGAAGGTTTTCGGATCGTAAACTGCTTTTCTCAGGGACGAATTTGTGACTGTACCTGAGGAATAAGAGGTTGCTAACTCTGTGCCAGCAGCAGCGGTAATACAGAGACCTCAAGCGTTATCCGGATTTACTGGGTGTAAAGGGTCCGTAGGCGGAATAGCGGGTCAGAAGTTAAAACTTCGAGCTTAACTCGAAGATCGCTTCTGAAACTACTAATCTAGAGTTCGGAAGAGGCAATCGGAATTGCTGGTGTAGTCGTAATAAGCGTTGATATCAGCAAGAACACCAAATGCGAAGGCAGATTGCTAGTACGTAACTGACGCTAAGGGACGAAAGCGTGGGGAGCAAACAGGATTAGATACCCTGGTAGTCCACGCCCTAAACTATGCACACTAGGTATTGGCAGTATCGACCCTGTCAGTGCCGTTGAAAAAAGCTAACGCGTTAAGTGTGCCACCTGGGGAGTACGGCCGCAAGGCTAAAACTCAAAGGAATAGACGGGGACCCGCACAAGCGGTGGATTATGTGGTTTAATTCGATGGTAAACGAGGAACCTTACCTGGGCTCAACTACTAGCTGCATTGGGGCAGAAACGTCCCAAGCCTTCGAGGGTGCTAGATAGGTGCTGCATGGTTGCCGTCAGCTCGTGCCGTGAGGTGTACCGTTAAGTCGGGAAACGAGCGCAACCCACGTTGTATGTTAAAT
>JAKLGL010000019.1 GCA_022710645.1 Patescibacteria group bacterium | reverse complement strand
ATAATAAACATGGTCTTACAATTGTAATAAATCAAATTAAAAAAGAGAAATATGAAAACCTTCATATTGTTCTTGGAGTAGTCAATGATAAAGATTTAAATGATATTCTACCTTTATTTCCTAAAAATGCTACCTATTATTTTTGTAGACCCAATATTACACGTGGTTTAAACGAAAATTTATTAAAGGAAAAAGCTTTGACATTTGAATTAATCGGAAAAGTATATCTTTCTGTTTCAGAAGCTTATAATAATGCTTTAAAGAATGCCAGTCCAAATGACTTTATTTATATAGGCGGCAGTACTTTTGTTGTAGCAGAAATTTTATAATTTTTTTACATTTTTATTTGTAGAAACAAAAAACTGTTCTATATTTGCACACGCAATCAAGCATTAATCGGGCGATTAGCTCAGCTGGTTCAGAGCACCTCGTTTACACCGAGGGGGTCGGGGGTTCGAACCCCTCATCGCCCACAAAACTCCTTAAGAAATTAGGGAGTTTTTTTATTCAAAAGGGTCATTAAC
>JAKLGL010000018.1 GCA_022710645.1 Patescibacteria group bacterium | reverse complement strand
CAATAAACCTTGCATCGTCTGTTATCCTTGTGCATAACCATCCTTCAGGCGACACAACACCATCAAAAGAGGACGTAGCACTCACAGAACAAATCAAAAATGCATGCAACTTTGTGAATGTGAAGGTGCTTGACCATATCATCTTAGGCAAGAATAGCGACGATTTCTTCAGTTTCGTAAGTGCAGGGCTCCTGTAGTATTTCGAGTGGGTGAGTAAAAACTCATCAATACTCCACCCAGAAACATAAAAGCGAGATTCTTCGCTACGCTCAGAATGACAGATAATTACGTTCAGAATGACAGATGAGGTGTCATCCTGAGCCGACTTTGCGAAGGATCTCGCATTTGAGTATTTTTCTTTTTTGTCTTTTGGGGGTAGTATCGAAGGGGGTATTCCCACCCCTTCGAATATAGAGAGGAATATTCCTACCTGTTCAAGTCAAAAGCGATTTTCATTTACTTTTAATTACTTACAATAACAAGCCACAAGATGAGCAAAGAGTAAGATGTAGACTTCTTCTCAAGCGAGAGCATA
>JAKLGL010000017.1 GCA_022710645.1 Patescibacteria group bacterium | reverse complement strand
CTTGCACGGCTGGAGTTTCATATTGGGCCACAAATGACAATTATTCTAACTTAACAGAATATCAAGGAGCTTCACATACCAAAAATTTTTCCGGTACACTTTATAAATGCACAGCTACAAACACTTGGACAAATTATTGGATTCCCTACACCTATCCGCATCCGCTCAGGACAGAAAGTTCAGATACAACCGCACCTGCCAGCCCGACTGGACTTGCGGTGACTTAATATAAATCAATACAAATTGATATATTAAAATCAGATATGAAAGTAAAAATGTCCGCCCAAGGCGGATCCGCCTCTGGCGGAAAAAAATATTTTAAACAAACAATTTTCTGCGTAGTTTTTCTCAGTGGGTTTTTGGCGTGCCAAAATGTTGAAGCTGCTTGCACGGGTTCAAGTCCGACATGGACGGCGGCGGATAATACTGTCGCTGAAATACAAGCGTGTATCAATGGAGCAACCGCAGGAGATACGATTAATGTTCCTGAGGGCGCAGGATCGGTGGAATGGACATCTTATATTAATATCAATAAGTCAGTTAAAATAA
>JAKLGL010000016.1 GCA_022710645.1 Patescibacteria group bacterium | reverse complement strand
CGTTTAGCAGGCAGCGCTCTTGGTACAAGTGTCCTTATCGAAGCCGGTCTTGGTCAAGATGATTTCTTCTATCCGTTGTTACCTGAGGGTACTAGTTGGAACGGGGGAGATTTAATCTTAAATCCCGGTGGAACAGCTGATTGGTATGGTGGTAATGGTCTTAATATTCGTAGAGGTAATGTATATATATCTAGTTCAAGTTATGGTAATAATGGTGGTCGCGTGGTAGTTGGTACCGGCGAAGTTTTACCAGCTCAAAGATTTACCCTTGAAGGCGGTATCTACAGCTTTTCTTCCATGAATCAAAGTCGGGACACTATGGAGGATTCTTTCTTAGTTGAAAACGCCGCTCAATTTATCTGGCATCCTAAATCCGCTTCTTTACGCGCCGGCTTCTTTACCAACACTTCAACCGTGGCTGAATCAAATTTAGGTGACTACTCCTTTGGTCTCGGTTATGATGTCACAGCTTCCGGCGATTATTCTTACGCTTTTGGTAGAAATATGGATGTTAGCGGTGTTGGCTCTTTCGGTATTAACCTTAAATCTTTCTCCAA
>JAKLGL010000015.1 GCA_022710645.1 Patescibacteria group bacterium | reverse complement strand
AAGCTTTTGCTCATTTTTTGCCCACCCTCGCCCAAAATAAAACCGTTAATGACAATTTGACGAGATGGTGGCAAACCAGCAGCCATGAGCATCGCCTGCCACATCGCCGCTTGTTGACGGAGGTTGTCTTTGCCACAATACTGAATCACCCCGCCGGTCTCCACCCACCAACGATTAAACTTAGCTTCGTCATCCGGCCAACCGATTGCCGAAACATAATTGACCAAGGCGTCGAACCAAACATACATCACTTGCTCATCATCATCAGGAACTGGGACCCCCCAAGGCATTTTGGATTTTAAACGTGAAATACTAAAATCTTCCAAACCTTTTTTTGTAAACTCATAAATTTCTTTAAGACGATGAGTTGGTATTACAAAATCTGGCCTAGTACTATAAAGTTCTAAAAGTCTATCTTGGTATTTTGCATATCGAAAAAAATAATTTTCTTCTTCTATTATTTCTAATGAAATATTAGGATGAACCGGACACTTACCATCAATTAACTCCGATTCAGTTTTTTCCAGTTCACAACCAACACAGTATTTCACTTTGTAATTTTTT
>JAKLGL010000014.1 GCA_022710645.1 Patescibacteria group bacterium | reverse complement strand
CTTAGAAGCAGCCATCCTTTAAAGAAAGCGTAATAGCTCACTGGTCGAGTCGGCCCGCGCGGAAGATTCAACGGGGCTTAAGCGGTTTACCGAAGCTGCGGATGCCCCCCTTTTCGAAGGGGGGCGTGGTAGGGGAGCGTTCCGTAGGCCGGTGAAGGTCGCTCGCGAGGGCGGCTGGAGGCATCGGAAGTGCGAATGCTGACATGAGTAACGATCATGCGGGTGAAAACCCCGCACGCCGCAAGCCCAAGGGTTCCTGCGCAACGGCAATCGGCGCAGGGTGAGTCGGCCCCTAAGGCGAGGCCGAAAGGCGTAGTCGATGGATGATCGGTTAATATTCCGATACCACGCATCACTGCGATGGGGTGACGGAGAAGGCTAGGCATACCGGGTGTTGGTTGTCCCGGGGAAAGGTTGTAGGCAGAACTTCCAGGCAAATCCGGAGGTTCGTTAATGCCGAGAGCCGAGACCACTGCAGCTTGTCTGCGGGAAGTTGCTGGTGCCATGCTTCCAGGAAAAGCCTCTAAGCTTCAGGTGATGTGTGTCCGTACCCGAAACCGACACAGG
>JAKLGL010000013.1 GCA_022710645.1 Patescibacteria group bacterium | reverse complement strand
GGTTTATCAAGTTCACGAACAGGCTCAGGAATATAAGAATCAAGAGCTTCCATTAATTTTTTGATAGATTCAATACCTTCAGCATCACCATTTAAGGCTTTAAGAGCAGAGCCTCGGATGATAGGAATTTCGCTACCTGGATAACCATATTTGGTAAGAAGGTCTCTGATTTCCATTTCAACTAAATCCAAAAATTCAGCATCAGTGACTAAATCAACCTTATTTAGAAAGACGACAAGGGCGGGAACATTTACCTGCTTGGCCAGCAAAACATGCTCGCGGGTTTGAGGCATTGGGCCATCGGGAGCAGAAACGACGAGAATAGCACCGTCCATTTGAGCGGCACCGGTAATCATGTTTTTAACATAGTCAGCATGACCGGGACAGTCAATATGAGCATAATGTCTTTTTTCAGTCTCATACTCAACGTGGGAAATAGCAATAGTAACGATTTTGTTGGCATCACGAACAGTGCCTCCCTTGGCAATATCAGCGTATGATTTTGCGTTACCTTGGGTTTTTGTAATAGCTGCAGTTAAAGTAGTTTTGCCATGGTCAACATGACCAATAGTACCGACATTAACGTGCGGTT
>JAKLGL010000012.1 GCA_022710645.1 Patescibacteria group bacterium | reverse complement strand
ACCCTGAAAACCTGTTTAAGAAGATTTTGGAAGTCAATGGCGAGAAGAAACTTGTCCGCCGTCCACCTTCTCAGAAAATGGTTGAGGCTTGGGTTCACCAGGCAAAGGATCTGCCTCGCGCAGTTTTCTACTAAACCGAATAATAAGCCCTTTGAGAATCCTCGAAGGGCTTTTCGTTTGTCACCCTGAGAAAAATGGAGGGTCCTTGAACTGAAGAACAAGGTTTTTCCCCCTGTACTTTTTATTTCTCTGCATTTTTGCTTGCTTTTGTGGGTGGTTGATTTGATGGATACGTAGAAGGTTGCGAAGATTAAGATCCTTCACTGCGTTCAGGATGACAAAATTTCAAGATAACAATAATTCAGGCAGACCGCCACAGCCGCTTCACACGCAAGCAGTCGCAATGATCAGGAAACAAAAACCCCTCAAATTTGAGGGGTTTTCGTTATAAGCAATTTTGGTTCTTATTTTTTTCCGACCAGGTTCAGGATGGTATTGATCACTAATGCGCCGGATTGTTGCTGGTCTTGCGGTTTTCCCAGGGGACTGGAACTTCCCAGAGCCTGCATAATTGCCTGCAGGCTGGATTGCCCGC
>JAKLGL010000011.1 GCA_022710645.1 Patescibacteria group bacterium | reverse complement strand
TTCAGTTTTCAATTTACAATAAATTTTCAATTAAAAAATTTTACAATGGAAGCAAACAAGGAATACAATCTGGGAAAAAGAACAATTAAATTCGGAGAAGATATTATAATTCTTTGCAAAAGTTTCAAATTAGACAATATAAATAAGTCGGTTATAAATCAACTTGTTCGTTCCGGAACATCAGTCGGAGCTAATTATTGTGAAGCCAACAATGCCAGTTCAAAAAAAGATTTCAGAAACAAGATATTTATTTGCAAAAAAGAAGCGCAGGAAACAAAATATTGGCTGCAAATGCTGGCCAAATGCAATCCAGAAAGAAAAGAAGAAGCAAGAAGATTATGGAAAGAGTGCCAAGAATTAACAATGATTTTTCAGAAAATCATAAATACCCTAAACAAGAAATAATTAATAAATTGAATCATTGTAAATTCAATGTAAATTGTGAATTGATCATTGTAAACTTATTAAGTTAAAGTAAGATGTTTATTTCTGATAAAAAAAGAATATTGGTTTTCGGATTTTTTCTCGCCATCGCTATTGGTGCTGGTTTTTTCCTTGTCCGTTCTATTAAGGATTCCGCAAATTCTGATCTGCCTTTACAG
>JAKLGL010000010.1 GCA_022710645.1 Patescibacteria group bacterium | reverse complement strand
TCTGAACTCCAGAAATTGATATTACAGCAAATTTTGGTGTTTCGGCTTTCTTAACAACCTTTTTTACAGGTTTTTTAACATCTACAACCTTCTTTGTTGAAGTTTTAACTACTTTTTTCGTTTTTGTTTCTTTTTCTACTGCCATAGGTATGGATTTTATGTTATTACTCAAAAAAAGTCAATAAAAGATGAGGTCTTTGCATTTAACGACCCATAGTTTTGAACTTTTTGGTTTTATATGCTAGAATTAGCTTGATATCAATGGATTTTTATCTATTGTTATTGTTCATTAACAACCTTACAAATTCGTTTCCATAGAGGAGGAAAAATGTTTTTCTTGATTTTGAAGTACATATGGATTTCTGTAAATATCATTTTACTTGCTTTCGCAGCAATATCAGATAGTAGCTGGGTTGAAAGATACAAGAAGATAAACTGGAAATTGATTCCCTTTAATATTCTTGTAATTATCATAACAGCATTTGTTGCATTCTTTCTTTTCTCCAATTTCCCCAAATTGATGAGATTTGGAATTCCCAGATTATTGCAATTAATTTTTCACCAAAATGCAGAAAGTATACCCTCCACGAACATAAACCTTCTTGGAGTTGAAATAAAATATCTAGGGATACTTA
>JAKLGL010000001.1:529009-562946 GCA_022710645.1 Patescibacteria group bacterium | reverse complement strand
GCATAAGGCTCATTGGTCGGTTCTAATGTTCCGGTTAACAAATATTCTTCTTTTACCGGTTCGGGAGCAAATTTCGGATAAATACAAACCGATCCCAAAAACAACAATTTTTTTACTCCGCACAAATAAGCTTGATGGATAACATTGTTTTGAATCTGTAAATTCTGATAAATAAATTCTGCCGGATAAGTGTTATTGGCTCCGATACCCCCGACTTTCGCGGCTGCCAAAATTATATATTCTGGTTTTTCTTTTTCAAAAAATTTCATTGTTGCTTGTTGATCGGTTAAATCTAACTCCTCAAAAGTTTTATAGATCAAATTATTATACCCTTGAGACTGCAGATTTCGAATCAATGCCGAACCAACCAAGCCGGTATGTCCCGCTATATAAATCTTAGAGTTTTTCTCCATATTCTTCGGCTTCACACATTATTTTCACTAATTCTTTAAACTTGGTTTTCGGTTCCCAATTGAAATTTTTCTTTGCTTTGGAATAATCTCCCAATAATAAATCCACTTCCGCCGGACGAAAATAGCGCTCATCTATTTCTATTATTATTTTACCGGTATTTTTATCTATACCTTTTTCATTTATTCCGCTTCCTTGCCAAATAATATCAAAACCGAAATATTTTCCAGCTTCTTCCGTAAACTCTTTTACTGTATGTGTTTCTCCGGTAGCTATCACGTAATCATCGGGTTTTTCTTGCTGGAGCATTAACCACATCGCTTCCACATAATCTTTGGAATAACCCCAGTCACGTCTGGCTTCCAAATTACCAAGATAAAGTTTTTCTTGTCTACCTTCCTTGATATTATGCAACGCATCAGTAATTTTTTTGGTGACAAAAGTCCCGCCGCGTCGCGGTGATTCATGATTAAACAAAATCCCGTTACAAATAAACATATTGTAAGCTTCACGATAGTTGACACAAAGCCAATGCGCATAAGCCTTGGTACAAGCATAGGGGCTACGCGGATAAAAAGGTGTGGTTTCTTTTTGCGGAGTTTCTTGAACTTTTCCAAACATTTCAGACGAACCAGCTTGATAAAATTTTGTTTTTATTCCCGTTTCTTTGATAGCATCGAGTAATCGTAGCGTTCCGAGACCGTCCGTATTTCCGGTATATACCGGCATATCAAAACTCACTTTAACGTGACTTTGCGCTCCGAGATTGTATATTTCGTCCGGTTTTATTTGCTCCAACAAACGAGAAATATTACTTCCATCTGTCAAATCTCCAAAATGTAAAAATAATTTAACATCATTTACATGAGGATCTTTGTAGAGATGATCTATTCTCCCGGTATTAAAAGTGCTGGAACGACGAATCAATCCATGGACTTCATAACCTTTGGCTAGTAGTAATTCTGCGAGATAAGAACCATCTTGACCGGTAATTCCCGTGATAAAAGCACGCTTTGAGTTCATAAAGTTTGTAAAGTTATAAAGTTCGTAAAGTTCGAAAAAGTGGTGGTGATAGAGTTCGTAAAATTCATAAGGTTTGTACAGTTATAGAGTTTATAAAGTTTTGATAAAGCCTGAAAGCATTCTGGAAATTTCTGTTGTTAGAGAATACCATTCCTCAAATTTATTTTTAGAAACATAACCAAGTTTAAGAGCAAGATATAACATTGAACGAACTTCAGCACAAGAACCTTTAGCAATAAATAAAAAATTACTTAACTCTTTGTTGGTTCTTCGCTCAAATCCTTCGGCAATATTATTCATAATAGATACTGCGGCTCTTTGAATTTGATCTCTAAAACTAAAATCTCTACAATTCTTAAAATGTTTATAGATATCCAAAACCAGAAGTTCACTCTTTTGCCAAGCAATTATATCTTCGAACTTGTCTATTTTCATATGTCTGGGACTTTATGAACTTTATAAACTTTCTACTTTTTCTTCACTGTTGTCGTCGCAGGTGTAATCGCCATTATTTGCGCGATAATATTATTTTCATTTTCCGTAAATACTACACCGTTTTTTTCCGCCAATTGCAAAATCTCCAAAACTTTTTTATCATCACCGACAATTTTATACACATAAGCCAAACGCCAATAACTTTCCGCGATTTTAGAATTATCTTTTATGGTATTTTCCAACAATATCGCGGCTTCATTCGTTTTTCCCATTTGCATTTGTAACATCGCCAACGAATATACCAGTTGTTGTCGTTTTGGCGATTTATCCAAAGCGTCTTTGAGATAATTTTCCGCTTCCGCTATTTTTATAGGATCATTGTTCAATTGGGCCATCACTTGCGCCATTTGCGATAATGTCATTTGATTACGGATATCAAGAGGGTGTAAATCGGTATTTTTATGAAGTTCACTATAACAAACATCTAAAATCTTTTTCAAAAAATCTATTTTTGTTTGTTGATTTTGCATCAAAGAATAAGCTATTTGCACTACGGATCGAGAGATGTCGCTTCTGATATCGTCAATATGCGGAGATTTGAAATTAATAGCGTCTTCCACGGACGACAAAGCCATCGGCGGATTGGAATTCAACATTTTGATAGCATCAAGCGATTTCATATTGGCTCTCGCCGGTTGAATGTTAAAAATAAATATAAGAATAAAAACCGTTACGCCAACAACTGAAACTACACCTAAACTTAAATTTTTGTTTGCTTGAACATTTTGATTTTTTTCATCTTTTTCTGGCAACAAAGTCAAACGGCTAATCATAGCCAAAACAAACATAAAATAAAGATATGATGTCAAATTCTCAAAAACCGTAATATTTTCCACTAAATGAGAAATAACATAAACCGAAAGAACAATAAAAATAGTCAAATCCACATGTTTTTTCCTGTAAGCAATCGTCAAAGACATAACTGCTATCGCAAACAACAATAGATAAACCAAGATACCGAAAGTTCCTTGAACCGCCATAGTATTGAGTACTATATTGTGAGCGTTATCAAACCATGTTTCTCCATAACCGAAATCCAACGATCTGGGATTATAATGAGAATTAAAAGCGTAAAAATAATTATTCGGACCCCAGCCAAAAATAGGTTTGTCTTTCCAACTTTGCAAAGCTATTTGCCAAGCAATCCAACGGGGGCTGGCTTTAATGGTCGAATAAGATGTATTAATAGCACGACCGACAGCAGGAATGCTTTTTACAAAATCAGTTTGACGGTTAAAATACAAAATTGAAAAAATCAAAACAAAAACAGCCAAAGACGACCAAAGATAAATTTTCGCTTTCGGATAACCGCGCAAAGCTATGGCTAACAAAAAAATAATCAAAGGAATAGCTACAGCCAGAGCCAACATGTCACCGCGAGTACCACTAAAAAATATTCCAAAAAAAGACAGAGCTAATATCGCACCCAATATCCAACGCCAATGTAAGGTTTTTTCTTTGGCCAACAGCAACGCAGCCATAGCTGACAAAAACAAAGCATATCCGCCAACGTAAATCGGGTTACCAAGCGTACTGGCAACACGATCAGAACCTTGATTCAACAACAATTGAGGATTGCCAACTTGCAAAAAACCCACAAACATCACCCCTGTTCCGGCGATTAAAAATATTTTCAAAGCTAAACGCCAATCCGACCAAGTTTTCAAAACAGCTCCACAAACATAAAAATATATTACATAATGCGTAATAGTAAAAAATCCCAACATACGTTCATGATTGTCCCAAAAACTATGATATGGATCCACTCCGGTAAACGTGGAAATACAAAAACTAAGCCAAAACAAGAATACAGCGATGTTTATCGGGGTAAACTTCGGTTTGTATTCTTCAAAATCAACTATCAATAACAAGGCATATAATCCGGTCATCAATAAAACAATGGAACGAAACGTCAAAATCTTTGGTACGATAAAAGGGAAAATAAACGAACTCGGTAACACCAAAAGAGGCACAAAAAAACTGGCGTAGATAAGTATCTTTATCGCCAAAATTACCTTGTCTTTAGACATAATTTAAGAAGATTAGAATAGACAGGGCTTAGCTTCCCCGTCTCTGATTTTTAATGTGTATATTTTACAACAATAAGCACAAGTTGACAATATCTATAATTTTTGCTAAAATAAGAGAAAATATATGCAAGAAATTTTTATTAAAAACGAGAAAGAATTGGTTGATTTCGGAAAAAAAATTGCTACTACTTTGCAAGGTGGAGATATTTTGTGTTTATACGGAGATCTGGGGGCCGGGAAAACCACATTAACCAAAGGCGTTGCTCAAGTTTTTGGTATTAAACAGAGAATCAAAAGCCCTACTTTTACACTTTTTAACGTATATTTCATTCAACTTAACGGAAAAAGTTTAAAATTTGTTCATATTGACGCTTACCGTCTCAAAGATGAAGACGAACTGTTGGATATCGGCATCGATGACTATTTGGGGAATACTGAAACAATCTGTGTTATAGAATGGGCGGAAAAAATTCCCAACTTGCTCAAAAAAAAGAAATGCGTGGAAATACGCATTGAACACGCTCCGACGGGAAGAAAAATACAATATTAATCTCAAAAGTCAAAACGTTGGTGTCCCGACAAGTCGGGACGATTTATTATAAATTTTAAGGTTTTAAGTTGTGGTTTTGTCCGCCGCGGCGGATGATATTTGAGTTTTGAGTTCGGTTTTCTATTGAAAACCGACATCCACAATAATCCTGCCTATAAATTCCCCTGTCTTTGACCATCTTTCTTCCTTTTTCCTGTCTTCCTTCGGTTTTCCAGTCAATATCCAAAAATTTCAAACCAAATTTTTCAGCGATTTTAAACCCGAGCGGATGAATAACGTCCGCTTTTTTATTTCTACCACTGGTCAGAGTTGTAGCAAAAATATCAAAATTATTTTGCTTGGCATATTCCCCGGCTTTATTTAATCGCATTGCAAAACAATTCAAACATCTTTTTCCGCCTTCCGGTTCATTTTCCAGGCCTTTTGTGCACTCTTCCCAATTTTGTGTTTCATAATCTGCATCAATCATCGGTATTTTCCATTCGTTACAAACTCGGACAACTTCGGCTTTACGCTTGAGATATTCTTGTTCTGGATAAATATTGGGGTTATAAAAATAAACGGTTAAATCATAATCGTTTTTTAATTCATCTATTACGGCAATACTGCAAGGAGCACAGCAGACATGAAGTAGACATTTATCCATATGAGATTATTTTTTTAAGTATTTTTTTCCTTTCAACTCCTCTGGCAAATATTCTTGTTCCACAGGACCGTCAAAATCGGGATTATATTTATATCCGTCGCTATAACCAATATCTTTCATAAATTGAGTCGGAGCATTACGGAGGTGTAACGGCACTCCCAAATGAGATGTTTGTTCCGCATCTTTCATTGCTTTTTCATAAGCCACATACAATAAATTGGATTTTGCCGATTTAGCGCAATAAACTACCGCCTGAGCCAAATGTACTCCGCACTCGGGCATCCCTAGACGATGACATGCATCATAAGCCGCATTAGCCTGAATAAGGGCTTCACCGTTAGCCATCCCGATATCTTCGGAAGCAAAACGAACTACCCGACGCGCCACATAGAGCGGATCGGCTCCACCTTGTAACATACGACATAACCAATAAATAGAGGCATCTGGATCACTACCGCGCATAGATTTATGTAACGCGGAAATTAAATTATAAAATTCTTCGCCCTGTTTATCAAAAACCACATTTACTTTTTGTGCAGATTCTTTAATATCACTTTTATCTATTTTTCCTTCTTTATTAAGCTTTACTGCTAACTCCAAAATATTTAACGCTGTTCGCGCATCACCTCCGGAAAAAAATACTATTGTTTTTATTACCTCATCATCTATTTTAATTTTCATTGTTCCCAAACCGACATTTTCATCAACCAATGCTCTTTTCACAACTTGAAATAGTTCTTCTTCACTAAGTGATTTCAAAACAAAGACTCGCGATCTGGAAAGCAAAGCTCTGATAATTTCAAAAGAAGGATTTTCCGTAGTCGCGCCAATCAAAATAATATCCCCTTGCTCCACATAAGGCAACAACGCATCTTGTTGAGCTTTATTCCAACGATGGATTTCATCAATAAATAAAATGGTGCGACGATTTTCTTTTTCTTTTATTTCTTTGGCTTGCGCTACAGCTTCACGCAATTCATCTTTACCACTCATCACCGCAGAAAGTTGGATAAAATGCGATTTGGTTTTAGCGGCGATTATTTTGGCCAAAGTTGTTTTACCAACTCCCGGCGGGCCCCAAAAAATAAGCGATGTCAAATCATCACTTTCTATTAATTTACGCAAAATTTTCCCTTGCCCTACAATATCTGTTTGACCAAAAAAACCGTCAAAATCCTGTGGGCGCATGCGCTCAGCCAAAGGAATTGAGTTTACTGTGGTTTGAGTTTTGACCTGTTTAATAGGCATAATTTATAAAAATCATAAATCTAAAAATCAAACAATTCTTTTTATTTTCTCCGCCCACCATTGTTTAATCTTTTTTATAATCCAAAAATCAACAAACTTTTTCCTATCGTACGGCACGGCTTGTTTTTTCAATTCTTCTAGAATATCGTTTAATTCGGCAACCATTTCTTTTTCTTGAAAATTAACATCCGCCTCTTTGTTGATATAAAAACTGCGATGAGTAAAATTATTACTTCCGATAGAACCAAACTTACCGTCAACGGATATGGCTTTACCATGATGCATTCTGGGCAAAAGAAAAATTTTTGCCCCGGCTTTACGCGACAATTCATAAAAAGCCTGGGACGCAATTTGGATAAATTTATGATCCGGACGATAAGGTAGAATAATATTTATTTCCACTCCTCTTTTTTTGGCTTCCGAAATAAGTTGTAGAAATTTTTTATCAGGGATGTAATATGGCGTCAATAAAGTGATTGATTGTCTTGCCGAACGTATCAAATCATAATAAAAATTTTTCAATTTTGAATTGTTCCGATTAAATATCGGCTCATGAAAAATAAATCCTATTTTCTTTTTCAAAGAAGGAAATTCTTTGAGTAATATCGGGTGAAACAAAGCTTTGACATTTTTTTTCTTACCTCCGGATTTTATATAACTGTGAGCAAATTGACGCAGTAACGGTCTGACTGTTTTCCCCTCTATTTTCAAATACAGATCTCCCCACTCTTTTTCTTGAACCGTCACGTTAACACCGCCGATAAAACCGGTTTCTTCGTCAATTATCAAAACTTTACGATGATTCCTTTGCCAAATTCTTTTGAACCATTTATACAAATTAAATTGAAATTTAAAAACTTCATTATAAACAATCAAATCCACTCCGGCATTGCGCAAATTATCTTGTTGCGTGGTTGATAAAGAAAAACTGCCCAAATGGTCGACGATAATTTTTATATCCAAACCTTCTCCCGCTTTTTTAATCAACAAATTGATAAATTTATCTCCTATTTCATCATTACCCAAAGCATAAATTTCCCAATAAACTGATTTTTGAGAATCTAAAATCGCCTGGTACATAGCATCCCAGGCTTCAGAGGCGGTGGTGTAGAACTTATAATTAAATTCTTTATTTGACATTGATTTAAAATATAAAGAAAATCAAAGGTATTCTACGTATTTTTGTTCCAAACTGTCAATAAAACGACTTCTGGCTTGTTGACGCGGACCATAAGAACTGACATAGTTATCGCTATAACTCAAATAAATATGTTTTTTTGCCCTGGTCAAAGCCACGTAAAATAATCTTTTTTCTTCTTCCAGATCACTTTTATAAGCCGGAAATTTAAATTCGTTCAGGCCGATGATAAAAACATAATCAAATTCCAAGCCCTTGGCTTGATGCACGGTAATAATCGGCGTTTTACCGGATTCCAACCCGAGAAAATCCAAATTTTTAGCCAAAGCGAACCTACCTATTAATTCTTGCAAAGCGTTTTCTCCGTCTTTTTGCTGATCATCAAAATTTACCAAGAAATTTAACAACATTTCCGTATTTTTACTTTTTTCTCCGGTTTTATCGTTTTCTTCGTAATATTTTTTCAATCCCGAATCGTTAAAAATAAATTCTACGGCTTTGGCCGGACGAAAATCTCGGACAACTTTTCGCCAGTTTTCCATTTTCAAAGCCAACGGCAAAAATTTATTGCCGTATTCTTTAAACAATTTTTCTCTATCCTTTCCATATTGTTTCAAACGCGACACTAAATAAAAAAGAAGGTCCGTAGTCGCCGCAACATCGTCGTCGGCGCTATGAGTGGCGCAACTTAAATTCAGCATTTTCGCCAAAGTCGTCAATTTGTAATTTTCGCTTTGCAATAAACGACGACTCAAATCCAGTGTGTCATAAAATTCTTTAATTTCCGTTTTAAAACCCAAACGTTTACAATTTTCAATTATCATTCTGATATCAAAATAGACGTTATGTCCGACCACTGCGTCAGACCCGATAAAATCCGCGATTTTTTTCAAAACTTCTTTCGGGTCTTCGCCGTTAGCGCGTAAAAATTCATCCGACAAACCATGTACATCTTGAGAAATACCAACGGGTATGGAATTTTTTAAATAAAAATGAAATTTTGTTCCTACCTTACCGTTAATTATTTCTTGCACATAAATTTGAATTATCTCATCGCGATTCGGATTGGTACCGGTAGTTTCAGTATCAAGTACCACCAACCTGGATTTTTCCAAAGCAATTATCAATTTTTCAAAAGGTTCTCTTCTCCCAAAATTGGCAAAAGATAAAAAATCGCAAACGCGCAACCCGGAATAGCCTATTTCTTCAATCATTTTTTTGAAAGCCGGTGCAGTCATTATCTTTTCCGGTCGAAGAATCAATCTGGCCGCGCTCTCGGTATCAAATTTATTAAATAAAATTTTAACGCAAGCCAGTAAATCTTTAATTTCTTGTCTGCGAAAAAAACGAAATTTATCCACGGTTATAAAAGGTTCTTTTTGCTCTTCAAATTTTACTACGGATTCACGAATCGCTTGGTGACCCCGCGATAAAACCGCTACCGTAGCCCCCGGCTCTTCCGCTCTTATTTTTTTCAATTCATTGATAACAAAAGATATTTCTTCGTTAAAATCAAAACCGCGAAAAACAGTTACGCATTTTTCTTTACCGCCGCTGTTTTCCGTAGTTAATTCTTTGGTGTGAGATTTTTCAAAACTGTTCAAAAAAGATTTAACCGCCAAAAGCAAATACGGATTAAAGCGATAATTTACGGAAAGATTATGCTCTTGCACCGGAGCGAAATGATTTTTAAAAATTTTGGCGATAAAAACAGGATTGCTTCCTCGCCAAGAATAAATCGTCTGATCCAAATCACCGATGAATGTGATGTTTTTATGAACTTTGGCCATTTCTTTTACCACCAGATATTCAGACAAGTGTGTATCTTGAAATTCGTCTACTTGGATAAATTTATAACGGCTCGTCCATTTCTGCTTTAATTTTTCTTCCAAATATAAAATTTTCAGTGTATTAACCACCAATTCGTTGAAATCCATCGCGTTGAGATCGGATAATTTTTTAAAATATTTATCTTTTATTTGTTCTTCCTCGCGATTCAGTGGAGTTTGGGGCGTGGAACATCCAATAAGATTTTCCGTTTCCACCAAACGGTGACGATAAATCTTGTCAAACAATTTATCGTTTTTTTGTTCTTTGATTTCCGGATAATCGTCCAAAATGTTTTCAAAAATCTGCATTTGTTCTTCTTCGTCAATAATCGTAAAATCCGTATTGAGTCCAAGTTCCTTAGCTTCACTTTTCACGAGATTGGCGCAAAAACCGTGAAACGTTTTTATAGTCAATTTTTCAAAAATTTCTTTTTGCGAAATTTTTCCTTTGATACGCTCCAACATTTCGGTCGCCGCTTTATTGGTAAAAGTCAAACATAAAATTTCTTCCGGCTTTATCCCGTTTTTCAAAGCCGACAAAACTCGTTCGGATAAAATAGTAGTTTTACCAGTGCCGACCGGAGCGCTAATGAGATGTGCACCAAAAACATTATCTATTATTTTTTGCTGTTCAAAATTAAATTTCATAAACGTCTTTTTTTCATCAAACGATATGATAACCAAACGCCGGAAAACAAAATAAAAGGAAAACTCAACCATTGTCCGACTGTCAAATAACTTTCCCAAGACGTTTGATATTCTTTAAAAAATTCCAAACAAAAACGAATAGAAAAATAGACTAAAAGAAAAAGATTGAAGATAAAACCATGCGACCACGTCTTTGAATATTTTTTATAAATAAAATAAAAGATTACGAAAACCAAAAAAGATGACAACGCTTCGTAAATCTGCACAGGATGGCGTAAAAGAGGAAAAATTTCCGCGCGCGGGAAATAAACTCCCCAAGGCACGGAAGAAATCCTGCCCAAAATTTCCGAATTGAAAAAATTTCCCAAACGAATAAACCCCGCCAACAAAGGTATAACTACCACCAAAGCATCCGCTATTAACCAAAAATCGTATTTTTTCCAAAAACAATACACGATTAAAGTCAATACTAAACCCAAAGCCATCCCGTGACTGCTCAAACCCCCGTGATTTATAAAAAATATCTCTAGCGGATTTTGCCAATAAAAAGAAAAATTATAAAAAAATATTTCACCCAATCGCGCCCCCAACAAACCCCCAACTATCAACCAGATGCATAAATCCAAAGTTTGGTCCACTGTCCAGTCTTTACTTTGGAATAATTTGATCAAAACAAAGACCGCCGTTAAGATACCAAAAGACAACAAAACACCGTACCATCGAACGGACACAAAACTTGACTGGAATATAATCGGATTTAAATTATTGATAAACATACAATGGTAGTATAACAGGAAGATCAAAGAATTTAAAGATTAAAAAATTACAAAACCTACCTGTCTCCAGATAAGTTTTAAAAAGTAAAAAATCGCCCTTCCGAGCGATTTTTTACTTTTTATTTTAAGCGTTTTCTTCTTCTTTTGTTTCATGATCACAGCCGCAGTCACATTCTTCTCCTTCTTCTTTTTCGCACTCACAATTACCGCCACAAGCGCAATTTTCTTCATTTTCACAGTCGCAATCCGGACCGCAACCGCAACCTTCCCCATTAACGATTAATTCATCTAAATTCATATTTTTTTGTTATTAGCCTAAAACTGGCTACTCGGGGTATATTATAGCACATTTTGACCATTTTGTCAAGATGCAAATTTGGCTAAAATTAAACAAAAAAATTATTTTGTTTTTATTTTTTTATACTTTTTACCAACATTTAATCTGGTAACTTCTTTTTCAATCATAGCTTGGATTCGGGCATATTCTACGTCTTCTACATTTTTTATCTGTTGCAACAACTCTTCGGCACGTTTTTTGGCTATTTCCGCCCTTTCAACATCTATCTCTTCAGCTCTTTCAGCGCTATCGGCTATCAAAAAAAGCTCGTTATCAGGACGCATTTCCAAAACCCCGCCGGACAACGCCAAATCAACCGTATAACCGTCTTTGGTAATATTTACTTCTCCGGATCTCAAAACCGAAACCATAGCTTCATGTTCGGGTAAAACCGTAATTTCTCCAGCCGCAGTCGGAATAGTTACTTTTTCCACCAAATCTTGATAAACTATGCCGTTTGGGGTAGCTACTGTTAATTTTAAAGTTTTTTCTACACTCATAAAAATTAAACTTTGACTTCTTCGATAACGCCTTTCATATAAAAAGCTTGTTCAGGCTTATCATCATGAAGTCCGTCCAAAATTTCTCGAAAACCGCGAACTGTTTCACTGACCGGGACATATTTTCCGGGAATACCTGTAAACTGTTCGCCAACGAAAAATGGTTGAGACAAAAATCTTTGAATTTTTCTGGCGCGAGAAACTGTTATTTTGTCTTCTTCAGATAATTCTTCCATACCCAAAATAGCAATGATATCTTGCAAATCTTTATAACGTTGCAATACAGATTGCACTTCGCGAGCGGTTTTATAATGCAATTCTCCAACTATATTTGGATCCAAAATAGTGGATGAGGAATCCAACGGATCTACAGCTGGATAAATAGCTAATTCTGATAAAGCGCGAGAAAGAACCACGGTGGAATCCAAGTGAGAAAAAGTAGTAGCCGGAGCCGGATCGGTCAAGTCGTCAGCCGGCACGTAAACAGCTTGCACCGAAGTAATAGAACCATTGGCAGTCGAGGTAATACGTTCTTGTAAAGCACCCATTTCCGTAGCCAAAGTAGGTTGATAACCTACGGCCGAAGGCATACGTCCAAGCAAAGCGGAAACTTCGGAACCAGCTTGAGTAAAACGGAAAATATTATCCACAAATAAAAGCAAATCACGACCCTCTTCATCGCGAAAATATTCAGCCATAGCAAGAGCAGTCAAAGCCACGCGAGCACGAGCACCCGGCGGTTCATTCATTTGGCCGAAAACGAGAGCGGTTTTTTCCAAAACCCCACTGGCTTCCATATCGCGATAAAGATCATTTCCTTCACGAGTGCGTTCTCCAACTCCAGCAAACATGGAATATCCTCCGTGTTCGGAAGCAATATTGCGAATCAATTCTTGAATAACCACAGTTTTACCTACACCGGCGCCGCCGAATAAACCGATTTTTCCGCCTTTCAAAAACGGACAAAGCAAATCAATAACTTTAATACCGGTTTCTAAAACTTCAAACTTCGGAGATTGTTCTTTGAAACTCGGAGCTTTACGATGTATAGGATAATTTTTTTTCGCTTTTACTTCACCTTTACCGTCAACTTCTTTTCCGACTACATTAAACATGCGACCCAAAGTTTCCGGACCGACCGGCACGGTAACCGGAGCGCCCGTATCCTCGGCTTCAGCTCCACGTTGCAAACCATCGGTAGTGGAAAGCGCTATAGTGCGAACGGTATTGGATCCCAAATGTTGTTGAACTTCCAAAAACAATTCTTTTCCATCTTCCATTTTAATTTTTAAAGCGTTGAAAATATCCGGAAGTTTTTCCGGAAAATGGACATCCACCACTACCCCGATAATTTGCGTTACAAAACCTTTGTTTTTCATAAATATTAAATTAATTTTTATTTAAAAGCCGCCGCCCCGCCGGAAATCTCGGCTATTTCTTGGGTAATACCGGCTTGTCTGGCCTTGTTATAATTTAAATTCAATTCAAAAATCATTTCTTCCGCCGCTTCACTGGCGTTTTTCATCGCTACCATCCGAGCACTATGTTCGGAAGCCGCTGATTCTAACATAGATTGATACAGTTGTATTTCCACCAATTTCGGTAAAACTTCGTTGATAATATCTTCCACACTAGGTTCAAACAAATATGTTTCCAAACCGAATTCTTCGTCTTCTTTCTCAGATTTCTGATTTTTTACAATTTCGTTTTTTCCCAAATCGGTCAACATTTTTTCCAATTCTCGGGAAGATACCGGCAACAACTGACGTAATTTCGGTTCTTGAAATAAACTTGATTTAAAATCCGTATAAGCCACCAAAACTTTATCGTAATTTTTATTGGTAAATTCTTTAATAGCTGTTTTGGAAATAGATAAACTCTCATCAAAAACCGGGACTTCGCTGAGTTTGTCAAAAACTGATATTAATTTCAAATTATTTTTTTTGGCAAACAATGCGCTTTTGCGACCCAATCCCAAAACTTCCACTTCCACTTTTTCCGAAGGAGGAATTTCCTCGCCGTTTATCGTTCGATGTTTGGATATATTTTTAACATCTTTTATCAAACCGGCGGTTTTCTTGAAAATATTCGCATTAAAACTTCCACACAAACCGCGATTTGAACTAACCATTATCAATAATATTTTTTTAACCGGCCTGGTTTCCAACAAAGGACAATCCGGTTCTTCCAGGCGAGAAAGATGGTTAAGCAGATCCTGCGTCAATTTAGCGTAAGATCTGGTTCGTAAGGCGGCATCAACCGCTTTACGCATTTTAACCGCCGCAATCATTTCCATGGCTTTAGTGATTTTTTTGGTATTACCTATGGATTTGAGACGTCTTTTGATAAGTTTGGTCGAAACCGCCATATTAACTTAAAAATTGTTTTCTAAATTCATCGCAAGCATTTTTCAAAGAAATTTCAATTTCTTCGTTCCATTCACCTTCTTTTATTTTATCCATTAAAGATTTTTTGGCCGTTCCCAAAAAAGAAATAAATTTACTTTCGTTTTCTCTGATTTTTCCCACTTCAATAGTATCAAAATAACCGTTATTAACAGCGTAAATCGCCGCAACTTGTTCTTCAACCGAAGCTGGACTGTATTGAGGTTGTTTGAGAAGCTCGGTTAAGCGTTGACCTCTGTCAATCTGTTTTTTTGTTTCAGGATCCAAATCCGATGCAAATTGAGCAAAAGCTTCCATTTCACGAAATTGAGCCATGGCCAATTTTAATTTACCGGCAACTTTTTTCATAGGTTTTGTTTGAGCCGCCGAACCTACACGAGATACTGATAAACCGACATTGAGCGCCGGGCGAATACCTCGATAAAAAAGATCTGTTTCCAAAAATATCTGCCCATCGGTAATGGAAATAACATTGGTCGGAATATAAGCAGAAACATCTCCAGCTTGCGTTTCAATAATAGGTAAAGCGGTAATGGAACCGCCACCGTTTTCTTTATTCAAATTACAAGCGCGTTCAAGTAAACGAGAATGTAAATAAAAAACATCACCCGGATAAGCTTCGCGACCCGGCGGACGACGTAAGAGCAAAGAAATTTCTCTGTATGCCCAAGCTTGTTTGGTTAAATCATCGTAAACTATCAAAACATCTTTACCTTTATCGGCAAAATATTCCGCCATAGATACTCCGGCATAAGGAGCTAAATATGACATTGGTGCCGGTTCTGAAGCTCCAGCGACCACCACTACCGTATAATCCATAGCTCCGCTTTCTTGTAATTTAGCCACCAATCTGGCCACTTTCGATTCTTTTTGTCCGACAGCGACATATATACAAATCATGTCTTGTCCTTTTTGGTTTATGATAGTATCAATAGCTAAAGCGGTTTTACCGGTTTGACGATCACCTATTATAAGTTCACGCTGACCTCGGCCCACGGGAATAAGCGCATCAACAGCTTTAATGCCGGTTTGTACCGGTTTTTTTACAGCTTCGCGAGTCATAACTCCGGGAGCTACTCGTTCCAAAGGATAAAAATTTTTGGTTTTGATTTCACCTTTACCGTCGCGAGGATTACCTAGAATATCAACGACTCTGCCGATCAATTGATCTCCGACAGGTACTGATAAAATACGTCCGGTGCGTTTGACCGTATCGCCTTCTTTGATCTGTTTATAGTCTCCAAGTATGATGGCGCCGACTGTTTCTTCTTCCAAATTAAGCGCTACTCCGTAAACTCCGCCTGGAAATTCCAACATTTCTTGAGCTTGGCACTTTTCCAAACCGCTCATACGCGCAATACCGTCGCCAACTTCTATCACCGAACCTACCTCTTCAACTTGCGCTTGATTTTTAAAAGATTCGATATTTTCTTTTAACGCTTTGACTATTTGATTGGTATAAGACATAAACTGTTTTTAAATTAGTTGTTGTTTTAATTTGTTTATTTGAGTTTTGACACTGGCGTCAAAAATTTTATTTCCAACCGTCACCACCACGCCACCCAAAATACTTTCGTCTATCTCTTCTTTTACCTCACCCTGTAAATTTAAATTTTTCTTTATTTCGTTTAACAAGTTTTCAGACAAACCGTGAGCGGATTTAACGGTTATTTCTTCTTTGCCTTCCATCTTTTGCGCGTATTTTTCAAACTCCGAAATAATATAAGGAAGCTTTTTGATGCTCTGATTTTTTGCTAAAAAAGAAATAAAAGAATCAATAGCTGCGGGGATATCTTTATTTGGTAAACCGTTTGTAAGTTCGTACAAAATCTTGGCGAATTGTTGAGGAAAAATTTTTGCCATAATTATTTTTTCAAATCTTCAACCACTTTTTTTACATACTTAACATCTTCCGACGCTTTTAGGTTGTCGGTAAATATTTTTTCCGTAGCCGCCACTATCAGATCGGCGGTTTCTTCGTAAAGTTTTTCTTTCATTTTTTCTTTTTCCGATTGAATGGTTTTTTTGGCTTCTTCTACGACTTTTTGTGTTTCTTCTTTGGCTTTGATTTTTGCTCCTTCCACGGTATTTTTCGCTTCAGTTTGCGCTTCGCTCATCAAGTAATTCACCATAGTTTTTCCTTCGTCTACTATTTGTTTGGCATTTTGTTTGGCCATACTTAATTCTGCTTGAGATTTATCAAAATTTTCCAAAACCTCTTGCGCTTTCTTTTGACGTTCATTGATAATTTTTACCAAAGGACCAAAAGCGAATTTTTTCAAAACCCAAAAAGCCACCAAAAAATTGGCTAGATTAAATAAACTCATGTGCCAATCAAAACCTATTTTTCCTAAAATTTCCAATAATTGTTGCATAAACTTTTTATTTTGTGTTTAAGGGCGTTGTCGAAAATAAATTTCGACAACAAACAAAACGCAAAATTTAAACGATAAAGAAACAAACGAAAGCGTAAATAGCGGTAGATTCCGCCATAGCCACACCGATAATCATTTTGGAAAAAATACTTCCTTCCATTTTCGGATTACGACCGATAGCTTCGAGAGCTTTACCGATAAGATAACCTTCGCCGATAGCGGATCCGCCCATGGTGATGGTGCAGAGACCTTTAGCGATAAGACGTGCTGATTCGATATCCATAATATAAATTATTAAATTTATTAAATTATTTTAAAAATTTTATTCCGTTTTTGGCGAACCGTCATCAATAGCCAGACTATAGAAAGCAGCTATCAAAGAACCAAAAACCATAGCTTGCACTACAGCGGACAATAAACTCATAAAAAACCACGGAAGCGGTAAAAACAAAGCAAACATACCAAACAAGATAGCAGTCAAAACTCCACCAGCATACATATTACCAAATAAACGCAAAGACAGAGAAATAACTTTAGCTATTTCGGAAATTATATCGAGTAAACCTATTATAAAATCTACAATTGCAAACATTCCTTTTCCAAAACTTTCTTTAAAACCCAAAAACACTTCTTTGAATTTTAAATATTTTCCTATATGCCCAAATATTCCGGCTTGTTTAATACTCATTGTTTGAATCAATAAAACCATAGCTAAAGCTAAACCGAAAGTCAGATTAAAATCACTCGTATGAGTTCGAAATAAAGTCGTCTTGTTGTAAGTTATTTCCGATAATACCGGAATAAGACCGAGTAAATTGGACAATCCGATATATAAAAACAAAGCACCTATGAGAGGCAAAACTTTAAACGCAAATTTTCTACTTCCACTAAGTTGTTCTATCAAATTTAAAAAAGCTTCGGTCAAGACTTCAGCCACAGTTTGAAATTTACCAGGTTTCAATTGTGATTTTTTGGAAATCAAAAAAGAAAAAACGACTAAAATAAATAAAACTAACAACCCTGAAGTCATGGCGTTGGTAACGGGAAATTCCCCTATTTTGAACAATGTTTCCGGTTGAACCGGGGCTCGCATCGATTGTACTTGAAAAAACATAATTATTTGGAATTTTCTTTTTCTTGATCCAGTTTTTTAAACTCTTCCGAAATTTTGAAATACAAACGGAAAGTCATCACCCAAGAAAAAATAAAAGCCCCTGCTAAAAGAGGCCATATAATATTAAAACCTATGGATATTTTGTCTTGTAAAAATTTTCCCAAAAACAAAGCCGCGAAAGCCGGTAAAGAAAAAATCACCAAAATATTCAACATCGCTTTGAATGTTTTGTGAACCAGAATATCTTTTTGTGTTTGTTTATCCATAATTTCGCTTAATTTTGTTTATTTTGCGATTTTCTTCGATTTTCTGCCGGCTTCATTCTACAGCAAAAAGCAAACTCGGTCAAGGGTTTTTTAAAAAATTGTGGACAAAAAAACCGCTCCAGGTCAAAGAGCGGTCGTAATTTTACAGTTTAAACAGTTTTTTGGCGTTGTTTGTAGTAATTTGAATGATTTCTTCCGTTTCCGTTCTTTTTATATCAGCTATTTTCAAAGCAACATCTTCTACCATCCACGGCTCAGCACGCTGTCCACGATGGCTCTGAGGGGCCAAATACGGGGCATCTGTTTCAATAAGCATCCTGTCCCAGGGGCAATTTTTTATTACTTCAAGCAGATCTTCTTGGGCTTTTGGATCGGTCTTTTTGGGCGGAAATGTAATAACTCCGGTAAAACCAAGATACAAACCTAAAGCCAGATACTGTTCTGCGTACTCCCAGTTGCCGGTATAACAATGGACCACACCGTTAATCGGTTCTCCTATCTCACGCAACAAATCAATCATTTCTTGGTGGGCGTCGCGGACATGAATTATGATCGGTAATTTTAATTCTTGCGCAAGTTTGTATTGAGCTAAAAAAACTTCTTTTTGTTTTTGCAAAGCTTGTTCCTTATTCAGTCCGGCAGGCAGATGAAAAAATTCCAAACCACATTCTCCTATGGCTACCACTTTTTTATTTCGCGCCAATTTTTTGTATTTATCATAATCAAAATCTTCTTCGCGCGATTTGAAAGCGACTTCTTCTTCGTCTACATGAGTTTCAAAAAGGTGAATAGGATGTAATCCGACGCTGGCATAAATATTTTCATATTTTTGAGCCAACTCCACGGCGCGAACGGATGTATCAATTTGCGAGCCGACAACATTAAGCAACATTTGTTTTTCTTCACAACGTTTAAGAACTTGATCAAAATCGTCTTTGTAAGCTTTGAATTGGAGGTGACAGTGAGAATCGAAAAGCATATTTTATTTTAATAATCTTCCACCCCATTCCACTACGGTAAAACCGGTTCTCACGGGTGTCTCTATTTTAAGCGGTGCGACTTTAACAAAATTATCAAGAGGTTCGTAAATCATAAACACACGGATCACTTTGTCCGGTTGCGGAGAAACGGTAAGCGGAGCCAAAGCATCAAATTCGTTTTGCGGTAAAAATGTCACAAAAGCAAAATCTTTTTCTTCAAGTTTCGGTTGCCAAAATTCCAAGAAATCTTTTGTTTCCTTTTGATTCAAACCGAGTTTGACCAAAAGTGCTGTCATCTTTTTTTCTACTTCTTCACGTTTTAAAACAAAACCTTGCTGAGGAACATTCATATCGTATGCTTTACCTTCCCAGAATAAATACGGATAGGTTTTGCCATCGGTATTGGTTAAAACACTTTCCGGAGTAGCTAAAACATTCCATCCGCCTGTTGGATAAAAAGGATCTACTATCGTCAAACCACCATTCGGTGCGACTCGAACATTCACACTTGTGTCTTTTTGAGGATAAAGGTAAATGACTGGTTTACCACATTCGGCCAAAGTCATACTGTTTTTTTGTTGCCAATAATATTCTCTTTCATAGACACGCCAATTTCCAAATTCATCTTTCCAAAATATAAACGGCACGGAATCCAAATAAGTTTTATAATCAGAATTTTTATTTGGATTAAAAAAATCTTCTTTACTTAATGAACTAATATTTTGTTCTGAATTGGTAACTACATCACCAATTGACTCTTTATACTTCAAAAAATTTTCCTTCAAGTTATACATTAGCTGAAAATTATCTTGATAAAAAGTGTCTTCTGCTTTATTCTTTAATTCATAAATTTTATCTCCTTTTTCTGTTTTACCGACAACTGACAATTCTTCGCTACTAAATATTCTATTAACAATTTCCGAACCTAAATTATTATGTAAAGTTCCACCACAACCACCGTACTGCGGATAACCAAAAACAAACTTATTCCCCAATTTTTTTGCTTCAGCAGAATTAAATACAATATTACCAATATACACTTTAACACTCGTTTCATTTTTTGAAATTTCTTCTTTTAAAAAATAAGGGATATAGTCATAAAATACTTGTTTACCAAGTGGTGAAAGAATAAAATACCCCCCAATATTTTTATTTTCATAATTATCGTTTTTCCCCGCTTTATATACATTATCAAACAATAAACCATCGATTTTTTCCGTCATTACATTTGGATAGATACCGCCGGTTATCCGTGACAAATAAGAATCGGCATTAGGGATTTCCACTTTTTCTTTAGATTCAAGCTCAGGAAAATTTTTAACTATCCGTGCATCAAAAAAATTAATAGATTCTATATTGTCTGAATCTAAAAGTCGCATACTGCATTTTCGCAATTCCAAGCCACATTCTTCTAAGTCGGATTTAGAAGATTCGTTATAACAACCACTATCATAACTATTGTTATAAAAATAAATAAACTGTTTTGTCTTATCATCAAAAAATCCTAAAACATCCTTAGCTCCGGAAAACGGTTCGTTGTTGGTAAAGGAAAAATAAAACACCTTATCTCCTTTAAATATCTCTGGGGACTGGATAGTACCAACTTTAGCAATGTTTTTTAAAAAATTATATGCATAATATGAATATGAATAATCATCATAATCACCCAACTCACTACTTACTGCACACCCAGGATTAATATCTGTAAGAAATTTAATTTTCTCATCTTGTTTTAAATATTCCGCCTGATTCCAAGAAACTTCAATATTTTTACCAACAGATAAATCATACATCTTTATTCCATCAACTATATTATAAACACCAATATTATCCCTACCTTTTTCACCTTCTTTTGGTAATATTTGATCTTTGGTAACCGCCTTAAATTTTTCTATATACGGTCGAACAATTCTAGCCACTCTCTCAGAACTATTTTCCGAATTATTTATTTTTTTATCAACAGAATTATTTAACGAACCTTTACTGATGTTTTGGGATATCTTATCAATATCATTGTTTACCACATCTAAATAATAGAAAGTTAAACCAAAACTTAAAATTGCCAGTCCGCTGACAACGGCCCAAGCGATATAATCATTAATTTGTTTTTTAAAATCCAACATATTTATAAATTAATTTTTAAATTAAAATTATTGAATTGATAATTTTGCAAACGGGAATTTTTCGTCCAGTTTGTCATATATTTTTCCGCAATACTGTATTCCATCAATGAGACGGCACTGGCTTTTTGTTGAAGCGGAAATACATAAACTGATAATTGTTTATCTTTGATGATTAAGCCGACGGCAAAACCTTGTTGGGTGGGAACGGAAAAATATTGATCAAAAACAAAATTACCCAAAGAATAAAATATCGGATGATTATTATAAATTTCCATTTCTTGCACTACGTGAGGGTGGTGGCCGATAACAATATCCGCGCCGTTATCTACAAAATAATGTGCGAGTTCTCGCTGACGAGTATTGGAAATTTCTTTGTATTCTGCTCCCCAGTGGATAAAAATTATTGTTCTATCCGCGTCTTGCGTTTTAGCACTATCAATCAATTTTTTCACCGCGCTTTTTTCTATTGCTGAATTAGTATCGTTGAGCCCGATGAAACCGATTTTATAATCCCCCACTTGTTTAATAATCAAAGATTCATTATCAACTCTGTATTGAGTTCCAAAATAATCAAAACCGGCGGCAGATAAATTTTTCTTTGCTTCGTCAAATCCGGTTTTACTCATATCAAGCGTATGATTGTTGGCCAAACCAAACAAATCAAAATTGTATTTTTTTAATTCCGGTAACAGCATGGGGTCAAAACGAAAAGCGATTTCTTTGGTCGTAGCGCGACGACTGTCAGCGAAAGGACCTTCCAAATTGGCCATTATCAAATCAACTCCCATAAAAAATCTGTTTTCTTGTCCGGCCAAATTACCCAAAATATAATCAAAACCGTTTTGGTCTATTTTATTTTTAACATTACGATCGAGCATCATATCTCCAAAAACCAACAAACTGCCGACTTTTTCTTTTTGCGCGTCACCTGCGACAAAATATGGACTGTAGTGGCTGGTAGTTTCTTTGGTCCAAGGAATTCCTATCAATTGCGCGGAATTACTGGATAATTCGTAAGCTACTTTACCAAAATTTTTCGCGGATAAATATTTGGTCAAAACATAGATACTACCCCAAGAATCTATTTCCAATTTATTCGCTCGCGTATAATCCAAATTTTTGATAACTTGTTTGGTAAATTCATCGTGAAAATTCGCTACCGGCCAAGTCATATAGTGGGAGAAATCCACTGAAGCCACAACTACGGATTTATCAGATACATTATTTTTCAAATATTCATAAACTTTTTCCAAAGTATCGGTGGTGACCGTATAATCAAAAATCAACGGCACTATTTGCGTATCGGGAAGAGATTTTTTAACAAAAGAAACCAAAGCGGATATACTTTGTTCTTTAGCAAATATTTCTTTATTACCATTTGTTGCCACACCTTGATTTTGCAAATTCTCGACCATCTTTTTGTTTGCCGGTAAAATTCCGTAAGGTGTTTGCCAAGATAAATTTGTAGTTAAAACTTTTCCAGATCCCGCATGATAATGATCTGGTCCGATAAGATAAACTGTTTCCGGATTTTGTTTTTTGAGATTATTAAAAAATGCGGCGGGCAGATGACCGGCTAACAAATGATGTGGAACAATACCACCCTTAATTTCTCCTAAATTTTCCGGAACTGACGGAATTTTATTATAAAAATCTTCGTAAATTTGTAAGTCAAAAGGTTCGGCCAAAATAGTTTCTTGGGAAGAAATTATGTCCGCCGATACTTCTTTGATATCAGCTACAGCCAAAATTTCTCTGCTATCCAAAAAAACCGGAGCCTTATAACACAAATTAACAAAAACAATACCCGATAATAAAAGTATCGGGAGAAGGATTAAATTAACGATAAAAACTTTTTTCATAATCAAATGTCATCCTGAACGTAATGAAGGATCTGTAGACAAAATAATTGTTTGTTACAGATTCTTCGCTTTGCTCAGAATGACAAAACACGACTTATTTGATGAAATAATCTATGGAACTCTGTACTGCTTTCAGGGCTTCAGGAATAAACGGAGTTAAAATGTTAGCCATATTTACTAAACTTGGCATTAAAAAAGATTCGCCCAATTTTCCCATAAACCACTCAGAAAGAGGAAACTTGCCAATAAAATAAAAGACCATACCTAAACCGATAGCACCTTCAAGTAATCCAAAAAGTAAACCAAGAAACCTATTTATTCCGTTGATAAAAGGCAAACGGGTAATAAAACCTAATAATTTATCAATAATCCAAAAAATCAATCCAACTAAACGATTGATAAGAAAAAAAGCAATGATGAAAATCAAAACTTTGGAAAAATTGGCTTGCCAACCGGTGATATTCATCAACCAATTGGCCATTGTTTCATAATAACGAGTAGCTAAAAATACACCTAAGATCATACCAATAAGTGAACCTAAGGTATGAACAAGACCAAACCATAAACCGAAAAGCCCAAAGCTTCCGATTATGATTATTAATGTAATGTCAAACAAAGACATAGGCGTAAGTTAAAAGTTTATAAAGTTACGTACGAAAATATTCAATATTTTATTTCTCCAATCTGGGAAATAATGGTTGCAATTCTCCTATTTTATTTCCAACAGTCAATTCTACCCATGATTGCAATTCATCTAAGCTTTTGGCATTTTCTTTGGCAACATCCAATCCAAGCTGAGTCAAAATCTTTTCCGAGGTTTCGGGCATCACCGGCCAAATCATCACCGCAATATGACGCAAACTTTCACAAAGATGATAAAGTAAATCGGAAACTTCGTTCATCTTACCTTCTTTGGCCATAGACCATGGTTTTTTATCGGAAATCATCTGATCACAATGAGTAATAAATTTAGAAACTGTTTCCAAAGCACGATCAAAACGCCAGACATCCATATTTTTGCGGTAAGAAGGCCAAATTTCGTCAGACAAATATTTTATCAACTCATCATTTTTATTTTGAACTTTCGGAACTTTACCATCGCAATATTTCACCACCATGGACAACACCCGATTAGTCAAATTGCCCAAACCATTGGCGAGATCGGCATTGAAACGATCTTTAAATTTATTTTCACTATAATCACCATCATTATCAAAAGGAATTTCGCGCATCAAAAAATAACGAACTGATTCCAGCGGATATCTGGTAATAATCTCAAACGGATTAATAACATTGCCAATGGATTTACTCATCTTTTGCCCCTCGGCTGTCATCCAACCATGCGCAGCAATTTGTTTTGGTAATTCCAAACCAGCAGACATGAGCATTGCCGGCCACATCAAAGAATGGAAACGGTTTATTTCTTTACCGATAACATGCGCATCAGCCGGCCAATATTTTTTCAATAATTTTTCATCATCACTATAACCTAAAGCGGTAACATAATTGGTTAAAGCATCAAACCAAACATACATCACTTGAGTTTCATCTCCCGGAACCGGTATACCCCAAGGAAGTTTTTCTTTTGATCTGGAAATAGAAATATCTTCTAACCCGCTTTTTAAAATATTATACATTTCATTATAACGACTTTGAGGATATACAAAATCTTTATTTTTTTCAAATAAAAATTCCAATGGTTCTTGATATTTAGAAAGCTTGAAAAAATAATTTTCTTCTTCTATTAATTCCGGTTCTTTATTATGATCCGGACACTTCCCGTCCACCAAATCTTTTTCGGTTTTATAAGCTTCACACCCAACGCAGTATAAACCACTGTATTTCTTTTTATAAATATCCCCACTTTTTTCCGCAGCTTTCCAAAATTCTTGTGCTCGCGACATATGACGTTCTTCAGTCGTACGAATAAAATCATTATTGGAAATATTCCATTGATCAGCAAGGTTTACGAATTCCGCAGAATTTTGCGCAGCAAAATCTACAACACCCATTCCTTTTTCTTTGGCAGTTTTCAAAATCTTTTGACCATGTTCATCAGCTCCGGTTAAAAAATAAACATCTTTACCAAGAAGTCGTTGATAACGAGCCATAACATCGGTATATAGTAATTCTAAAGCAAAACCAATATGCGGTGAGGCGTTGGCGTAAGGAATAGCGGTAGTAAGATAGAATTTTTCTTTCTTAGACATAAGTATAAAATTTATTTTCTATTTATTATGATTACAAACTCCCCTCTTTCATCTTTCATTTTCTCTATAATTTCATCAATAGTTCCACGATAAATCGTTTCAAATTTTTTGGTCAATTCTCGACACACAACGAGCTGTCTTTTTGGATCAAGTAATTCTTTTAATTCATTTAAACATTTCAAAATACGATGACCGGATTCGTAAAAAACAACTGTCTCTTCTTTTTCTGCTACTTCTTTGAAATATTTTTGTCTTTTATTTTTGTGCGGAGGAAAACCCATAAACATAAACCTATCAGTCGGAAAACCGGAAATTGACAACGCCATCACTACGGCAGAAACTCCCGGAATAGCCACTACATTGTCCCCTAAACCCTTTTTAATCAAATATTCAATGAGTAGACCACCTGGATCAGAAATTCCCGGTGTACCGGCATCAGTAACTAAACCGATATTTTTACCGGATAAAAGTAAACTTTCAATTTCTTTAAATTTGGCAATTTCGCTATGTTGATGAAAACTAATCAATTGTTTATTGATTTTATAATGATCTAGCATGTTTTTGGTTACTCTAGTGTCTTCACACAATATCAAATCAACGCTTTTGAAAGTTTCCAAAGCGCGCAAGGTAACATCACCTAAATTTCCTATAGGCGTAGCGATAATAAATAACTTTCCATTCATACTTTATACCGTCTATATTTGGCTTTATTGTAACAAAAAAGCATAAAAAAAGCAACTAAAATATAAGCCCTAAGCTCTAATTTCTAAGTTCTAAACAATATCAAAAATTAAATGATAAATTTATAAAATTTTAGATATTAGATATTAAATATTGTTTAGGATTTAGGGTTTAGAATTTAGAATTTAAAAAAACGCGTGGTTAACGCGTTTTTCTTTACTTATTCCAGCGTTATTGCTCCAACCGGACAACCTTCAACTGCTTGTTGAATAACTTCCGGAGTATCGCCTGTTGGATTAACAACTTCGGATTTACCTTCAGCGTTTAATTTGAAAGTATTTCCAGCGATTGCAACGCAAGCGCCACAACCAATACACTTTTCACTGTCTACTTTTGGAATCATAAGATTAGTTAAATTATTAAATTAATTAAAATTTTATCACTATCATTCCTGCGAAGGCAGAGATGACATTTCGTGTCTCTTTATAGACTTTAAGGATATTATGGACTTTATAGACTCTTAGAAATACTTTTCCGTATAGAATCTAATCAATTCTTCAATTGCCGGAATAACCTCTGGGCTACTAACACCGACTTTGAGTTTATTTTGGATATCTTCCAACGTACGCGCACCATCAAGAACAGCTTCTTCTATATCCTTATCTGTAATTTTTAATTTAGGGTCAACAATTTTAGCACCTTCAACAACTATTCTATCATGTTGTTTGGTTTTACGAAAATAATCGTTTATTGCTGCCTGTAACGCTTTATCACCCAAAACAGAACAGTGAACTTTTCGGTCAGGCAAACCGCCAAGTTCTTTGAGAATATCTTGAGGTTTTATTTTTAGTGCACCATCAACTTTCATCCCGCCTTTTCTTTTTATCATTTCACTCATCGCCGAGGTAGAAGCAATAGCACTACCGCAACCGAAAGTTCGCCAACGACAATCTTTGATTTTTTCCGTTTTTGGATCTATTTGCAACCACAAAACCATCTCATCTCCGCAAGCTGGAGAACCGACACGGCCGTAACCGTTGAATTTAAATTTTTTTTCTTCGCCAAAATGCATAAAATTGCGCGGAGAGAAAAAATGATCTTTAACTTTATCGGTATAAAGCCAACCCGAACTACCATCTTTACTACGGACGTCATAGGTCTTTTTAACTACGGTGGATTTTTTGGTTTTTTTCTTAAACATACTGGTAGAATTTTTAATTTTCAATTTTGTAATTTTCATTGAATTTACAATGTTATAATTTACAATTGAAAATTCATTAAAAATTGTAAATTTATTTATACTTAGGATGTTTTTCTTTACCCATATTCACCGGACTGATTTCTCGCAAAGTTTCAACAATTTGCGGTAAATATTTCATCATATAATCAATATCTTCTTTGGTATTTTCTTTTCCCAAAGAAAATCGCAAACTACCGTGAGCAAATTCGTAAGGTAAACCAATGGCACGCAAAACATGTGATGGTTCCAAAGATTCCGAAGTGCAAGCCGAACCGGTGGAACACATAACACCATATTCATCCAAATACAAAAGTAATGCTTCACCTTCCACATCTTCAAAAGTAATATTCACATTATTCGGCAAACGTTTATCGCCTATTACAGGACCGTTTAAACGAACTTTTTTGATTTTTTTATTGACTTCATTCCACAAATAAGTGGATAATTTCTGAATTTTCAAAAACTCTTTATCTTTATTTTTTTGCGCCAATTCTAAGGCTTTAACAAAACCAACAATACCGGGAACATTTTCCGTACCGGCTCGCAATTTCTTTTCCTGCGCTCCGCCAAAAATCATTGGTTTTATTTTTATACCGCGACGGACATATAGCATTCCCGTTCCTTTGGGTCCGTAAATTTTACTACCATTTATTGTCATCAAATCAACGTGTAATTTTTCTACGTCTAAATCCAGATAACCGGCGGCTTGGCACGCATCAGTATGGAAATAAGGATAAGCGGTATTTTTTTCTTTACGATATCGCAAAAGTTCACGCCCGATTTCCGCAATCGGTTCAAGAGTGCCGATTTCATTATTTGCGTACATGATAGTAATCAAAATCGTATCCGGACGAATAGCGGAAATCACATCTTTGACAGAAACAAAACCTTCTTTATCAACTTTGAGATAAGTAACTTCAAAACCTTGCTTTTCCAATTCACGCAAAGGATAAAGCACGGCGTGATGTTCAATGCCTATGGAAATAATATGCTTTCCGATTTGTGAATGCGCATAAGCCGTACCAAAAATAGCTAAATTATCTGACTCACTACCGCCGGCGGTAAAAACGATATTTTCCGGCATTGCGTGAATAAGTTCAGCTACGGTTTTACGAACATTACTGAGAATTGTTTGAGCTTCACGTCCGATTTTATAAAGCGAAGAAGGATTGCCAAAAATATCCGTAAAATACGGCATCATGGCTTTCACTACAGCCTTGTCGGTATATGTAGTAGCTGCATGATCAAAATATACTTGATGAATTTTTTTTGGTTTAGGCAACATATTAAAACTGGCTTAATTTCGTTTTAGATAAAATTTTCAAAATATCTTCATTAATCTTCTTCATTTTGCTTTTCAAAACACATTTAGCGGAAGCACATTTATTTTTTTCGCAATAACAAGGCAATACGGCACATCCGCCTTCAATTGCCACAATAATATCTTTCAAAGATATCTGATTGGCCGGTCGGGATAAAGAATATCCGCCATTCACCCCTTGCACGGCTTTCAACAAACCGGCTAAACGCAATTTTCGCGCAATCTTTTGTAAAAATAAAAAAGAAACACCAGTCTCTTTGGCGACATCTTTCAAACTAACGCAAAATTTCTTATCTTTCGGAATACTTTTTAACAATTGTAAAGCGTAATCGGTTTCTTTTTTTAAACTAAACATAATTAAAACGGTAATGTAAAATTAACTGATTTTTTAATTTCTTTCTGATCGTTCGGAAAAGAAAAATCTACCGCAAACGGTAAAACTTCTCCAACTAAATTTTTATAAAACAATTGATTGTTAGTTCTGCCAAAATCATACAATTCTTTGGTAACTCTCACGTCTTGCTCACAATATTTTTTTATTTCGTCTATTTTACCCTCTTTCCACCATTTGATAGCTTGCAGACCGTCCGCACTCTTGGTTATATTGTCGAGAGTCGCTTCGGCCACATCCGATAATTTCAATCTAATACCTAAACTTTCTTTAATTTTTTTTAATAAATCCAAACTCGGAAGTTCCAATAAATTCCCCAAATAATAATTATTTAGGACGGGTAAATCAAAATGTTCACTATTATAACCGATGAGTCTATCCGCTTTTTCCAAAATCGGCCAAAGTTTTGACAGTTCGTCTTCGGAAAAACTTTGATAAGTATCCGTGGCATAACTATAGATAGAAACAACGGAAACTTTTAATTTCTTAAAATCATTTTCCACTTCGGCAAAAGTATTTTGCGTTTCTATGTCAAAAACTATTTCATTTAGCATATATAATTTAAAAAATATTATAATATGGTCATATTATAATATTTTTATCTTCTCATGTCTATATTTATAAATTTAACAACCTATCTATCTCCGGTTTGTCAAAACCTACGATTATATTATTGTCAATTTCAACTACCGGAACCCCCATTTGACCGGATTTTTCAATCATTTCTTGGGCTTTATCATGATCTTCCGCCACATTATAGTCGGTAAAAGAAATATTTTTACTTTTGAGATAATCCTTGACCATGTGACAATAAGGACATGACGGAGTGGAATATATATTTATCATACAAATATAATATAAAAAATTAATTAACTCATACTAATATTGTATGATATAACTTCAGTTTTGTCAAGTGTGGATAAGTCCAACCTCTTTTCCACTTCTTCTATGTGGCTTATTTTGGCTTTGGTTTGCGGGTGTTTGTCTACAAATAAACTGCAACAATCCTCATAGGGACGATTGGAAATATCCAGAGTTCCTATTTTACGCGCCAATTGAGTAATTTCTATTTTATTGGCTCCGGATAAAGGGTTGAGTTTTAGCATTTCGGCAGCCATATAGACAACCTCCATATTTTCCAAGGTTTGCGAAGCAACTTGACCCACACTATCACCCGTACATAACGCCAGACATTTTTCTTTTCTGGCTATATTTTGAGCTATCTTGAACATTAATCTTCTGGTTATAAGCATTCTAATATCCGCCGGAATTTTCATCACCACTTGTTTTTGCCAACCGGCAAAAGGCACAATGTGTAATTTTATCTTTGATTGATATTGACTGAGAACTTTTGCCAAATCAAAAATCTTTTCCGAAACTTCTTGTGTTACTTGGGTTTGATTTTGAAAATGAATCAATTGTATTTGAGCTCCTCGTTTCATCATCAAATAAGCGGCTACCGGACTATCTATCCCTCCGGATAATAAACACATTACTTTGCCGGAAGTTCCCACAGGCAAACCGCCAACACCTTCAACATCATCTCCACAAACATAAGTTTCGTCCTTGGTGATAAAAATAGAAATTTTAATTTCCGGATTGTTTAAATCCACTTTCAAAGAGAATTTTTTTGCCAATTCAGCTCCCACTTCTTTATTGATCTCCTGTGATTTCAAAGGAAATTTTTTATAAGAACGATTTGTATCTATGGCAAAAGTTTTCCCTTTGAAATCCTTTAATATTTTATATCCGGCTTTAATCATCTCCGTCAAAACATTTTTACATACAGATACAGAAGAATATTTGGCGACTCCGGGAATCAAGCCAAGCAATTCTTTCTTTTTTTCCGATATATCTAAAAGCAGACCGCCTTCGGTCCGCTTGATAAATGTCGGGGATAATGTCTTTTTCAGATTTTCTCGTAAAACGTCAAAAAACATTTTTTGATTTTTACCTTTGAGAAAAATTTCATCGACTCGAACGTAAAATAACATAGACATTACAAAAATTACAGAAATTACAAAGATTGCTAAGACAAAATTTTAATCAAATCTTTTGCTTTTATTATTTCAACATTTTCTTCATTTCTTTTTTTCACTTCCACTCCGCCTTTTTCCATGGTTTTTTTGGAAACTACAACACGATACGGCAAACCAATGAGATCGGCATCAGCCAATTTTTCTCCGGCAGAAGAGTTTCCTCTATCATCAAATAAAACTTCGATATTTTTCTGTGATAATTCTTGATAAATTTTTTCCGCTTCTTTTTTACTTTCTTCTTCTTTACCCAAAGACATTAAGTGGACTTTGTAAGGAGCTACGCTTTCCGGCCAGATAATACCTTTTTCATCATTGTAAACTTCTACGATAGTACCCATAATACGCGAAGGACCTATTCCATAACAACCCATTTGTGCTACCTGCTGTTCTCCTTTTTCATTTTGATATAAAAACTTGAAAGGTCCGGTAAATTTATCCATCAACTTAAAAATATTTCCCACCTCTATCGCCTTTTCTTCTTTTAGATCTTTATTTCCGCATTTAGGACAAACATTTTGTTCGTCGGCGATTTCTTTATTTACCGCTACCTGACATTTTTCACAAATATAAATAGTATCCTCGCCTATAGAAGATAAAGTTTGGTATTCATGAGAATATTTGGAAAAAGCGCCACCGGAAGCATAAGTTAAAATTGTCCTGCCATTTCCAAGTCCCAATCTGTCATAAACCCTAAAATAAGCTTTTGTTACTTCCTCATAATAAGCGTCTAAATCTTTTTCATCCGCATGAAAAGAATACATATCTTTCATCCGAAATTCACGACCGCGCAAAAGTCCTGATTTAGCGCGAGCTTCATTTCTGAATTTAGTTTGAAATTGATAAACACTTTTAGGTAAATCCTGATAAGAAAAAACGAATTTTTGCACCAATGGAGTAACAATTTCTTCATGAGTCGGATTCAGAACTATTTTTGATTCTCCGGCTCCGGAAGTGCGGTAAAAAACATCAGTCAAAGTTTTGTCGCGACCGGTAATTTCGTAATTTTCTTCCAATGTCAAAGTCGGCATTAAAACTTCATTTCCTCCGATTTTATTCATTTCTTCGCGAATAGTATTTTCTATTTTATTGAGCACCCTCAAACCAAGCGGTAAAAAAACATAGACTCCAGCCATTTGTTTGGTGATAAAACCGGCTTGAGTCAATAATTTAGCGTTAATACTGTCGGCATCGGAAACCGCGGTTTTACTTGTTTTGGTAAAAAGTTGAGAAAATTTCATAAAAAATATTTAGATATTTGATAAAATTATACTAAATTAACCTATTTTTGTCAAAAAATAAAACAAATAACCCTCGTCAATTTTGACGAGGGTTATAATCATAACTTTTATTTTAATCCCAAACTTTTTTCCAACAACGTCTTGAAGATGTTTTTACGATAAAGAGTGCCAATAGGTTTACCGTTTTCCATAACCGTTAATCTATCAGTGCTTCTGGCTAACATCAAAGCTCCGGCTTTTATCGCCGGTTCGTTCGGTCCGATAGTATACACCTCTTTTTTCATAAACACTTCGACTTTCTTATTTCTTATTTGTTCGGGTTTTCCTTCCCTTTCTTCAAAATCTGTATACATTTCCGGATTATCGTAATAACTAGTATAAAAAGGATACAAAATACGAAATAAATCTTTTTCAGAAACAAAACCAACTAACCTTTCATCTTCATCTAAAACAATAGCTCCGCCGGCGTTATTTTCTTGCAAAGTTTTAAAAACTTGTTCATAAGTTGTACCGACATAAACGGCAAGGACCTTGGGGTCCATGAGATCGCGAACTAACATAAAGTTTAAAAATTAGAAGATTAAAAGATTGTTAATTTTATTTTAACTTATAAAAAACCAAAAGACAATAGCTATGATAATACGATAAACCCCAAACCCAATAAATGTGTATTTTTTGACTAAACTTAGCAAAAATTTAATACTAATAATCGCTACAAAAAAAGATATTATAAAACCTGTAAAAAGAAGTAGAAGTTGATCAATATTAAAAGCCGAAGCGTTTTTTAATAAATCATACCCTGTGGCTGCGCCCATAGTCGGAATAGCCAAAAGAAAAGAAAATTCAATTATCGTTTTTCGTTTCATCCTCTGAGTAAGCCCGCCGATAATAGTAGCTGCGGAACGAGAAACCCCGGGAATCATAGCAATACATTGATAAAGACCAACAATAAATGATTGTTTGTAAGAAATATTTTCCACTTCGGAAATATCTGTTTCTCGTTCTTTATACCAAAGTTCAAAAATTATTAAAACAATACCGCCTAAAAAAAGAGACCATAGAACCACGGTATTTCCTTCTAACATTTTTTTAATCATCGGGTAAAAAGTAAAACCCAAAATCGCCGAAGGCAGAAAAGCAACTATGATTTTTTTCCAAATTTCAATACCTATAAAAAGTTTTTTCCAATACAAATAAATTACAGCCAAAATAGCGCCCAATTGTATACTGATTTCAAAAGTGGAAAGAAATTTACTATATTCCAATTTCAATAAATCAGCGGTCAAAATCATATGGCCGGTGGAAGAAATCGGTAAAAATTCGGTAATTCCTTCAACAACAGCGATAATGATTGCGTGAAAATAAGACATAAATTTTGTATACAATAATTGTACAACTTTACTTTATATAGTATAGCAATATTCAAAAAACAAAACAACCGTCATTTAACGGTTGTTTTTAAAAAAATTAAATTGAAGGAGTTTCTGTCGGTGTTTCCGACGCTGGTGCAGGTTCTTCAATTGTCGGCGGAACAATAGTAACTTCTGGAGCAGTTTCAACTACTGGCTCGGGAATAACAACCGGTTCTTCAATTACCTCTGGAGAAACATTTTCGAAAGTTGTAGTTGTCAACTCTTCTGTTACCGTCGGTTCTACTATTATTTCAGGAGTTGTGTCATCAGAGGTTGTTGTTGGAATCTCTTCAATAATTTCATCATTGCTATTATCAACCAAGATATCATCGATTATCTTTCTTTTAGCTACAACAAACCAATCAAAAGTCGCGTCAGATTTTCCATTTTTAAGTTCTTTGACTGTAAAACCTGTTTTATCTTTATTTATTACCGCAATACTATTTACAGTATCAAGAGAGGTTAAAGTAACATTAACTTTAATACTTTGATTTTCATCTATCAATTCTTGAACCTCTGTTGGAAAAACAACCCTGGCTTCACCGCTTTGCAACCTACCTTCACCGTTAAACGTTATCTCCACATTCTCCGAACTCATACCGTAAAGTTTCTTTTCTTCTCCTGAAGCAGTGGTGATTTTGGTGATGAG